>NZ_QJPN01000002.1:0-292232 GCF_017312155.1 Pseudonocardia sp. UM4_GMWB1 | reverse complement strand
AGCTGCACTAAGCCTAGTCGCCCTCATCGTCGCACTCTACGCTCTGTATAAGTCGAACCTAGATCTAACCCGCGAACGCACCAACCTTCACGAGTTAGAAAATCTTGCGTCAGATCGGGAGTCGCCTACACCCAAAAGCTGACCCACTTGAAACTGCCGCACTAATAGTGCTACTTCCAGATACGGATTTCCCGTTGGCTAGAGCGGGCCTCACGCACGACGGAACCGAAAAGGGACAACGCGCATTCGATGTGGGGTTTCAGCAGTACATGACCGAGACAGATGATTCAAACCAGGACGAAAAAGCCGAGTGGCGATACCTCGGTCGCCGGGTTTGGGGGTCCGCAGATTCACGTTCAATCCTGCGACGAGAGTTTGATGACGCCGTCTCCCGCAGAGTAAAGAACCCCAACAGGTAGCACGCCCTCATCCCCACACAGCCTGATCTCCACCGGTCCACGGGACTACCTCATACCGTTGAGCACCGGCGATAGTCGTAGGGACGTACCCAGTGCCAGCGGTGACCCCGAGCGTGCGCATAGCACCTGCCTGGGTCGCGATCAGGCCGCCGGCCGCGACGTCCCATAGGTGCAGGGTCTCGGTGTGCGCATCCAGGCGCACCACGACCCGGCACCGGCCCAATCGGCCGCGGTGAGCGGCTACCTGATGAGGCGTCCGCGCCGCGGATGCAGGGGCGCGCGCATCACCGGTGTGCGTGAAACGCTGAAACCGGATTCCTCGTACATTCGACGACCGTCATCGGTGGCGAGCAACTCCGCGCGGCCCGCATCAACGGTGTGACTCCAAGCGAGCACGGCGTCGAAGGCTGCGCGGCCGTGACCCCGACCCCGAGCCCCAGGATCAGTGCATACGTTGCTGATCAGCACATCGCCCTCGGTCGAGTGCGGTGATGGGGGCGCTTCTCGGAGTGTGCCCAAGGCGGTCGCGACGACCGCGCCATCCACCTCGACGACCACGATGCAGAAGCGTGGGTCCTCCAGCCGCCGCGTGAACCACTCCGTCGCCGCGGCCTGCCAATCGGCGGAGCCATGCTGCGGGACCCCCATCGCCCGGAACATCTCGACACGAAGCCGTACAACGGCCTCAACGTCGTGTGCCCTCGCCCTACGGACACGCCGGGTCGTCACGACCTCGAGCGTAACGATCACCGGGCGACCATCTCCTGTGTCGGCACCGGCTGACCCGGGTTCGCCGTCGGCGCCCCCCGCTACGGTCTGAGGTGTGTCCCAGACCGAGCCGGAGATCACCGAGGGCCTGGTCCGCGAGCTGCTGCAGGACCAGCACCCAGACCTGGCAGGGCTGCCCCTCAGCGAGGTCGAGGGCGGCTGGGGTAACCAGATGTGGCGCCTCGGGGACGAACTCGCGGTGCGGATCCAACGCATGGACACCACCCCGGAGCCACAGCTCAAAGAGAGGCGTTGGCTACCCCAGCTCGCGCCACGACTGCCGTTACCGATCCCCGTCCCGGTCCGCGCCGGCACACCGTGCGAGCGCTTCGGGAAGCTGTGGACCGTCATGACCTGGGTGCCCGGTTGCCCGCTGGACCACGGGGTGATCGCCCGGCCCGAGCACGCCGCCGACACCCTCGCCGCGTTCCTCCAGGCCCTGCACGTCCCAGCACCGGGCGACGCACCCGGTGATGACATGGGAATCGGAGCCCACCCTCGCGAGAGCACCGGAGGCTTCGAGCACTTCCTGGGCTCGATCGACACAGCCGCGTTCGATGTCGATACCGCCGGAGCTCGCGCGGTCTGGCAGGACGCCGTCGCCACCCCCGGGTGGGCCGGGCCGCGGATGTGGGTGCACGGCGACCTGCACCCCGCGAACGTCGTCATCGCGGACGGGACGCTGACCGGGGTGGTCGATTTCGGGGCCCTGTTCGCCGGCGACCCCGCGGTGGATCTCGCGGCCGCCTGGGTGGTGCTCCCAGCGGGCATGGCCGAGCACTTCTTCTCCGCCTACGCAGAGGTCGACGAGGCGACGATGCGGCGTGCTCGGGGGCTGGCTCTGCTCAAGAGCCTGTTCCTGATGCTGATGGGCCAGAACGGCGACCGGGGCCTACCCGGCGGCAAACCGGCCTGGGGACCGGCCGGCCGGAAGGCACTGGAACCGGTCCTGAACCATGAGTGACCCGGCGAATCGATCGACGACCGATCGTGCGAGTCCGGCGCCTGCCGCATCACCGCCCCGGGACGCCGCCGGTGCCGGCTACGGCCGGGAGTGGGCGTTGTTCTGCGACTACGCCGCCGCGACCGGGCAACCAGCTCTGCCGACCACGGTGCCCACACTGGTCGGGTTCTTCGCCGCGCTGCCGGCCCGCCCGGCCACCCAGGCTCGGCGGGTGCGCGCGATCGCCGCCGTTCACCGCCAGACCGGGTATCTACTCCCTCGCCCCGAGACCGGGCCCGCCGCGCTTCCGCGGCCGCGGGCTGCTCGCGCGGGCGTCCCTGATCCGGGCGAGATGATCGCTGCCTGCGCGACCCGCGCTGGCCCCACGGGCTCCACGGCCGCCGCGACGCCTTCCTCGTCGTCGCCACCGTGGTCCTGGACCTGCCGCAGGCACGGGTGCGGGAGCTGGTCCCCGCCGCGGTCATCGTCGACGACGAGGGCGTGCGGGTCGGGGCACAGCCGGTGCCTGTCGACGTCGACCCGCGGCGCTGCCCGACGTGTGCCGTCGTGCGCTGGCTGGAGCTCCTCGGCGTCCTCGACGGGCTGGGCCGCGGATCGGCCCGCATGGACCTCACCCGCGCCCACGCCCCGACCGCCACCGGCCCGCACCGTCACCAGTGCCGGGCCCCCCAGCGGTGGTGCGCCGCCGCCACACTCCTGCCGGCCATCGACCGCTACGGCTGGCACGACGACTACCGCCCCATCACCGCGCGCACCATCCGTACCCGGCTCGCACTCACCGCCGCCCGCGCATCACAGCCCGGCGAGCACGACTCGCCGCCGGACGTCCCCACCGTGCGCACCCGGGCGGCCGCGGGCGAGAAACACCCAGTCTGGACCAGGTCCTCACCCTCCTCGACAGCATCGCCGACGACGCCGACGCGCTCAACGACCGGATCATCGCGCTGCTCGAGGGAAACCCGTGAGATCCCTACGCCCTCGCCGGCCACTCTTCGCACACCCCCAGTACAGGAAGGCAGCCATGACCAGAACCGCACCCAGTACGGTCACCGCTCGCCCCACCCCGCGCCTCATGATCACCATGGCCGGGCCCCAGGCGGTGTGGACCGCGGTCGAGGACCCCACCGCGCACCGAGGGCGACGGTCGTGACCGGCCCGCAGGCGGGTGATCCTCGGATCGAGGAGCTGCTCGAAGCGGTGACCGCACTGCGCGCCACACTGCGCGCTCACGACGAACGCCACTCCTACACCGAGCGCAGACTCGGCGAGCTCGATCAATACAGCCGGGAGCAGGCCGCGGTCTTGGCAGAGCTCGCACCCCAGATCGACGAACTCGCGGCCGCGACTGCCCCAGGCCCGCCCGACCGCGACGGGGCCGGGCCAGTGGTGTGGGCGCGACTGTCCGCCCAGGAGGCTGCAGCCGCGTGGGACGAGCTGGCCCGCTGGATGGACACCATCGCCATCCCTACTCTCGCCCCGACCTGCCGCCAGATCCCGCCTTGCTGGCCCATGCACCCACGGGTCCACAGCGCCATCTCCAGGGCGTCGAGCGGGAGCTCGGTGGGCATCCGCGCGGCGCAGCGCCACCCGACGATCCGCCGGGAGTACACGTCGGAGACGAACGCGGTGAACACCGTCCCCGACCATGTCGGCACGTAGGTCAGGTCCACGACCCAGAGCTGGTTGGGCCGCGCCGCGGTGAAGTCCCTGTCGACCAGGTCCGGGGCCCGCCCGGCGTGCTGGTCGGGCCGGGTGGTGATCGTGGGCTGACCGCGGCGCACGCCGCGCAGCCCGAGCTCGCGCATCAGTCGTTCCACGGTGCAGCGCGCGACCGGCTCGCCGCCTTGGCCGGTGACGCCGTCGCGGCGCAACTGGTGCCACATCTTGCGGGCCCCGTAGAGCCCGCGGCCCTTGTCCCGGTCGAAGAAGGTGGCCTCGATCGTCTCGGCCAGCGCCGCGTCGTGCAGCGCCCGCCGCGACGGACCCCGCTTCTTGTGCGCGTAGTAGCCGCTCGGGGCGACCGCGATGCCCTGCGCGCGCAGGGCAGCACAGATCGGCTCGACCCCGAAGCGGCGCTTGTGCTGATCGATGTAGGCCACGATCAGCGGATATGGCGGTCGAGCTCCGCCGCCGCGAAAAACGCCGACGCGGTCTTGAGGATCTCGTTCGCCCGCCGCAGCTCGGCGTTCTCCCGCCGCAGCCGCTTGAGCTCCTCGGACTCTGCAGTGGTCACACCCGCGGCCAGACCGTCGTCGATGTCGGCCTGTTTGCACCAGCCGCGCAACGTGTCGGGGAGGATCCCCAACTGCGGGCCGATCCGCTTGCACGCCGCGTTGACCGAGAGCCCCGGCTCTTGCCGGCGTGCTTCACGGACCATGCGCTGGGCGCGCTCGCGCATCTCGTCGCTGAACTTCCTCGGTGCCGGCACGATCTCCACCTTCCCGTGGGATCAGAGCCTCCACCACATCCGGGGCGCTTCACACCGCATGCGGCGCGCCACCGCACATGCACCGCCGGTGTCTGAGCTGCTGGCGCATGGTTACTCCGCAGTTCATTGATTACTTACGTGTATCTCTGCGCAGTCACTCCGGCGCCGGGCCTAAGACCGTGTTTGAGAAGGGTCGGGCGTGTCTGCGCCGCGCGGGCCGCGCTTCTGGTCCATCTGGGACGGGTGGCTCGGCGTCAGCGGCGTATCCTCGGACACCAGCGATGAGCAGTGGGCGTTGATCGAACCGCTGTTGCCCGAGGCCGGGGCGGGTGGGCGTCCGGGAGAAGCACCCGCGCCGGGACGTGGTCGACGCGATCCTCTACGTCGTGCGGGCGGGGTGCGCTTGGCGGGCTCTACCAGCGGACTTCCCGCCCTGGCAGACCGTCTACTGGTATTTCAACCGGTGGGAACAGCAGAAGGTCACCGAGAAGATCCTCCCGGTCGTGCGCCGTCAGCTACGTGCCGACGAGGGGCGGGACCCGGAACCGAGCGCGGGGATCATCGACTCGCAGTCGGTGAAGGGTGCCGACACCGTCGGGCAGGACTCGCGCGGCTTCGACGCAGGGAAGAAGATCAACGGCCGGAAGCGGTTCATCGTGACCGACACCCTGGGCCTGCTGTTGACCACGGTGGTGCTCGGCGTCGGTGCAGGACCGCGACGGGGCGAAGTCGATCCTGCTCGACCTGTACCTGCGCACCAGGGTGCGGTTCGTCTACGCCGACGCCGGGTTCGCCGGACGCCTGCTGGAGTGGGCGAACACGATCCTGCGCACCAGCGTCGAGGTCGTGCGCAAACCGGCCTGAGCAGCGCGGGTTCGCCGTCCTCCCGCGCCGCTGGGTGGTCGAGCGGACACTGGCCTGGCTGACCGCACACCGCCGTCTGGCCCGCGACTACGAACGCCACCCCGCCGTCTCCGAGGCCATGATCCGCTGGGCCGCGATCAACACCATCACCCGCCGCATCGCCCGCGGCAAGCCGGCCGCCCGCCAACAGAAATACGTCTTCACACCCGCGACTTGATCTTCTCAAACACGCTCTAAGGAACGGTTCGAGGTGCGGCACCGTGCTCGCCTGTCGGTGACGGTCAGGACGGCTGCGAAGGCGGTCTGGACGACGAGGTAGCCGAGGACGAAGGGCAGCATGACCAGCGCGGGGTGTGTCGTTGCCGGGTCCGGCAGTGGGGTGAGCGAGGCGATGGCGACGACCAGCCCGCAGTTGAGCAGCGACAGGCGGGCGTAACCGGTGCCGTCGCCGTCGGCCTGGCGTCGAGCCAGCTCGAAGACCACCACGAGCCGGAACAGCACACCGACCATGAGCGCGGCGATGATCGGTGCGCCGACGGTGTAGCCGGGTCCCAGGACCCGCAGGACCGGCCAGCCCAGGGCCGCGCCCAGGGCGAGGAGCGGGACGAACAGCACCAGCATGCGGCGTCGTGTCCGGCGGGCGAGCTTCGACGGCGCGGTGAGGCTCGCGCGCGGTCTGCACGGCGAGGGAGTTGGTGAAGAACACCGCGGCGGTGTCGATGACGACGGTGGCCTGCCAGGCGATGAAGAACACCGCGCCGATGGCGTTACCCATCCGGAAGTTCGCCAGCAGCGGGATCTGGTTGTAGAGCAGCACTGCCCCGAGCTGGGCCACCGCGGTCGGGGCGAGGAACCCGGCCATCGTGGCCCGGCTGGGCAGGACACCGGGCCCGCCCGCGGCGGCGAATCTGCGGACCAGGAACCACAGCACGATCGTGCCGACCCCGATCCACACCACGACCGGGATCACCCAGGACAGCACCATGCCCTGCGAGGCCAGGCCTGCCCCGAGCACGGCGAGCAGGCCGATCGGGCCACGGCGAAGGTCCCGCTTCGCCAGACCGCCAGCCAGGGCCGGCCCGCGGCGACCATGACGAAGTCGTGCACGACGAACACGCCCCACCCGGCACAGCCCAGCACCAGCAGCAACAGGCCGAACCCGAAGGAACCCTCGCCGGCGGCGACCAACGCCACCCGCGGGACGAGCAGCCCGTAGACCAGCCCGGCCAGCCCGGACAACGGCATGATCAGCAGCAGGCTGCCGAACACCAGCCGCACGGACTTGCGGCCTGCCCCGGGCAGCCACCTCATGATGCCGATACCGAGATTGAGCTGAGCCGCGCCGCCGATCAGCTGCATGGCCGAGACGAACTCCGTCGCCCGCCCGACCTCCTCCTGGGGCATCACCCACGCCGCGATCAGAAACCCCAGAAGGCCGGCGACGGAGTTGAAGACCGAGGTGAGCGTCAGGGCCAGCGAGTCCCCCAGCTCACGGCGCCCCCTACTGGTCGAGGAGACGGAGGTGGAAGGAGGGCATCGCCGCGACGCTACGGCAGCCCCACGCGAGCCCCTCGGGATCCGCCTGCGCCTGGAGATCTGGTCTCGCGGCGGTGTCGAGACCGTCGTCGACAGCGCAGCTGGCTCGATGGCGGCGGGGCCTGCCGCGGAGATGATGAGGCCCCCGCCGCAGGGGTGCTGTGGCGGGGGCCTCGGTTGCGCGCCGTGTCGTTGTGCGTGACTACCCCGGCTTTCGGCGCGCAGCTCGGGGGATGGAGGTCAGTTCGTCCAGGTGATCGGGTCGGAGAAGCTGAACGAGGGCGCGTACTTGACCGCGTTGACGTCGGTGGTCTGCTGGTCGCCGCAGATCATCCCCGAGGTGGTGCCGCCCGGGGCGAGCTGACCGGAGTTCAGCGCCTTCGCCCCGGCGTTGAACGGGATCGAC
Source organism: Pseudonocardia sp. UM4_GMWB1 (assembly GCF_017312155.1). Taxonomy (NCBI): domain Bacteria; kingdom Bacillati; phylum Actinomycetota; class Actinomycetes; order Pseudonocardiales; family Pseudonocardiaceae; genus Pseudonocardia; species Pseudonocardia sp. UM4_GMWB1. The sequence continues at coordinate 284,847 of NZ_QJPN01000002.1, read as the reverse complement.
GCGGACGCCTCGACCCCGGCCGGGGTGGTGAACTTCCAGTCGAACGGGGTTGAACGACGCCGGGCTGGACCCGTTGTTCTTGTAGGTGACCGTCGAGCACGCCTGCGTCATGCCGAACTCGGTGACCTGCTCGGGTGCGGACGCCGAGATGGCCAGGTCTCCGGAGGTGGCCTCCTGCCCGAACTTCACCGACTGGTCCCCGCTCGCGGCGGCACCGGCGGCGGCAGGGGCGGCGTTCGCGTCTCCTGAGGCGGCGGCCGGGGCCTGCTCGTCGCCGCCACCGCCGGTGGCGATCGCGATGACGACGATCGCGACGAGGATCCCGAGGGTCACCTTGAGCCCGGTGCGCTTCTTCTTCGGCGCGGGCGGCGGGATCTGCGGGGCCTGGTTGTACTGCGGGTACTGGCCCTGCGGGGGCGGGTAGCCCTGCGGCGGGTACTGGCCGCCCTGCTGGGGCGGGTACTGACCGTAGTAGGGCTGCTGCTGAGGGTGGCCCTGGTAGGGGCTCTGCGGCGTAGTCACGTACCGCTTATCGGCCGCGTCACCCCCTCATTAGCGCTCGGACCTGCGGATCATCAAGGTTGTTGAACTACTCTTTACCCAGACAACCCGCGGGTAGAGGCTGATGGCGGCCGCGTCCCACTGGCTGACGGTTATGTTCGCCTCCTACCGGCGTCGGCCAGGATCCCCGAACTAGACGTTGGCAACGAACATGTCGCCCCGCAAGATCGGGACGAGTGAGCTGGAGTCCAGTTCACTCGCGGTTTGGACGTCGTCCTCGTATCCGCTGTCGATCAGTTCCCGCCCGCTGGCGCATTCACGGAGCAGCTGAGTGATCTGAGCCGAGGCGGTCTCAAACGACGTTGCTGCGACAAAAGCCTCCGGCGAAAGGTCAGTCCAGCCGAAGCTGTGCAATGCAGAGATCAGTGCGCCTGCTCCCCATAGATCTTCCACGGCAGGGCGGAGGCTCCGGTCTGGCCACTTCTCGCCGGCCGGGATGATTGCGACGCGAATGTCTGGGGCGGCGGCGCGGCGGGCCTGGATCCAACTTGCCACGGCGGCGCGGTTGCGCAGGCTGCAACCGAGCACGTCTGCCTGCGACCTAGCGAGCTCGAAGCTGATCGAAGACCCGTTAGGAGACGGAAGTACGAGACGCTCTAACGATTGAGCGTTCCGGATGCTGGCCGGCGACAAGCTGACCTGACCTGCTCGGGCTTCCGATCTGCCAACGGCGAGAGTCGCAGCACGGGCAGCAGCGAAAGTGGCGGCCGCATCCTTTCGCCAGGGCAGCGGATAGACGACGACGCCTCGATCGGCGGCCACGGTCAACGTCGTGGTGAAGCTCAGGACGTCGACGACTACGGCGATATCGCAGTCCGGAACCACAGCAGCGGCTCCGGCGAGGCCCCACTCCATGCGGAGCGAATACGCGCTCTGCCCATGAGCAGTCGACCCTGATATCACGCGGTGAACAGTACTTCGATCAGCGATGCAGCGGATGATCACAGTCACCCGAAGACTAGTCCATGACGCGCGGCTCCTCGTCGCACCGGCGAAGACTGTCTTCTCCGTGCAGATAAGTTCCGGGAGGGCAACGGGCGCACCCAACGGGCGTTCCTGGCCCAGCTCGTCCACCCCGCGGGATACGAGCTGCGCTGGACCGGGATGGACCCGGCCGAGAACACCGAGCGTCCGCGCTCTCGTTGGCCGATGACAGCTCCGCCCTGCACCGGGTCAGACTCCCTCGTGACCAGTAGCCGGGACCAGATCTGGAGTAGGGGAGCCCCTGAGCGCGATTGGGCGGGCTCCCGGATCGCTGTCGTCATGCCTTCTCGCCGGTCGTACTGCTACGAGCCCGTGAATCCGTTGCTCTACCTGAGTCACCCGACTCCGCAACCCTGCGCTCGACACCACGAACGTTTCCGGTGGGACTAGATCTGCGCTGTGCTGCACTGTGGACGACTATGGGTAACTACGACCTGCACGCGGTGCTCGACTGCGCCGTGTCAGCTGCGCGGACCGCCGGGCGGGAGATCGCCCGCGCGGCGCAGGCGGACGGCGGGCCGGTACTGCAGATGAAGGACGGCGTCGAGCCAGTCACGGACTCCGACCTGCGCTCGGACCGGATCATCCGGGGCGTACTCGGCAGCTGCATCCCAAGCGTCCCAGTGCTGAGCGAGGAGTCCGGTGACCTGCCCGTCGTCGGCGAGGGACCGTTGTGGATCGTCGACCCGATCGACGGGACGGCGAACTTCGCACGCGGGCACCGCTACGTCGCCGTCTCGATCGCCTTTGCCATCGACGGCGTCGTCCAGGCTGGCGTGGTACACGCTCCCCTGCTGGACGAGACGTTCACCGCGATCCTCGGGCGGGGAGCCGCTCTGGACGGAGCCCCGATCGGGGTGACCGACCGGGGCTCGCTCGCCGACGCGATCGTCAGCACCGGGTTCCCGCACGTCCGCCCCGACATCGACGCGCTCGTCGAACGCATCCGCCGGCTGATCACGCACTGCCAGGACATCCGCCGGGCGTCCTCGCCCGCTCTCGACCTCGCCTGGCTTGCCGCCGGACGCCTGGATGCGCACACCGAGACCCTGCACCCATGGGACGTCGCGGCCGGCGGCCTGATCGCGACCGAGGCCGGCGCTGTGCGCACACTCCTGCCGGGACCTGCCCGGACGCTGCCGCCGGACCTGGACGGCGCCGAGGTGCTCTTTGCGGTGCCGGGCATCAGTGACCTGCTCGAGCACCTGCTGAGCGAGTAGCTGGACCAGCCGCGGAGGGGCATCGTGAGTGATCGGGACGTAAGGGCCGCAGGAACGTAGGCATCGTGTGAGCCGGTTGCTGCCGAACCGGACACCGCGGTAGTTTCTGGAACCGACCTACCTGATCCGCAGGGGAGTCAGAGCGTGTTTGAGAAGATCAAGTCGCGGGTGTGAAGACGTATTTCTGTTGGCGGGCGGCCGGCTTGCCGCGGGCGATGCGGCGGGTGATGGTGTTGATCGCGGCCCAGCGGATCATGGCCTCGGAGACGGCGGGGTGGCGTTCGTAGTCGCGGGCCAGACGGCGGTGTGCGGTCAGCCAGGCCAGTGTCCGCTCGACCACCCAGCGGCGCGGGAGGACGGCGAACCCGCGCTGCTCAGGCGGTTTGCGCACGACCTCGACGCTGGTGCGCAGGATCGTGTTCGCCCACTCCAGCAGGCGTCCGGCGAACCCGGCGTCGGCGTAGACGAACCGCACCCTGGTGCGCAGGTACAGGTCGAGCAGGATCGACTTCGCCCCGTCGCGGTCCTGCACCGACGCCGAGCACACCACCGTGGTCAACAGCAGGCCCAGGGTGTCGGTCACGATGAACCGCTTCCGGCCGTTGATCTTCTTCCCTGCGTCGAAGCCGCGCGAGTCCTGCCCGACGGTGTCGGCACCCTTCACCGACTGCGAGTCGATGATCCCCGCGCTCGGTTCCGGGTCCCGCCCCTCGTCGGCACGTAGCTGACGGCGCACGACCGGGAGGATCTTCTCGGTGACCTTCTGCTGTTCCCACCGGTTGAAATACCAGTAGACGGTCTGCCAGGGCGGGAAGTCCGCTGGTAGAGCCCGCCAAGCGCACCCCGCCCGCACGACGTAGAGGATCGCGTCGACCACGTCCCGGCGCGGGTGCTTCTCCGGACGCCCACCCGCCCCGGCCTCGGGCAACAGCGGTTCGATCAACGCCCACTGCTCATCGCTGGTGTCCGAGGGATACCGCCGCTGACGCCGAGCCACCCGTCCACGATGGACCAGAGCGCGGCCCGCGCGGCGCAGACACGCCGACCCTTCTCAAACACGGTCTCAGCGCGCTGCCGCGCGTCTCCAGCCAGGAGGTCGCACTCATGAACGCCGACCAGCCCGACCTGTGGCGATCCCAGGGCAGCCCCGCGCCGATTGTGCTGTGGGACATGCTTGACGGTCCGATGCCGCGAGGGCTACTCGGTGTCGGTGACCCGAACGTTCACCTCGTCGACGACCGGTGGACCCTGTTCGTCGGCGGCTTCACCACCATGTTCCGCAACCGCCTGTTCCGCGCGCACCTGGTCGACGAGGCGACCGGCCCCGGCGGTCCATGGCGGGTCGCCTGCGACCCTCGGGGCCGGGCCCGACCGCTGGCCGCCGACCCGCCGAAGGGCAGTTGGGACGCTGCCGGCATGCACACCCCGAGCTACGTCCCGCCGGCTGCGGGCAACGGCGCTCGGATCTATTACTCGGGCCGGGCGAACGCCAAGCTTTACGGGCCCGGGAGCAGGTACGCGATCGGCGTGCTGGAGCACGTCGACGGCCAGTGGCGGCGGCGCGGAGCGCCGGTGCTGGAGGGCAGCGGCCCGCGATGGAGCGTGCTCGAACCGCGCGTCGTTCATTCCGGGGGTCGCTACCGGATGTGGTATCAGGCCAACCCGCACGAGATCGGTCCCGGCGAGCACCCCGACTACGAGCTGCACTGCGTCGAGAGCGAGGACGGCCTGACCGGTTGGACACCGCCGCGTGTGTTCGCCGGGCCGGACGAGGGCTTCTTCGACATCGCGATCGCGCCGCGCGGCGACAGGTGGATGATGCTGCTTGCACGCGGATCCGACCTGCACAACACGGGCGGCTTCCCGCCGCAGGGCCTCTGGTGGAGCACAGCGGCACACCCCAGCGCCGACCGCGCGGACTGGTCGCAACCGCGGCGGTTCCTCGACACCGACGCGCCGGGTACTCCAATCTGGATGGCCCGCGGAACCTACGGACCGGGGCTCGCGTTCGATCCTGCCAACCCCGCTCGCGTCACGGTGCTGCTGACGGGCGTCCGGGACGCCCCGCGATGGCCCCGCCTGATGCTCGGGCGGGTCTCCCGGCTGCGTGGCCCGCCGGTGCCCGCACCGTTCTACCTGTCGGTGGCTTCTCTGATGCTTGATCTGCCGACCTGCTGATCGATGCGCTTACACGGCCGGAGTCCAGATCGGCGTAGGGCTCAGTGCGCTGTGCTTTGCACTAGCCCTCAACGAGTCCGCGGCGCGTACTCGAATGTGTACGCGTTCGGGTACGCTGGGCGGTGTGTGGGTGCCTGAGGTGTTGTCGTTTCGTGAGTTCCGTACGGCGTTGGCGGCGACGTTGAAGCGGGTGCAGGAGCCCGAGGCCGAGCCGGTGTTCGTCGGTGCTCATCGCAAGCCCGAGGCGGTGGTGATGTCGGTGGCGCGCTACGAACAGCTCATTGGGGCCGCGCAGCGCCGCGCCGATGTCGACGAGGCCCTCGCCTCGGTCCGGGCCGAGGGCCTGGAGCCGAGCGCGGAGGGTCTGGCGCTGCTCGACGGTGTCGCAACAGGCTCGTTGAGTACCGGCGAGGCTCGTGAGCGTGTCCTGGCCCGCTACCGCCGTTGACCGGCCCGGACCCCTACCTCGACCTCGCCACCGGCGTTCTGCGGAACCGGCTGGGGATCACCGATCCGGGAGAGCTCGCCCAGGCCGAGGCCGAGCTCACCGCGCTACGCCTGATCGAGCTGCGCCAGGCGCCGCTGCCCGGACGCTACGACCTGGACCACCTGCAGGACTTCCACCACCACATCTTCAGCGACCTCTACGACTGGGCCGGTCAGCTGCGCACCGTGTCCATCGGCAAGGGACAGCTGTTCTGCCTCCCTCAGCACCTCGAGACCTTCGCCGCCGACATCTTCGACCGCCTCCACTCCGAGCAGGTCCTGCGCGGGCGTGACCTCGACGGCTTCGTCACCGGCCTGGCCGAACTGCTGGCCGACATCAACGCCCTGCACCCGTTCCGGGAGGGCAACGGGCGCACCCAGCGGGCGTTCCTGGCCCAGCTCGCCCACGACGCCGGCTACGAGCTGCGCTGGACCGCGATGGACCCCGCCGAGAACAACCGCGCGTCTGCGCTCTCGCTGGCCGGTGACAGCTCCGCCCTGCACACCATGCTCGTCCGCCTCATCAGGCCACTCCGTCAGCTACCCCGGTCGCGGCCGGCCTCCAGCGACAGCTGAGCAGCGCCTCCGCCTGGACGTCGGCCCGATTCTCGAGGGGCGTGCCGCTTGTGCCGGGTCGGCAACGCGTTCCTGTCGGTTTGTCCGCCGAGCCTGGCTTGGCGGGCCTAAAGAATTGTCGGCCCCCTGTCGCACACTGAGCCCTATCCCCGGTGCTGTGCGAGAGGACCGTGATGTCAGACCCCGTCATCGTGGCAGGAACCGCCCTGTCCCGTGAGCTTCAATCAGCGTTCCGGAACGCATGCGACGCCCGCCGGAGCGAGTGGGTCGAGCGGGAGAACGAGGCACTGACCGCCCTGCGGATCCTGGCCACCTACCTCGCCTACCACCCGGGAAGCGCCACCGCCCGGGCCATCACGACAACGCTGGCCCGCACTATCACTGGTCCGGGGGAATGCATGTCTCCCGCAGAGCATCCACTACCCTCGGCACCGAGCATCAATACAGCAGAGGGTGACGCAGTGGCGCGAATCAAAACGGTACAGCTGATCGACGACCTTGACGGCGCGGCAGCTGATGAGACCATCGCTTTCGCCCTCGACGGAAAGCAATTCGAGATCGACCTCAATGCGGCCAACGCCGCGACGCTCCGGAACAAGCTCGCCCCGTTCGTTTCCGCCGCGCGAACCGCAGGAGGCAGCCGGCGCGCACGCCGTCGCGAGGCTGCCGCGGGGGCGGGCTCGACCGAGGCTCGGCGCCACAACCAGGCGGTGCGCGTGTGGGCGCGGGAGAACGGATACTCCGTCTCCGAGCGGGGGCGTATTCCTGCCGAGGTCGTCGAGGCCTACTGCGACCACGACTCGAACACCTCGCCGTCCGCCCCGGAGAAGGCCGCGCCGACGACGCGGCCACAGGCCGCCCAGTTCAGCGGATAGCCCCGCGCGCCGCCCTACATCGACGGCGGGTCATCAACCAGGTCCTAGTACTGCAACGGCGTTTCGGCGTGTCGTGAGAGGCTGATCCGGGTTCGGCGGTGATGATCGCCGGGTGGTGGATCTTGCTGGATGGGTAGCGGCGTTGGACCAGGTCATCGCGTCGATCGGGCCGCGGTTCTTCCGTCGTGAGCCCCGCGCGCGGGCCGGGGCGTATGTGCGCGGCCTGCTGGCCGGGTTGGAGCGCAAGAACGGGTGGACTCTGGCCGAGCATGCGGGGGCGGTCTCGCCGGACGGGACGCAGCGGATGCTGCGCACCGCTGACTGGGACGTCGACGGGGTCCGCGACGACGTGCGCGACTACGTCCTCGACGCCCTCGGCGACCCCGCAAGTGAGGTGTTCGTGGTCGACGAGACCGGGTTCATCAAGAAGGGCCTGCGTTCGGCGGGAGTGCAACGCCAGTACACCGGTACCAGCGGCAAGGTCGACAACTGTCAGCTCGGGGTGTTCCTGGCCTATGCCAGCTCGAAGGGGCGGGCGCTGATCGACCGCGAGCTCTACCTGCCGACCTCGTGGACCGAGGACCGGGACCGCTGCGCCAGAGCCGACGTGCCCGATGAGGTCGGGTTCGCCACGAAACCCCAGCTCGGGCTGGCGATGCTCGACCGCGCCCACGCCTGCGGGGCCCTCACACCCCGCTCGTGGGTGACCGCCGACGAGATCTACGGACAGAATCCGACCTTCCGCACCTGGCTGGCCGACCGGGAGATTCCGTTCGTGCTGGCCACTCGCAACGACGACGTCCTGACCAGCCCGGACGGGCATCGCCGCCAGGCCAAGGTCCTCGCCACGATCGCCGGCGCCCGCGACCCCGACACCGGCCGCAGCGGGTGGGAACGGCGCCAGGTCGGCGCGGGCGCGCACGGAGAGCGGATCTATGACTGGACCACCGTCGCCCTCGACCCGGCCGGCCTACCCCACGGCTGGGGACACTGGCTGCTCGTGCGCCGCCAGACCGAACCCGGGCAGGGCAAGACCACCCGGGAGCTGGCGTTCTACGGTTACGTCCGCGGAGGTGGTGTACGGGTTCGTCGCTGGTGAGCGGCGTGGCGTCGTGACGTGAGACGGCCACCGCGTGATCTTTCTCGAGTACCGACCAAGGAACTCCAGGAAGGACCACCACGATGGCCGCACCACACAGTGTGGACCCTGCCCAGCTTGTCGAGGAGTTCGCCTCGGCGGGTGTGTCGCCGGATCTGTTGCAGACGATGATCGCGACGACGGCGAACGCGTTGATGTCGTCGCAGGCCGATCAGCAGTGCGGGGCCGGCTATGGCGAGCGCAGCAGCGAGCGGACGAACCAGCGCAACGGCTACCGGGCCCGGGAGTGGGACACCCGAGCGGGCACGATCGAGTTGGCGGTGCCGAAGCTGCGCCAGGGCTCCTATTTCCCGGACTGGCTGCTGACCCACCGCCGCCGCGCCGAGCAGGCCCTGGTCACCGTCGTGGCCACGGCCTACCTACTCGGTGTCTCCACCCGGCGGGTGGAGAAGCTGGCCGAACAACTCGGGGTGAAGTCGCTGTCGCGTTCGCAGGTCAGCGAGATGGCCACCCACCTCGACGGGCAGGTCGCCGCGTTCCGCGAGCGCCCGCTCGACCAGGGCCCGTACACGTTCGTGTGGGTCGACGCGCTCACGGTGAAGGTCCGCGAAGACGGCCGGGTGGTCAACGTGCACGCGCTGCTCGCGACCGGGGTGAACGCCGACGGGCACCGCGAGATCCTCGGCCTGGATGTGGCCTCCAGCGAGGACGGAGCGGGCTGGTTGGCGTTCCTGCGCGGTCTGGTCGCCCGCGGCCTGTCCGGGGTCCAGCTCGTCATCTCCGACGCCCATCCCGGCTTGGTGGCGGCGATCGCCTCGGCGTTGCCGGGTGCGGCGTGGCAGCGGTGTCGCACCCACTACCTGCGTAACCTGCTCTCCCGTGTTCCGAAGTCGGCGCAGCCGCATGTCGCTACGCAGGTGCGCACGATCTTCGACCAGCCCGACGCCGACGCCGTCACAGCCCAGTACGGACGCGTGGTCGACACTCTCACCGCGCGCTGGCCCGACGCAGCCGAGCACCTCGACAACGCCCGCGATGAGCTGCTGGCGTTCACCGCATATCCGCGCGAGGTCTGGCGCCAGATCTGGTCGAACAACCCTCAAGAGCGACTGAACAAGGAGATCCGCCGTCGCACCGACGTGGTCGGGATCTTCCCCGGCCGCGACTCCCTGATCCGCCTCGTCGGCGCCGTCCTGGCCGAACAGAGTGATGAGTGGACCGAGAACCGCCGCTACATGGGCCTCGATCTACTGGCCCGCTCACGCATCCGCATCGTCACCACCGAAGCCGCACCGACCGGCAGCGAGGCACTCATGACAACCGAGGCAATAACCGCCTAGAATCCCGAACCAAGATCACGCGGAGTCGATCTCATACACCACTCCGCCGGACGTGACCCGTTCTACCGCTGCGCCGCCCCCGCGGCCACGCCGCTGCGCGAGCTGGTCCGCGTCGCCGGCGCACGCTGGGCGATCGAGGAATGCTTCCAGACCTCCAAGAACGAAGCCGGCCTCGACCACTACCAAGTCCGCTCCTACCGAGCCTGGTACGCCCACATCACACTGGCCATGCTCGCCGCCGCCTACTTGTCCGTCACCCGCGCACAGGAGGCCGAAAAGGGGGATCTCCAGCCGAGCGGACCGGCCTGATCCCGCTGAGCGGCAACGAGATACGGCGTCTGCTCGCCACCCTCATCCTCACCCCAGCCGCCTGCCTGGCCAGCACACTCGCCTGGTCCACCTGGCGCCGACGACGCCAGCACCAGGCCCGGACCTGCCACTACCGCCGCCGCGGCCAACGCCCACCAGCCTGACAAAACGCCGTTGCAGTACTAGCCGGGGCGGTCGTTCCCCAGCGCTCTTGGGCAGGCTGGAGGGCCAGGCTGACCGGTTCGCCGATTACGACCTGGGACGCCTCGGGTTGTCGGGCCCACTCCTCCCGCTATGAACAAGGCAGCGTCATGGTCACCAGCAACCTGCCCTTCGGCCGTTGGGGCGAGACCTTCTCCGACGACGTCGTCGCCGCAGCCATGATCGACCGCCTCGTCCACCACGCCGAAGTCCTGACCCTGTCCGGGGACTCCTACCGCACCCGCGCCCGCCGCGAGCTCTGGCCAAACACAACCGCGCAGCAACGACTGACCACCCACCCAGGGGCCAATCCCAATTTGTCGCTACAGGGTCACTCCCAACCCGCCGTTGAACGCGGCGGCACAGATCACCTCCGGCGCGCATCCTGCGACGGCGCGCATACCGTGTTGCTCCGCTGTCCAGTAACGGCCGTAGCCGAGTGCCTCGGCGTGGCGGGCGAGGGCGAGGGATCGCCCGAGAGTGTCGCGGACCGTGGCGCCTTCGACGATGGGTGCAGTGTCGTGAACCGTCAGGACGCCGGGATCTAGGAGTTCCACTGTCACGATCTCTCCGCGAGATCCATAGGTAGCACGTCGCGCTGTTGCAGGGCGTCGCTGAGCTTGGCCATCCACAGCGCGCGCTCGCGCCACGAGCTGACCTCGGGTTCCCACTGGGGTAGTTCGTCGTCGGTGACGTGTCGGTGTTGCCCGGTCCAGCGGGCAACACCGAACGCATGTTTGTTGCTCAAGGCCATGGCGATGTCGGCTACCACTGTGGACGGTGCCTCGGCACGAGGTGGCGCCCAGGGGGCGAGGTAGGCCAGGCCATCGGATACCTCGATGACCATGCGGTCCAGACGAGGCGGCCGGACTGTTTGTGGAGTGCTGGTGGGCAGTGCGATGTGGGGGAACTCGACCGACAGCACCTCCCACAGCGAAGACAACCGTTGAACGAGCCGGCTCTCGAAACGTGCCCATCCAGGCTCGGCCGTCGGCCCGGGTCGCTGACGCCATCAGCTGATCGTCGGTCTTCATCAGGTGGTCGTACTGCGGGTGGAACGGCTTGTAGAGGTCGCTGTCTATCTCGACAGCACCACCGTCCGCACGGCGATGGCGATGTCGTCGTCGACGGGACACACGGTGGCGTTGACCAGCGCGTTCACCAACTGGCTCTTGCCCTGCTTGAACTCGCCGACGACCAGCACCCGCACGACCGGGTCGGTCAGCCGCGCCTTCGTCTGCCGCAGCCGAGGTGCCAGGTCGGGGCGGTCGTAGGCAGTGACCGCCGTGAGGGCCAGGTCGACGAGTGCGACCGCCTCCGGCACTGCCACGACCGCTCCCCCCGTCGCTCCGCGGACGGTGCCCACACCACCCGTCACGTTCCCGTCGTGGATACACGAACGACGACGGCCCCGGTCACCCACGGGTGGGTGACCCGGGCCGGGCGGTCCGGGCGGTCGAACCAGCTGGTCCGCCCGGAGCAGAGCTGCTGGATCAGGTCTGCGACAGGAGGTCGGCGTTCGCGTCGTTGTGCGACAGGACGTCGGTGTGGCTGTGGTCGTCGGTGTTGGTCTCGGTGTACTGGCTGTCGTCGGTGTTGTACGAGTCGTCGATGTCGACCGTCGTGTTGGTCTCGGTGCGGGTGTCGTTGAACGAACCCGACGCGTCGTTCGAGCCCGTGGCGTTGTCGCCCAGGGACACCGCGCCGCCCTTGTCCGCGGAGATGTCGCCGGTGTCGTAGGCCGAGCCCGAGCCGAAGGCGCTCGTGTTGTCGTCGCCCGAGACGACCTGGTTGTCGTCGCCGACCACGTTGTGGTCGCCGGTGGTGACCGGGGCGTTGTTGTCGCCGCCGACCGCGACGGCGCCGTCGCCGGACGCGACGGTGGTCTTGGTGTCGATCGACTGGTTGAAGTCGCCGCCGCCGGTGTCGACGTTCTGGTTCACCGAGTTGTCGATGATGGTGTCGCGGTCGTCGACGTTGTAGGTGTAGTGGTTGTTGGTCACGTACTTGTCGATGTACTTGACCGGGTCCTCGCCGTGGTGCACGGGCGGCGGCGGCGGGGTGTGGTGGTGGCCGCCACCGTGGCCGCCGCCGGTGTTGTAGTCACGGTCGAAGGACACGTCGTCGTTGTCCTGGGCCAGGACCAGGGCGTCGCGGACGTCGTCGGCGGAGACCTCGGACAGGCCGCACTGGGCGAGCATGCCGTGCGGGTCCTCCTTGAACTCGGCCAGGGCCTTCGGGTCCTTGAGCAGGTCCAGGATGAACTGGATCAGCGACTTCTCGACGGACATGACGTTCTCCTCATGGGGTGCCGCCGGGCTCGGGCGCGCGGCGGAGGGTTCGGGTCGTGCGGGAGGTGGTGGACGGGCTGGGCTCACCGGCCCGTCCACCGGGCGGTGCTCGGGCTCAGCCGACGCTCAGGTCGACGTCGTTGTGCGAGGCGATGTCGGTGTGGCTGTTGTCGTCGGTGTTGGTGACCGTGTCGACGCTGCTGTCGACGTTGCCGGAGTCGTGGATCTCGACGCTGTCGTTCGACTCGCTCCAGGTCTTGTTGAACGAGTCGGTCGCGTCGTGCGAGCCGTTCGCCTCACCGCCCAGGGAGACCGCACCGCCCTTGCTCGCGGAGATGTCGCCGGTGTTGTAGGCCGAGCCCTCACCGAAGGCGGTGGTGTTGCCGTCGCCGGACACCACCTGGTTGCCCTCGCCCACCACGTTGCCGTTGCCGGTGGTGACCGGGGCGTTGTTGTCGCCGCCGACGGCCACGGCGCCGTCACCGGAGGCGGAGGTCGACCGGATGTCGATGGTCTGGTCGAAGTCGCCGCCACCGGTGTCGATGTTCTGGTTCACCGAGTTGTCGACGATGGTGTCGCGGTCGTCGATGTTCTCGGTGTACCAGGCATCCTTGACGTGCACGTTCTCCTGGGATGCGGCGGCCTTGTGGCCGTGGTCGCCGTGGTCGCCCTTGCCCTCGTTCCAGCCCCAGCCGCCCTTGCCCGAGTCCCAGCTGAAGCCGGTGTCGTAGTGGCGGTCGAAGGACACGGTGTCGTTGTCCTGGGCGATGACGATCGCGTCGCGGATGTCCTCCGGGGACAGCTCGGACAGGCCGTAGTAGTGCAGGGCGGCGTTCGGGTCCTTCTCGAACCAGTCGCGGACCTGGATGCTCTCGGAGCCGCTGCCGAGCAGCAGCTTGATGAACTCGACGAGCGAGATGTTCTCCGCCATGACGGCCTCCGGATGACTTCGGGGTGACCGGTCCGTCGGCGACGACCGGTGTTGACGACGAAAGCTAGGGGCGCCGGCCGGTCCGGCCATCGGGGATCGCTCCGGGTCCGTGGGGGGGCCGTTAGGGGATCGGCCCCCAACCTCGAACTGCTGCGCCGCACGGGCTAGAGGGGGCCGTTAGGGGATCGGCCCCCAACCTCGAACTGCTGCGCCGCACGGGCTAACACCGGGGCGGCCCCGTCGATGGGTCTCGGAGAGGGCTACGCCGGCGTGCCGGTTCGACGAGGGGGGAGCAGTGATGTCGTACCTGCTCGGGATCGATCTGGGGGCCACCTCGGTGACCGCTGCCGTGCTCCGCACGGGCGGTGCCGCGGAGCCCGTGCGGCTGGGGGGCGGATCGGGAGGCCGACATCGGCGGCAGGGCGCGTCACGGCGCCGGCGGCGGCGTTCACCGGGACCCTGGCCACCCGCATCCGGTTGGCCCCGCGCCACGACCCGGAGTTCAAAGGGGTCGTCGAGCGCAGCAACGGTTATTTGAAGACCTCGTTTGCGAAGGGTGCTCGACCTTGTGCGTGAGGGCCTGGTCGAAACGGTGCGAAACAGGGGATTCCGGATCACCGCGGTCAGCGACGCGGAACTCGACGGCATAACCGAGATCCGTGGCCTCCTCGAGATTCGCCGATCACACACGGGACGTGCCCCCGGGACGTCGGCACCACGACCTCGTCGTGCAGGACGTAGCTGGCCACGCTGGCGAAATCGACGGCCGTGACCCGGGAACCAGTGGTCGCGACCCTTGCGGTCACCCGTCCCGAGTGACGGTGACCGGAGCGGCGCCGCGTGCAGCGCAGCCGGGGACGTCTGTACGAATTCGGACGCGAGCACGGGGGCCGAATAGATCTGGCCCGGCACCAGCCGACCCGAAACCACCAGCGACCGCAGTGACTGGGCACGTGGGCGGTGCAGACCGGGCTTCGGTCCGAACCTGACGATCGCTAGTGGCAAGGGACTGCACGGCTGACCCGTCGCCGAGCACACGCTGACCCGCGTGCTTGCCGCGGCGCGCCGACTCGACCGCGCATTCGTGGCGCAGCATGACTACTTATGGAGCACGGGGATCGGCGGTCTGCATGAGCCGCGGTGGAAAACCCGCATCGAACTGGCCGACAGATCTTCGAGTACCTCGAGATCTGCACAACCGGCGCCGCCGACACAGCGCTCTAGGCTAGCGCTCGCCGGAAGAGTTCGAGGCTCAGACCAAGATCGTCGTGGCTTAGAGACTCCAGCCACGCAACTCCGCGGGACCCGGTGCACCCCACAGCCTCCACCGCGCCCGAGGCGCTTCACCGCGACCGCACGAGCGCGAACAGGCGTTCCACACTGCCCACCAGGACAACCAACAGCTGGTCGGAATCCCGTCGCGGGGTCTCAATCCGACCCGGAGCGACTCAACCGGGCACTGCAACACGGCTTTGGGCCTCGATCGCGTAGCGCCCGCGATCGGTGCCGTCAGCGGCCGTTCTGGCCGCCGCCCGTCGAGTCCGTGGACCATCGCAGGCGCTCGTTCTCGATGTGTAACAGGCTGATACCGTTCGATCGCTGTGAGCGACCGTCTAGAGCATCCCGGCCTGGTGTGGCCCCGCCGTATTGCTGTGTGCTCCGGTCTGTTACTGGGTTTGGTCATCGTCGTGCTTGCCGCCGCTGGTGCTTCGCATGTTGATGGCGGGCCTGTGGCCTCCTCGGTTGCGGTGGTGGCTCCGCCCCACAGTCACGGACCGTCGTGCCACGAAGCCGGCGACCACGACGCCGCGAGCACCGTGACGCGCCCGGACCGCTGGGGCGACTTGGGCGATGGCCTTCCAACTATTCTCTTTACTTTCGAAGCCGCCGCTGTGCGGCAGGTACCGACAGTTGTGCCAGTCGATACTCGACCAGCACGCCCCCGCAGTGGTCGATCGCATCTCGCTCTCGCACAGATATGTCGCACGTAGATGCTGGCGGGACACAGCTCCCGTTGTCGTTTACGCCCGTCTGTACGTTCCCGCACGGCATAGTGCCGCGCTGCCTGAACGAGGTCTGAATTCGTATGTCCACGCTTGTCTATGCTGGCCTGCCCATGTCTGAGAGCGTGTTTGAGAAGATCAAGTCGCGGGTGTGAAGACGTATTTCTGTTGGCGGGCGGCCGGCTTGCCGCGGGCGATGCGGCGGGTGATGGTGTTGATCGCGGCCCAGCGGATCATGGCCTCGGAGACGGCGGGGTGGCGTTCGTAGTCGCGGGCCAGACGGCGGTGTGCGGTCAGCCAGGCCAGTGTCCGCTCGACCACCCAGCGGCGCGGGAGGACGGCGAACCCGCGCTGCTCAGGCGGTTTGCGCACGACCTCGACGCTGGTGCGCAGGATCGTGTTCGCCCACTCCAGCAGGCGTCCGGCGAACCCGGCGTCGGCGTAGACGAACCGCACCCTGGTGCGCAGGTACAGGTCGAGCAGGATCGACTTCGCCCCGTCGCGGTCCTGCACCGACGCCGAGCACACCACCGTGGTCAACAGCAGGCCCAGGGTGTCGGTCACGATGAACCGCTTCCGGCCGTTGATCTTCTTCCCTGCGTCGAAGCCGCGCGAGTCCTGCCCGACGGTGTCGGCACCCTTCACCGACTGCGAGTCGATGATCCCCGCGCTCGGTTCCGGGTCCCGCCCCTCGTCGGCACGTAGCTGACGGCGCACGACCGGGAGGATCTTCTCGGTGACCTTCTGCTGTTCCCACCGGTTGAAATACCAGTAGACGGTCTGCCAGGGCGGGAAGTCCGCTGGTAGAGCCCGCCAAGCGCACCCCGCCCGCACGACGTAGAGGATCGCGTCGACCACGTCCCGGCGCGGGTGCTTCTCCGGACGCCCACCCGCCCCGGCCTCGGGCAACAGCGGTTCGATCAACGCCCACTGCTCATCGCTGGTGTCCGAGGGATACCGCCGCTGACGCCGAGCCACCCGTCCACGATGGACCAGAGCGCGGCCCGCGCGGCGCAGACACGCCGACCCTTCTCAAACACGGTCTGAGGAGACCCGGCTCATCCACGTCGTCGGGAACACTCCTGTCGTCTGGATCGACTCACCATTCGCCGAGGGCGGGCGGGGTTTCTGGGCCAAGCTCGAAGGAGCCAACCCCGGTGGGATCAAAGACCGTCCAGCGGTACATATGGTTCGCCGCGCCCGCGAACGCGGCGACCTGCTCCCGGGCGGACGCATCGTCGAATCGACCAGCGGAACCCTCGGGCTCGGTCTCGCGCTGGCTGGGATCGCCTTCGGGCACCCAGTCACCCTGGTCTCAGATCCCGGTATGGAACCTTTGATGTATCGGTTGCTGCGCGCCTACGGCGCAGGAATCGAGACTGTCGACGCCCCCGCGTTGATTGGTGGGTGGCAGCAGGCCCGTCGGGACCGTGAAGCGCCCCGGGTCTGGTGGAGGTTCTGAAGCCACGGGAAGGTGGTCTTCGTGCCGGCACCGAGGAAGTTCAACGACGAGATGCGTGAGCGGGCCAAGCGCATGGTCCGGGAAGCACGACAGCAGGAGCCCGGCCTGTCGGTCAACGCCGCCTGCAAGCGGATCGGGCCGCAGCTGGGGATCCTGCCCGATACGCTGCGGGGCTGGTGCAAGCAGGCCGATATCGACGACGGGCTGGCGCCTGGGACCACGACCAGTGACCGCGACGAGTTGACCCGGCTGCGTCGGGAGAACGCCGAGCTGCGGCGGGCGAACGAGATCCTCAAGACCGCCTCGGCGTTTTTCGCCTCGGCGGAGCTCGACCGCCGACTGCGGTGATCGTCGACTACATCGACGCCCACCGGGACCGGTTCGGGGTCGAGCCGATCTGTGCCGTGTTGACCCAGCACGGCGCCACGATCGCCCCGAGCGGCTACTACGCAGCCAAGACCCGCCCGCCCTCGCGGCGAGCACTGTCCGACGCCGCCCTGGCCGAGACGATCGAGGCCACGTTCTGGGACCGGACAAAGGGCCGCGGCGTGTACGGAGCCCGCAAGATGTGGCACCAGCTGCGCCGTGACGGCGTCACGGGCGCCGCAGGGAGTCCGGTCGCCCGGTGCACGGTGGAGCGGCTGATGCGCCAGCTTGGCCTGCGCGGGGTCCGCCGCGGACAGCCGGTGCTGACCACCCAGCCCGACCGGCAGGCCACACGCGCGCCTGATCTGGTCGACCGGAACTTCACCGCCGCCGCACCGAACCGGCTTTGGGTGGTCGACCTGACCTACGTGCCGACCTGGTCGGGGATGGTGTTCACCGCGTTCGTCTCCGACGTGTTCTCCCGGCGCATCGTCGGATGGCGCTGCGCCGCCTCGATGCCCACCGAGCTTCCGCTCGACGCTCTGGAGATGGCGTTGTGGACCCGTGATAGCGCAGGTCAGACCACCGACGGGCGCCTGGACGGGCTGATCCATCACAGCGACGCGGGCAGTCAGGGCGGATTCAACTGGTCGTCGCAACACCTCGATCATGGAGGTGTTCGGCAGTGGCGACGAAGGACTGGATCGCGAAGACGAGCGAGGTGCCCGAAGGGGCTAGACGTCAGTGGCGGGCGGATCGGGCGTTGCGGCCCCCGATGCGTTCGCCTGGGCGGCCCGAGCCCTCGCGTGCGGTGCAGCGGCAGTTCTGGCGGTTGATCGCGACGGGCATCACCTCAGCCGAGGCGGCGCTGAAGGTGGGCGTGTCTGTGCCGGTCGGCGCACGGTGGTTTCGCCACGCTGGCGGTATGCCTCCGATCTCACTGGCCGAGCCCAGCGGCCGCTACTTGTCCTTCGAGGAGCGTGAGGAGATCGCGATCCTGCACGCCAAGAACACGGGAGTGCGCGAGATCGGCCGGGCGATCGGGCGTGACCCGGGGACCGTCTCTCGCGAGCTGCGTCGCAACGCGGCCACCCGGGGAGGGAAGGCGGAGTACCGAGCGCTGGTGGCGCAGTGGAAGGCCCAGCAGGCAGCGAAACGACCGAAGACCGCGAAGCTCGCGAGCAACGACGAGCTGCGGGAGTACGTGCAGGAGCGGCTCGCTGGGGGCGTGCGCCGGCCGGACGGCAGCATCGTCGTTGGGCCGGAGCCGCCAGCATGGAAGGGGCTGAACAAGCCGCATCGGCAGGATCGGCGGTGGGCGACCGCGTGGAGTCCGGAGCAGATCTCGCACCGTTTGAAGGTCGATTTCCCGGATGATGAGTCCATGCGCATCAGCCACGAGGCGATCTACCAGTCGCTGTTCATCCAGGGCCGTGGCGCGCTCAAACGCGAACTCGTCGCCTGCCTGCGAACAGGACGTGCGCTGCGGCAGCCGCGGGCTCGCGCGCAGAATCGCCCGCAAGGACACGTCACCGCCGATGTCGTGTTCTCGAAGCGCCCCGCAGAGGCGGCGGACCGTGCTGTTCCCGGGCATTGGGAAGGCGACTTGATCATCGGCACCGGTCGCTCCGCCATCGGCACGATCGTAGAACGCAAGAGCCGCTCGACCCTGCTGGTGCACTTGCCGCGGCTGAACGGCTGGGGTGAGACCCCGCCGGTCAAGAACGGTCCCGCGCTGGGCGGATACGGCGCCGCGGCGATGAACGCCGCCCTGACCATGTCGATGACGACGCTGCCCGAACAGCTCCGCCAGACGCTCACCTGGGATCGCGGCAAGGAGCTCTCCGGACACGCCCAGTTCGCGCTCGAGACAGGCACGAAGGTGTTCTTCGCCGACCCCCACTCACCCTGGCAGCGGCCGACGAACGAGAACACCAACGGGCTTCTGCGGCAGTACTTCCCGAAGGGCACAGATCTCTCGCGCTGGTCCGCCGAAGATCTCGAAGCCGTCGCCCTCGCGCTCAACAACAGGCCCCGCAAGAGCCTCGACTGGAAGACCCCCGCCGAAGTGTTCGAAGAGCAGCTACGCTCACTCCAACAACCCGGTGTTGCAACGACCGGTTGAACCCAGGCAGTACTGCGCCATCCGGTATGGCGACCGCCTCGCCGAGGCCGGCGCGATCGCCTCGATCGGCTCGGTCGGTGACAGCTACGACAACGCGATGGCCGAGTCGGTGATCGGGCTCTACAAGACCGAGTGCATCGGTCGTGACGGACCGATCCGCTCAGTCGACGATCTCGAGCTGGCCACCGCGAGCTGGGTGCACTGGTTCAACACTCACCGGCTGCACTCCATGATCGGCAACATGCCGCCGGTCGAGTACGAACAGAACTACTACGCTCACCAACCAGACCGAGACACACCGATCTCGGGAGAACCCAGCCTCCACTGAACCCGGGGCGCTTCACCGGGTCGCCCAGGTGCTCGCCGAGCACCCCGGCTCGTGGTGCCCTGATCAGTACAACAACCCGGACAATGTCGCCGCCTATGCGCCACTCGCCGCTGAGCTGTGGCATCAGCTCGGGCGCATCGACGTATTGGTCTGTTCCGTAGGCACCGGCGGCCACTCGGCCGGGATCTCGCGCGCGCTGCGACGTCACCAGCCCGACCTAGAGGTCGTCGGCGTCGACACGATCGGGTCGACCATCTTCGGACAGCCGGCTCGGCCTCGTCTGATGCGTGGGCTCGGCTCGAGTATCCACCCGCGCAACGTCGATCACAGCACCTTCTCCGAAGTGCACTGGGTAGCGCCGGACGAAGCGGTATCTGCGTGCAGAGCGATGGCGAGCGCGAGCTACGCCAGTGGCGGTTGGAGTGTCGGTGCCGTCGGCGTCGTCGCTGGCTGGTTGGCCCGTACCCGCCCACCTGGTACGCGGATCACTGCGGTCTTCCCCGACGGCCCGCAGCGGTACTTCGACACGGTGTACAACGACGACTTCTGTCGGAACCACAACATCGAGGTCGGACCGCCGCCACTAGGTGATCCGGACCAGATCGACCGCACTGACCGCTCGGAGGTCCGGCGCTGGACGCGTTGTGTCGACGTCGTCGCACCTGAGGCGAGCTGATGCGGGTATGGGCCCGCTACCGTTCGTTCGAGCGTCCGACGCGGCTGCTACTTCTCAACCAGCTCACCATCAACCTCGGCTTCTACATGCTCATCCCGTACCTGGCCGACCACCTGTCGGCCGGGCTCGGGCTGTCGGTACTAATGGTCGGCGTCGTCCTCGGAGTCCGGAACTTCTCTCAACAAGGGATGTTCCTGGTAGGAGGTAGCCTGGCCGACCGGTTCGGATACAAGCCGATGATCGTCGCCGGGTGCGCCTTGAGGACCGTCGGATTCGTACTGATCGGGCTCGTCGACGCCGTGCCCGCGTTGGTGATCGCCTCGGCGATGACCGGGTTCGCCGGGGCGCTGTTCAACCCGGCAGTCCGCGCCTACATCGCCCACGACGCCGGAGAG
This sequence comes from Pseudonocardia sp. UM4_GMWB1, assembly GCF_017312155.1. Classification (NCBI taxonomy): domain Bacteria; kingdom Bacillati; phylum Actinomycetota; class Actinomycetes; order Pseudonocardiales; family Pseudonocardiaceae; genus Pseudonocardia; species Pseudonocardia sp. UM4_GMWB1. Next base: position 264,441 of record NZ_QJPN01000002.1, on the reverse strand, counting down.
CGACGGGTCGAGGCGTTCGCCTTATTCAGCGTGTTTTACCAGGCGGGGATCCTTATCGGGCCGGTGGCGGGAATGCTGTTGACCGGGATCAACTTCACAGCGACCTGCCTGGTCGCCGCAGCTGTCTTCGCCGTGCTGACAGTGCTGCAGATTTGGGCATTGCCTGGTCGTCACGGTAGCGGCGGGAACTCCCGTGAGGATGGGCGTTCGGTACTGGCCCAGTGGCGTGACGTGGCTACCACCAGGGGTTTCGTGCCGTTCGCCGTCGCGATGATCGGTACCTACGTGCTGTCGTACCAGATCTACCTCGCGCTCCCGCTCTATACGCGGTCGTTGCTTGGCGGCGGTGACTCCGCGACGATGCTGGTAACTGCCGTCTACGTCGTATCAGGCGGGGTCACGGTCGCGACACAGATGCGGGTCACCGCGTGGTGCCGGGACCGCTGGGGGTCAGCCGCGTCGCTGAGCAGAGGCCTGTTCGTGCTCGGAGCAGCGTTCGTGCCGATGCTCGTCGCCGACTGCCTACCAGCACTTGACGACGGTACGACAGTCGTCGTGGGGATCATAGCGCTGCTATCCACAGCTGCGATGCTCGCGGTCGGCACAGCCATCGTTCTGCCCTTTGAGATGGATACGATCGTCGGGCTGTCGGGCAACCGTCTCGTTGCCACTCACTACGGGTTCTACAACACCGTGTGCGGGATCGGGATCCTGCTGGGCAATGCCGGGACCGGGTGGGCTATGGACTTGGCCCGTTCAGCTAGAGCAGCTGCAGTCCCGTGGGCGGTGCTCGTCGCGACCGGAGTCGTCTGTGCGGTAGCACTTATGGCTCTTCACCGGCGCGGTCTTCTGACCGTGACACCAGAGAAGACACCACGCCCGACGGAGACAGACGCGCCCACGGTGAGCTTTGAGGCGATCAATTGGTTCGCCGCAGCCGACACCGCTCCGACGCAACCGTTGCCCATGGCATCGGCATCGGCATCGGCATCGAGAAGCCGAACCCGCTGACCTCCGCTGGTGTGGCGCCCGCTGCAGCGCCACACCAGCGGACGCGGTCCTCAGCTCGCCGCTGCACCGCCTCCGCGCGCTGTCTGCTCGTCCGAAGCGCGTACGACCTGAACCTTGTCGCCCTCGACGAGATCGTTGAAGAACGCCTCGGCCTCCCCGGTGTCGAGCTTGACGCATCCCGCCGACGCTCTCGCCCGGTCACCGCCGTGGAAGGCGACGCCGCCGTCGGCGAAGAAGACCGACCACGGCATCGGCGCAGGGTTGCCGTCAGGGCCGGTGAACTCACCGCTGACGTGGTCCTTATTCTTGCGGTAGACCCGAAACGAGTGTCCCAGAGGTGTCTCCTGGCCGGCTCCGCCGGACGCGATCGGAACCGGACCACGGGTCACCTTGCCGTCGCGCAGGAGCCAGGCGCGTTGCGTGTCGAGATCGACGCACGCCCGTGCCGAGACCGCGCAAGGGGTGCCCGGGGCGACGGCCTCCGCGTGGGCCTGGGTTGCGATGTCGCCCTGCTCGACGTCGGCGAGCGCGGTTCCACCGAGGCCGATCCCGGTTGCGGCGACGATCGCGGCGACGACGATCCGCTTGCGGCGTGGTCGTCGGGTCGTCGGATTCCCCATCTGGTGCTCCTGTTCGTGGGTCGCCGTCACCGCGCTCGGGGTAACGAGACTCGGCATCATCCGTAACGAGAGACGTTCAAGAGTGGCCGAGGTTGTCACGCTTCGGAGTCGGATCTGCCGGTGGGTGACCCCGGGGAGTCTCGGAGGCCCGTGGCCGGGTGCTGGAGAGTGGCCGACCCTGCACCGCTAGCCTCGTCGATGACGGAGGGAGTGCACGTGCGGCGGATTGCTCGATGGACAAGCGCCATCGCGGTCGCCGTACTCACCGTGCTCACGGTCGGTGTCCTATGCGCGGGAGGCGCGACGGCGGGGGAGCCCCCGGCCCCTGTCGGTCAGGAAAGCTCGCACGGATGCCACGGTGCTCCGCTGCAGGACATCGAGCACGCCGCCGCGAGCCCGGTCCGCCTCGCCGACGACGGGACGAGTGCGTCGACCGTCGACCTCACTGTTCTCTGCGTCCGAACCGTTCCCGCAGCAGTGGTCCGCCCGGCGGTGCCGGACGACACCCCGCCGGCTCCCGCACGCGTCTCGACAGCTGATCTCCAGGTCTTCCGGATCTAGACACCGCTGCGCGCTCCCACGCCGCCCGCAGCCCCTTGTCAGATTTGGGATACCCGTATGTCGACGTCCAGTACGTCCCTGTCCTTCTGCCTCCCTGCTCCGCCGCCCGCCGGTGCCGGGGCCGTCGCCGCACTCGCAGCCGGAGCCCTGGTCACCGGTGCTCAGGCCACCTACGACGAACTCGATCTCCAACTGGTCGACGACGAGGTCCGTCCGGTCGCGGCGCTGTCGCTCGAACCGGCCTCGATGCCGACTCCCGACCGTCCCGCGGTCGTCGCGCCTGTCGCGGCGTCCGAGCTCCCGGACGCCGCCGACCCGGACGACCTCGCCGCCCTGGCGAAGGGCACCCGGATCGGAGAGGAGTCCGCCCGTCGAGCCGACCAGCTCTCGGCCGCCCGGGCCGAGGGCGCCCCGGCCGCCGTGACCGCGGCCGGCGGTGAGGTCACCGTGCAACCCGTCCGGGGCCGGATCACCTCGACGGCCGGTCCGCGCTGGGGCTCCACCCACTACGGCCTGGACATCGCCAACCGCATCGGGACCCCGATCTTCGCCGTCGCCGACGGTGTCGTGGAGAAGTCCGGTCCGGCGAACGGATTCGGACTGTGGGTGGTCGTCCGCCACCCCGACGGCAGCCGATCGGTGTATGGCCACATCAATCAGGCGTTCGTCGCGGCAGGGGAGCGCGTGGCGGCCGGGGACCGGATCGCCGAGGTGGGCAATCGCGGTCAGTCGACGGGGCCGCACCTGCACCTGGAAATCCGGCAGGGCTCGGTGTCGGGCGAGAAGGTCGACCCTGTCGGATGGCTGAGAGCTCGCGGTCTGGAGCTGACCGGATGACGACGCAAGCCGGGAATGCCTCAGATCGGAGGCCAGCCCCACCGCGCATAGCCGGAGACAGCATCGGCCATCACGGCCGACCACACGCCGCTGAGCATCAGCACGCCGGTGACCACCAGCATCACGCCGCCAGTGACCTCCAGACGGTGGGCGTTGCGGCGCAGCCAGGCGAATCGGTCGCGGCCGCGCAGGAGAGCCCGTGCCAGCAGCAGGAAGGGAAGCCCGAGTCCAAGCGCGTACGCGGCGAGAAGCACGACACCGGTCATGAGCTGGCCCGAGGTCGCGGCAACGGTGAGGATCGTCGCGAGCACCGGACCGACGCACGGGGTCCAGCCGAGCGCGAACGCCGCACCCAGACCGAACGAACCGATCGTGCCAGAGGTCGCCCGGCGCAGGCCGGGCCGGAACTCGCGGGCGATCAGCGGAATTCGGAGGACCCCGGTCATTCCGAGCCCGAGAGCGACGACGACCACTCCGGCGCCCCGGGTGAGGATGTCGAGGTTCTGCCGCAGCAGGAGCCCGACCGCCGAGGCCGTGAGACCCATGGCGACGAAGACCGCGCCGAACCCGGCCACGAACAGCGCCGGTCCCCAGTGCGATCGTCCCCTGTCCTGACTGCCGGAGCGGCTGACGAAGGAGACGTAGCCGGGCAGCAGCGGCAGGACGCACGGGGAGCTGAACGACACGGCCCCGGCGACGAGCGCGAGCGCCGTCATGGCCAGGAGTTCCACGACACCTCCGAGATCGACCAGGGCCGTTGTGGACCCGTTACGCGAAGTATGTCATCTTCTACCATCTGTAGAAGTTTGGGAGTCCTCGTGAACAATGCGTCGCCGGTCGCCCGTCTCGCAGGAGTACGGGTGGACCTGCACCAGGCCCCGGTCCTGCGCGATCTGGACCTTTGTCTCGAGCCTGGCGAGGTCATCGGCCTGATGGGCGCCAACGGTTCGGGTAAGTCGACGCTGCTCTCCGTGCTCGCCACCCTCGTCCGCCCTACCGCCGGAACGGTCGAGCTGTTCGGCCGGCAGATCGACGCCACCAACGCTCGCACGGCGAGGTTGCGCGTCGCGCTCGTCGGACACTCGGCGGCGCTCTACGACCGGCTCACCCTCGAGGAGAACCTGCGGCTGGTCGCTCGCCTCACCGGCCGCCCGCGTCGCCGGGTGCCCGAGGTGCTCGCCGACGTCGGTCTCGCCCGGGCGGCCGGTCGGCCGGCGATCGCCTGCTCGCAGGGAATGCGCAGGCGCGCGGAGCTCGCCCGGGTGATGCTCACCGAGCCCGACCTGCTGCTCCTGGACGAGGTGCACACCGGGCTCGATTACGACGCCGCACCGTTGGTGGGCCGGGTTCTCGCAGAGGTGTGTGCCCGGTGGGGAGCGGGGGTCCTCGTCTCGCACGAGGCCGGAAGGGTCTCCGACCTCTGTGACCGGACGGTCGGTCTGCGCTCCGGCCGGGTCGAGACGGTGGTAGCCCGATGACTCCGTCGGTGTCTCCGCTGGCGCAGGCGGTCGTGCTCGCCCGCAAGGATCTGTCCGTCGACCGTCGTACCGGTGAGGTCTTCGGGGTCGTGGCACCGTTCGGTGCGGTCGCGCTCTTCCTGGTGCCGTTGGGTGTGGGTGCCGAGACCGCTCTGCTGACCGCTGTCGGACCGGCCCTGTTCTGGCTGATCGTGCTGCTCTTCGGAGTTCTCGTGACCATGCGGGGCGGCGCTGTCGACAGCCCCGCCCACAGAGCGCTCCTGCTTCTGTCCGGGGTGACCCCCCGGGTCCGTCTGGCCGGTCGAGCCCTCGGGAACACGGCGCTTCTGCTGGCGTTCCAGCTGGTCATCGCTCCGGTGGCGATAGTGCTCTACGCGCCGGATCTGGGCGGGTGGCCGTGGTTGCTGCCGATGGTCGTCCTCGTCGCTGCGGGCCTGGGCACGCTCGGTGCGTTCGCCGATCTCGTCTCCGAGGGGCTCGCAGGGCGCACCACGCTCGGTCCCCTGCTCGTCACTCCGATCACGGTTCCGTTGCTGCTCGGCGCCGTCGGAGTCATCGACGCCACCCGCTACGAGCGCCCGGCGTGGCCGTGGCTCGTCCTCGTGCTGGCCGTCGATCTCGCCATCGCGTTGTCGGCCGCGTGGTGCGTCCGGCACCTGGAGGACCAGACATGATCGAACCCGACCTGACCCGAACGACTGCGGTGACACCGCTGACCGTCTTCGGCCGTCGGTTACCGCTCGCGGTCGCGACCGCCGTCGTCATCGCGGCGGGCGCCGCGATGCTCTCGCCGCCCGACCGATTGCAGGGTGAGCTCGTACGGCTGATGTACGTGCATGTCCCCGCGGCGTGGACGGCGTTCCTCGCCTACGGCGTGACCCTCGTCGCCGGCCTGGTCTGGTTACGGCGGCGCACCGCCGTCTGGGATCGGCTGGCGGCATCGAGCGCCGAGGCCGGGGTGTTCTTCACCGGTCTCGCCATCGGCCTGGGCTCGATCTGGGGTCGACCTACCTGGGGCGTGTGGTGGACGTGGGACGCCCGGCTCGTGACCACGGCGTTGCTGTTCTTCGTCTACCTCGGGTACCTCGCCCTGCGGCGCGCGATCGACGACCCGGTCGCTCGGGCCCGCCGGTCGGCGGTGTTCGGCGTCGTCGCTTTCGCCATGGTCCCGCTCGTGCACTTCTCGGTGCTGTGGTGGAGGACGCTGCACCAGCCGCCGTCGCTGCTGCGTCCCGCTGCACCGGCGATCGTTGGCGGCATGCTGGCAGCGCTGCTGCTCTCCGTCCTGGCCTTCACCGCCCTCTACGTGCTGGTCGTCCGGACCCGGATGCGGATCACCGCCGCCAAGGACACCGCAGACGCTGCTGAGAGCGCCGGGGGCCGGCCGTTCGCCGGCGATGCCGTGACCGCACCCCGAGGGGAGACCGAGTGATGACGCAGTGGGCCTGGGTGATTCTCGGGTACGGCGTGACCGTGACGGCGACCGTCGCCTATCTCGGGGTGCTCGTGCGGGCCGCCGCCCGGATCGGCGAGAGGACGGAGGGGAGGCGATGATGACCTCACACATCCGCGAGCGCCGTGTCGTGCGGCGCTATCGCCTGCTCGGCGCTTCTGCGACCGGTGTCCTGGCCGTCCTCGTCGGCCTGCTGCTGTTCGGCAACCTCAACGGCAACCTCGTCTACTACCTCGAGCCCGCCGAGGCGGTGGCCCAGCGCGCGAGCCAGTCTGAGGGCACCCGGTTCCAGCTCGGCGGCCTCGTCGTGGACGGCACTGTCGTCGGCGAACCAGGCCGGGTGCAGTTCGAGGTGACGTCCTCGGCCGGGCCAGACGGTGTCCGGGTGCCCGTGGAGTTCAGTGGCGCCCCGGCCCAGCTGTTCGGCGCCGGCGTCGGGGTCGTGCTCGAAGGGCAGTGGCAGGGGGACACCTTCGTCTCGGACTCGATGAAGGTGAAGCACGACGAGAACTACCAGCCGCCCGACGACGAGGGTTCGGCATGACGACGGCGGTGCCCTCCGCCGGGTGGACCGGCCTCATGCTCGGCCTCTCAGGGTCGGTAGTGCTGGCGGTCCTCGGCTTCCTCGCCCAGCACCGGCCCGGTGCCGTGCGTCGCAGGCAGCTGCTGGTCGGGGCGGGTTTCATGCTCGGTGGCTCGGTGCTAGCGATGGCGGCGCTCCAGGTCGCCCTGCTGACCGACAACTTCGCCGTCGCCTACGTCGCCGAGAACCACTCCCGTGCCACCTCGACGTTCTTCAGCATCACCGGGGCCTGGGCAGCGCTCGAGGGCAGCCTGGTCCTGTGGGTGCTCGTCCTGTCAGGATTCACCGCAGCGGTGATGCACGGAGTACGCGACACCGATGACCGGCTCGGCACCGGGGCGCTCGGCGTGCTGGGTTCAGTCGGCGCCTTCTTCTTCGGCCTGGTCGTGCTGGCGGGCAATCCATTCGAGATTCTTGCCGAGGTACCCGCAGACGGGCCCGGGCCGAACCCGATCCTCGCCGACCACGTGCTCATGGCCGTCCACCCGCCCTTGCTGTACGTGGGCTACGTCGGCCTCACAGTGCCGTTCGCGTTCGCGATGTCGGCGCTGCTCGGCAGCGTTGCGGGAGTGGAGTGGCTGCGCCGCACCCGCCGCGCGAACCTGACGGCCTGGAGCTTCCTCACGGCGGGTCTCGTGGTGGGCGCCTGGTGGTCCTACGAGGTCCTGGGGTGGGGCGGCTACTGGGCCTGGGACCCCGTGGAGAACGCCGCACTGGTTCCGTGGCTGGTCGCCACCGCCTTCCTGCACTCGGCCGTGGTACAGGTCCGGCGGGGAATGTTGCAGTCCTGGAACTTCGTCCTGGTGCTGGCGGCATTCGCCCTCACCGTCCTGGGCACGTTCCTCACCCGCAGCGCGGTCGTCCAGTCGGTACACAGCTTCAGCCAGTCCGACGTGGGCCCACCGCTGCTGGTGTTCTTCGTCGTCGTGGTGGTGACCGGGTTCGTGCTCATCGCACTGCGTGCCGAGCGCATCGCATCCCGGGGCGGTCCCGAGTCGCTGGCCAGCCGGGAGGGCATGTTCCTGCTGAACAACTTGCTTCTGAGTCTGTTCGCGTTCGTCGTGCTGCTCGGAACCCTCTACCCGGTCGTCCTCGAGGCGATCACCGACGAGCAGGTGTCGGTCGGACGGCCGTTCTTCGACCGGATGGCGGTCCCGCTCGGTTTCGCCCTGCTCCTCGCGATGTGGGCCGGACCGGTCACCCCGTACCGCCATGCGTCGCCGGCGGTGATCTGGAGACGCCTGCGCGTGCCGTTGCTGCTCGCGGCCTGTGCCGCGACGTCGACGGCCCTTGCCGGGGTGAGCTCACCGGGGGTCGTGGCCGTCGTGGCCCTGGCTACCGGGATCGCGTCGAGCACCGTGCGCCAAGCCCTGGTGACCGCCCCCGCACGGACTCCCGCCGGTCTGTGGCGCCTCATCTGCGGGCAGCGCGGGTACTGGGGCGGGCAGCTGGCCCACCTCGGTGTCGCTCTCTTCGTCGTGGTGGTCGCCACCTCGTCCGGTCTGGCCGAGCGGAGCACCGTCACCGTCGACCGCGGGGACTTCGTCGAGTTCGCCGGGTACACGCTGACCTTCGACTACGTCGACGAGCACGAGCTGCCCGACCGGCTGGTCACCGACGCGCACCTCACCGTCACCGACGGGGAGCGCGTCATCCGGGAGATGACACCGTTGTTGAACTCCTTCCCCGGCAGGCCACAGGCGGTCGGTAACCCCGATGTATGGACGACCCCGGCTCAGGACGTCTACGTCGCCCTCGGGGACCTGGAGCCCGAGCGCGTCACGCTCAACCTGTTCCGCTACCCGCTGATGGTCTGGATGTGGGTCGGCGGGGGCATGGTCGCGGCCGGCGGGTTCTGGGCGTTGGGTCGGCCGCGCCGGACCGCGCGGGCCGCGGTCGATCCCGGCCAGTCGCGGTCTGGGGAACCGGTGAGCACCGATGCCTAGCCCGGGCCAGAGGGCGGTCTCCGTCGTGATCGGCGGGGCGACTCTTCTGCTGACCGTCGCCGTCGCACTGGTGCTCGCCATGGCCCCCGCGGCGGGGCAGGACCGGGTGCAGGAACTGGCCGAGCGGCTGCGCTGCCCGGTCTGCACGAGCGTGTCGGTCGCCGAGTCGCCGTCGGACACCGCTGTCGCGATGCGGCAGGTGATCGAGGACCAGGTGGCGGCGGGGCGGTCGGACGACGAGATCGAGGCCTACTTCCGTGCCCGGTACGGTGACTGGGCGGTGATCGACCCGCCGGCGTCGGGCAGCACGCTGCTCCTGTGGCTGCTGCCCGCCGCGGCGACGGTCGCAGGTGTGGCGCTGCTGCTGACCCGCCGGTCCCGGCGCGCCGGCCGCGACGAGCCGGAACCGTCCGAGGCGGAACAGGCACGGGTCAACCAGGCGCTCGACCGGAGCCGCGAGTCGCAGGCCCGGCGGGAGCTCGAGCCGTGAGCCGGGGTGACGAGATCGCCGACCAGGCGCTGGCGGACATCCTGGAACTCGAGGCGCAGGTCGCCCAAGGCGAGATCGACGAGGAACGAGCCCGGCGGATGCGCCGGCATTATGTCTCCGTCGCCGCCGAGGCGATGGCCTCGCCGGACGACACCAGATCGCCCGGCCCCCGGAGCCCGGCAGGTCGAGCACCCCGCCCGTGGACGCTCGCCTACGTGCTGGCAGCCACGGTGGCGCTGGTCGCCGGGATCATCGTGCTCCCGGCGTCGATCGTGGAGCGCCCCGAGGGTGGAGCGGTCACCGGGATCGAACCGATGGCCGAGGCACCCGGTGATGCCCCGGCGGTCGACCCTGCCGCCGTCGACGACGAACAGCTGGAGCAGGTGGTCGCCGAGAACCCCGGGGTGATCGGGATGCGGTTGGCCCTGGCGGACCGCTACGTCGCGGCAGGCGACCACGGTGCCGCGATGCGCCATTACGTCGAGGCGGTCCGCCTCCGGCCCGACGACCCGCAGGTCCGCACGCGGCTGGCCTGGCTGCTGCTGACGATCGGGCAGACCGGACCGGCCCTCGAGAACGCCGACCGAGCACTCGCACTGAGCCCCGGCTCCCCTGACGCGGCCTGGGTCCGGGCGAACGTGCTTATCGACGGTCTCGGCGACGTGGCAGGTGGCGTCGGTGTCCTCGAGGGCCTGCTGGCCCGTCCGGACCTCACCCCGGACATCCGGGGCCAGGTGGAGGACCTGCGCCGCCGCGCACTGACCGACGGAGGAGGTGGGCGATGACGACGCGCAGTCGTCGATGGAGTGGGGTCCGCGCAGCGGCGGTCGCCGTGGTCGTCGTGGCGATCGGGGTCGGTGCCGTGTTCGGTTGGCGCCTTGTCGGAGGATCGACGGTCGTCGACAGCCCGCTGATCGGCCGCCCGGCCCCGGCAGCGACCCTGCCGCAACTGGACGCCGGCGGCACGGTCTCGCTGGCCGACCTCCGCGGTGACGTGGTCGTCGTCAACTTCTGGGCCTCGTGGTGCGTGGCGTGCCGTGGCGAGCATCCGGTCCTCGTGGAAGCGGCCCGTGACTACCGGGACCGTGGGGTGACCTTCCTCGGCGTCGACTACCAGGACTCGCCGGACTCGGCCCGGGCGTTCCTCGACGAACTCGGCCGCGGCGGCCCGAACTATCTCTACGTCAGCGACCCGGGATCGCGCGCCGCGTTGGACTTCGGGCTCTTCGGAGTCCCGGAGACCTTTGTCCTCGATCCCGACGGCGTGATCGCAGCGAAGATCACCGGGCCGGTGACGACAGGGCAGCTGGACGGGGTTCTCGAGGCCGTGCTCGCCGGTCGACGCCCCGAACCCGGGACACCCGGGTCCGTCCAGCCCGCACCGGGCGCGCCGTACAGGTCCCCCGGATGACGGCGCCGCCCACTACCGGACGAGTACCGGACGGTCCCGGTCGCAGGCGGTTGCCGTGGAGCGTCCTGCTGCTCGCCCTCCTCCTGCCCCTGGCGATGGGATGTCTGCCGGGCTCCGAGGTCACCGCAGGTCCGGCGGCGTCAGCCATCGGAGCCTCGGCGACCGCGGCGGAGTCCACCGCCGCAGAGCAGGATCACGACGTCTGCCCGTTGCAGCCTCTCTGTCCGCACGATGCCGGGCAGGACCACGCCACCGACGACGCCCCACCCCGCCTGACCGGTCCGGCCCCGCACGATCCGCTGTGTCCGTCGGCCCAGGGCGTCGAGGGGATCCGCGGGGAGTCCGGGACGGCCGCAGCCCCACGCGGCGAGCCGATCGTCCTCCCCGCCGTCCGGACGCCGGTCTCGGTCCTCTGCGTCGACCGGAACTGATCGACCGCACGAGCCGGCGCCTGTTCGTCCCGCGACCGGCCCGCCCGTCACGTCAGTCCCGACACCCGCGGCCCCACAGCCGCAGAGCCCGAGGTCTCCCATGTCCCGCAAGACCCGCACGCGTTCGACACCCTCGCTCCCCGTCAAGGGCGGGATGTCCAACCTGAAGTTCTCCCTGATCATCGTCGTGGTGTTCGTCGTCGGAGTCGGCACCCTGTTCGGCATCAGCCGCTTCAACGCCGACGACACGTCGGACGCTGCGGCAGTCGCCGTCCGCGAGAACAGCCTGAGGCTGTCGACTGCACCGGGCGCCACGGTCGACTTCGTCGAGTTCCTCGACTTCGAATGCGAGGCGTGTGGCGCCGCCTACCCTGCGATCGAGCAGCTGCGCCAGGAGTACGGCGACCGTGTCAACTTCGTCATCCGGTACTTCCCGGTGCAGAGCCACGCCAACGCCGAGCGGGCCGCTCGTGCCGTCGAGGCCGCTGCACAGCAGGGCGCGCTCGAGCCGATGTACAAGCGGATGTTCGAGACACAGGCCCAGTGGGGGGAACAGCAGGTGCCGATGGACGATCGGTTCCGCGGCTATGCTCGTGACCTGGGCCTGGACCTGGTCCGCTTCGACGTGGCCTACAACGACCCGGCCACCATGGATCGTATCGACGCCGACCGGAACGACGGTTTGAGCCTCGGGGTGCAGGGCACACCGACGTTCTTCGTGAACGGCGAGCGAGTCACGGTCCAGACCTTCGACGACCTTCGCCGGGCCCTCGACGATGCACTCGCCGCGAGCTGAGGCCGGTCGTCGGGCGACCGCGTCGGTGCCTGCCGTGCTGACGGGACTGACCGTGCTCAGCTCTGCGGTACTCGCTGCCTGGGCCTGCCTGCGGTTCACCGCCACGGACGACCGGGGCACCTCGGTCCCCGGCCGTCGCCGGTGATGCACGGGAGCGACGAGCTGATGTGCGTAGGGACCGCATGTTCTACGCTGTGTCGGAGTTCGAGGGAGCCGACGGTGGAGCTGGTCACGTGATGTCGAATCGAGGTGCGGTCGTGCTGGCCGTCCTCGGCGCGCTCCTCGGCCTGCTGGCACTGCACCCGTTGTCGGCGGCGTATGCGGGAGTGGCCCCGCACCCGGTTGCGGTGACCGCGGTGCCCGCCTCCGCCCCGGCTGCGTCGTCGACGCCCGACGCCGGCGCCGGACATATCGTGGGATGTCCTGAGTCGCCGGCCGACGGGCATCCCGCGCCGCTGTCGCCGAGCCGTGACGACGATCGGCCGATGCCCACGCTCGTGGGCAGGGTGGCGGCGACGGCCCCTGCCGAGTGGGCATCGGCTCTACGGTCGCCGATCACGGCAGAACCGCCTGCGCTCGCGGGGACACGTCTCCTGATCGGGATCTGCGTCTCCCGGACGTAGATGCGCCCGCGACCCTGGTCGCCAGCCACCGTCCCGCGCGGCCTCCGCGCGGATGCCCCTCGGCGTCGATCGTCCCGACGACCGCCGCCCCTGCTCTGTTCCGCGCCCGGATCCGGCACGACGTCGACGACCTGGATCGCCGCACGGAGCCGAAAGGACACTCCATGACCCAGGTCGGTCCACAGCCGGTGACGGTTCGCCCGAACCCGACGCGCTCCACCGCGAAAGGGTCCACGTTCCTCAAGATGCTGAGAACGACGGATCCAAAGGACATCGCGATCCTGTACCTCTGCACGTCGTTCGCGTTCTTCGCGGTCGGCGGCGTCATGGCGCTGCTGATCCGCGCCGAGCTCGCGCGACCGGAGCTGCAGTTCTTGTCGACCGAGCAGTACAACCAGCTGTTCACCATGCACGGCACAATCATGCTGCTGCTGTTCGCGACGCCGATCGTCTTCGGTTTCGCCAACTACATCGTGCCGCTGCAGATCGGTGCGCCCGACGTGGCGTTCCCGCGACTCAACTCGTTCTCCTACTGGCTCTACCTGTTCGGCGGGATCATTGTCGTCTCCGGCTTCCTGACCCCAGGCGGCGCCGCGGACTTCGGCTGGTTCGCCTACACCCCGCTGTCCAACGCGATCCGCTCACCAGGTCCCGGTGCGGACTTGTGGATCATGGGCCTCGTCGTTTCCGGCCTCGGCACGATTCTCGGTGGCGTCAACTTCGTGACGACCATCGTCTGCATGCGCGCGCCGGGTATGACGATGTTCCGGATGCCGATCTTCACCTGGAACATCTTCATCACCGCGCTGCTGATCCTGATCGCGTTCCCGATCCTGACCGCCGCGCTGCTGGCGCTGGCCGCGGACCGCCACCTCGGTGCGCAGATCTTCAACCCGGCCAACGGTGGTGTGGTGCTCTGGCAGCACCTGTTCTGGTTCTTCGGCCATCCGGAGGTCTACATCGTCGCGTTGCCGTTCTTCGGCATCGTCTCGGAGATCTTCCCGGTGTTCTCCCGCAAGCCGCTGTTCGGCTACAAGGGCCTGGTCTTCGCGACCATCGCCATCGCGGCGCTGTCGGTCGCGGTGTGGGCGCACCACATGTACGCCACCGGCGCGATCATGCTGTCGTTCTTCGCCTTCACCACGTTCCTCATCGCCATCCCGACGGGCGTCAAGTTCGTCAACTGGATCGGCACCCTGTGGAAGGGCAAGATCACCTACGAGACGCCGATGTTGTTCTCGGTCGGCTTTCTCGTCACGTTCCTCTTCGGCGGCCTGACCGGCATCCTGCTCGCGATGCCGCCGGTGGACTTCAACGTGTCGGACACATACTTCGTCGTCGCGCACTTCCACTACGTGCTCTACGGCACGATCGTGTTCGCGACGTTCGGCGGGATCTACTTCTGGTTCCCGAAGATGACCGGGCGGTTCCTCGACGAGAAGCTCGGCAAGATCCACTTCTGGCTGACCTTCGTCGGGTTCCACCTGACGTTCCTGGTGCAGCACTGGCTGGGCAACGAGGGGATGCCCCGGCGTTATGCCGACTACCTGCCCTCCGACGGTTTCACCGTACTGAACACGATCTCGTCGATCGGTGCGTTCGTGCTCGGTGCGTCGACGCTGCCGTTCTTCTACAACGTGTTCAAGAGCTACCGATACGGCCGGATCTGCGAGGTCGACGACCCGTGGGGATTCGGGAACTCGTTGGAGTGGGCGACGTCGTCGCCGCCGCCGCGGCACAACTTCACCGAGCTGCCCCGGATCCGGTCCGAGCGTCCGGCGTTCGACCTGCACTACCCCCACATCGTGCAGCGAGCACGGGCTGAGGCGCACGTCGGCGGGAGGGCGCACCCGACGGAGGTGCTCGCCCACGAGGTCGCCAAGGAGTCCATGCCGAGCGACGACCCGAGGGAGAACTGACTCGCGTGACAGATCGTCACTTCACTGGCACGGGGCGCGAGCTCGGGACGATCGACGGGGACGATGCCACGGTCCGGCCGGTGGAGATCCACGTGTTCGCGATCGGAGGGATGACGTGTGCTGCGTGTGCTGGACGTGTCGAACGGAAACTGAACAAAGTCGACGGGGTGGTGGCGACGGTCAATCTCGCCACCGAGCGTGCCCGGGTCGCCGTTCCGTCCGGTACCGATCCCCGCTCGCTCGCCAAGATCGTCGAACGTGCCGGCTACACCGCACGGCCACTGCCTCCCGCCCAGGATCTCACTGGTGGCGGCGCAGCGACCCGGACGCATGATCTCCGCCGCCGGCTCGCCGTCGCGGCGGTGCTTGCCATGCCGCTGGCCGACCTGTCGCTCGCGCTCTCCCTGTTCCCCGAGCTTCGCTTCGCCGGCTGGGAGTGGGTCTTCCTCGGGCTGGCGTTGCCGATGGTGCTCTGGTGCGGGTGGCCGTTTCACCGGGCCGCGTGGCTCGCGGCCCGCCGCGGCGGGGCGACGATGGACACGCTGGTGTCGGTCGGCACGCTCGCGGCGACCTGCTGGTCGCTGTGGATCATGCTTCGAGGGGGCGAGGCGGAGCCGGGCTTCGGCACCGGTTGGGCGGCCCTCGCCCGGACCGACGACGCGCTCTACCTCGACGTCGCGGCAGTTGTGATCACGTTCCTGCTCGCGGGACGCTACTTCGAAGCACGTGCGAAGCGTTCGGCAGGGTCGGCGTTGAGCGCACTGCTCGGCTGGGGGGCGAAGGACGTCGAGGTCGTGCGCGACGGTGAGCCCGTCCGGGTTCCGGTGGGGGAGTTGCGGGTCGGCGAGCTGTTCACCGCGCGGCCCGGCGAGAAGATTGCCACAGACGGCCTCGTCGAGGAGGGCCGGTCCGCTGTGGACACCGGTGTGGTGACCGGTGAGTCGGTCCCGCGCGAGGTCGGGCCGGGTGACCGGGTCGTCGGTGGCACGATCAACACGGTCGGGCATCTGCTGATCGTGGCGACCCGGGTCGGCGCCGCGACCCGGCTGGCACGGATGACCCGACTCGTCGAGGAGGCGCAGGAGGGCAAGTCCGCCACCCACCGCCTCGCCGACCGGGTGTCGGCTGTGTTCGTGCCGTCGGTTCTGGCCCTCGCGATGGCGACGTTCGCGGGATGGTGGCTGCTCGGCCCGTCGACCGCGAGTGCGATGACGGCCACGCTCGCCGTGCTGGTCGTCGCCTGCCCCTGCGCGCTCGGACTGGCCACCCCGACCGCTCTACTCGTGGGCACCGGGCGGGGAGCGCAGCTCGGGGTGTTCCTGAAGGGGCCCGAAGCGCTGGAATCGACCAGGCGCATCGACACCGTCGTCATCGACAAGACCGGCACCCTCACCGAGGGAAAGGTCCACCTCGAGGCCCTACGACCGGCAGCCGGTGAGGATCCGCAGGACGTACTGGCTCGAGCCGCAGCCGTCGAGCGCGGTTCGGAACACCCGATCGCCGCTGCCCTGGTCGCGGCGGACACCTCACCCGGCCGGCCGGCCCACGGCATCGTCGCGATCGCCGGGCTCGGTGCCCGCGGCACCGTCGACGGAGTCGAAGTGCTGGTCGGCAGTCCGCGGATGCTGGCCGAGCACGGTCACGAGCTGACGGACGCCCTGGCATCGGAGTGCCGCAGAGCGGAGGACGCCGGTGGCACCGTGGTCGCCGTCGGGTGGGCCGGTCGGGTACGCGGGCTCTGCGTCGTCACCGACCGGATCCGGCCGAGCGCCGAGGGGGCCGTCGCCGCGCTGCGCTCGCTCGGGATCGAACCGGTCATGGTGACCGGCGACAACCCGCGGACGGCCGCTGCCGTGGCCGAGGCCGTCGGGATCGACCAGGTGATCGCTGAGGCGATGCCGGAGGACAAGGTCCGCCACGTCCGCCGTCTCCGAGCCGGCGACCGGTCGGTCGCGGTGGTCGGGGACGGTATCAACGACGCCGCGGCGCTTGCCGCGGCCGATCTGGGGATCGCGATCGGGAGCGGCACCGACGTCGCTATCGAGGCGGCCGACGTCGTCCTCGGCCGCGATGACCTGTCGGCGGTGGCGGATGCGATCGAACTCGCCCGCCGCACGCACCGCACCATCGTGCGCAACCTGCGATGGGCGTTCGGATACAACGTCGCCGCACTGCCTCTCGCCGTCGCCGGCCTGCTCAGCCCGCTGATCGCGGGACTGGCCATGGTCCTGTCCTCGGTCTTCGTCGTCTCGCAGAGCCTCCGCCTCCGCCGGTTCACGCCCTCTACATCACCCGGGACCGGGCCGTGAAACGGACCGGAACGATCACCCTCGCGATGCGGCCCGGCTGGTCCTGGCTCGCCTGGTGGGTGCCCGTCGCCGTGCTCACAGGTCTTGCGGTGGCCGCAGTGGCACCCGACATCGCGGTCCTGTTCGGCTATCGCTCGCTGGGCGTGACAGCCTCGGTCGGTCAACCGTTGGCCCGCACACTGGCGATCGGCGCGGCGTCGGTGGCGGTGGCCGGCCTGCTTGCCGCCGTCGTCCACGCACCGGGCACCGCACGAGGTGCCTTGAGTCCGACGGGATACGCCGCGCTGCAGGTGGTTCGTCCCGCGGGCCTCGTCTTCGCTGCCTCCGCGATCGCTGTCGCCCTGCTCACGATCGCGGAGTCTGTCGGGATCGGGCCCGGACGGCTGCTGCAGAACCCACCGACGCTCGTCCAGGCGCTGCTCACCATCGATGCCGCAGCAGGGTGGGCGATCGCGGCACTGATGGTCGGATCGGCCGGCCTGGCCGCCAGGACGGTCCTCACCTGGCGTGGTGCGACGGGAGTGTTCGCAGTCCTTCTCGCCGGTCTGATCGTGCCCCCGGCCACCGCGGTGTCGAACTCCGAGCGTTCGCACGACTGGTACGGAGACGCCGTCACCGTGCACACGGTCGCCGCCACACTCTGGATCGGGAGCACGCTGGCGATCTGGTGGCTCGGTCGCGGCGGCGAGGTCGGTGAGCACGCACTGCGACGTCACGATCGCCTTGCCACGGCCGGCGGAGTCGTCCTGGTGATGACGGGCGCCGTGCCGTTCACACTCGACGTCGGGGCCGACGGGCTGACCAGCGAATACGGCCTGCTCGTCGTGGCCAGTGCCGTGGCCCTGATCGCGGGGCTGGCCGTCGCCCGCGGCAGCAGGCGACGCGGCTCCGGGCGGCTCGGGCTCGTGGTGGAGATGGTCACCCTCACCGCTGCGGCAGCAGCGGGTGCAGCGATGACGCGACTGATCCCCCCAGGTGCAGAGATCCCTGAGCCGCTGGACGCAGACCGGCTCGTCTTCCTGCTCGGGTACGAATTGCCCGACCGGATGGGGTGGCCCGAGATCGCCGGCCTCTGGCGGGTAGACCTTCTCTTCGCCCCGGCCGCGCTCATCGCGGCCGTCGCCTACGTCGCCGCGGTCAGCCGTCTGCGACGCCGCGGCGAAAGGTGGCCACGTCACCGGACTCTTGCCTGGTCCGCCGGCTGCCTGACGGTCCTCGTCGCGACGTCGTCGGGAATCGGCGCCTTCTCGCCGGCCGTGTTCGGAGTCCATCTCGTCGGCCACGCGCTGCTCGCCACGGTCGCCCCGTTGCTCCTGGTCTGGGGGCATCCGCTGACGATGCTCCGGCGTGGCTCGTCCCCAGGAGCGAGCGACCGCATCGACGCGCTGCTCGAGAGCGGGCCGATGCGGGTGCTCTACAATCCTGCGGTCGCGTGGATGGCAGCGGCTGTGTCGCTGTTCGGTGTGTACGCCACCGGACTGTTCGACGCGGTGGTGCTGGAGCACTGGTCACATCCGGCCATGAACACCCTCGCTCTCGTGACCGGCACCCTGCTCTTTCGCGCAGTGCTCGGTGCCCGGGACCCCGAGCCGCCGGTGTTCGTCCGGCTGGGTCTTCTGTTCGCGGTGATGATGCTGCACTCGGCCTTCGCGATCTGGCTCCTCCTGCGCGCCGAGCCGGTCGCGGGCTCGTTCTATGCCGCGGTGGCGATGCCGTTCGTCCCGGACCTGCTCGCAGGACAACGCCACGGCGCCGTCCTCGCATGGCTCGTGTCCGACCTTGCGGTCGTGGCCGCGGCACTGGTCGTCGTCCGTTCGTGGGGCCGAGAACCGGGTCCCGGCGCCGACCCAACGGGAGTGACAACCCCATGATCCACACCGTTCCCGCAGGATTGCCACCTCTGGATCCGCCACCGTTGACGGTCGAGACGATGCTGTTCAGTTGGACGTTCGACAGCGTCGTCCTCGTACCTCTGGCACTGACCGGGGTGCTCTACCTCTGGGGAGTCCGGCGTCTTCGCCGCCGCGGTGACGCGTGGGCGCCTCGACGTACCGCGTTCTTCCTGCTCGGCCTCGGGCTCACGGTGGTCGGCACGGCGTCGTTCCTCGGTGTCTACGACCGTGTGCTGTTCTCCGTGCCCGCGATCCAGCACATGGTGCTGCAGATGATCGCACCGGTGGGTCTGGTGCTCGGCGCTCCGATCAGCCTGGCGTTGCGGGCGCTGCCTGCTCCGGGGCGCCGAGTCGTCCTGGCCGCACTGCACAGCCACTGGAGCCGGCTGGTCTCTCACCCCGCAGCGGCTTTCGGGATCTTCGCCGTCACACAGTTCGCCTTCTACTACACGCCGCTCTACGACCTCTCGTTGACGAACATGTGGGTGCACGACGTGATGCACCTACACTTTGTAGCTGTCGGCTTCCTCTTCTACTGGGCCCTGCTCGGGATCGATCCGACACCGCATCGCGTCCGGTTCAGCCTGAAGATGATCCTGGTCGTCGGAATGGGGCCGCTGCACATCCTTCTCGGCGTCCCGATCATGATGACCAGCACGTTGTTCGCCGCGGACTACTACGAAGCACTGGGCCGGGACTGGGGACCGTCGTTGCTCGACGACCAGCACCTGGGCGGCGCGATCCTCTGGGGATTCGGGGACATCGCGGCGATCGGGCTCATCGGAGCCTTCGTACGCCAGTGGTTCGCCTCGGACGAACGCGCAGCGCGCCGGACGGATCGTCAGCTCGACCGCCTCTACGGTGACGGCCCGACCATCCAGCCGTGGTGGCTGTCCAGGGAGGAGGACACCCCAGACGTTCTTGGCCCGCAGCGGGACGGCACGTGAGGCGGTCAGTCGAACGAAATGTGTACGTGGTCCATGTGGTTCGCGGTGACGCCGCCACGATCCTCCTGCATCTCCCATCCGCTGCCGGTGTCGATGCGCTGGCGGTAGATCACGTAACTGATGCCGAGCTCGTCCATGTTCTGACGGGCGTAATCGGCGAGCTTTTCACCGGTCGCACGGTCGGCCATGAAGTCGAGTGCCTTGCCCTTGGGGTGGTCGGAGGCGTTGGCGCGGCCCGCGACCCCGTAGACGGTGTCGACGCCGAACATGCAGCGGAGCCTCTCGCCCGCCGTGGCCGTGCCCGTCGCCACGGCGCCGAACCCCTCGGTGCCCGCAGCACAGCTACCCGGTCCGCCACTCGCGTCGCCGGAGCCGCTCTCCGGTGGGCTCTCCCGCTCCGCGTCCTGGCGGACCTGCTCCGCCTCGTCGACTGCGGTGGTCGCGGCGCGAGTGATCGCGTCGACGTCCAGGGGAGGGGGAGGGTCGGCGAGTGCCCGGGTCGCCCCGTCCGACGGAGCCGGTGCGACGGGCAGCGTCGCCACCGGTGGGGAAGCCGTCTCGGTGACCGGGGCGGTGAAGGCCTGCAGAGCGAGGTCCTCGACGTGGACCGTGTCATCCCCGAGCGCTACGTGACCCGCCACGAGTCCGCCGCCGGCCACCGCCGAGGTCAGGATCCCGACCGCGCTGCTGCCACGGTGCCGGACCGGGCCCGGTCCCTGCGGTGCAGGGGCGTCTCGTGTCACGAGCGAGCGGTTCGGAACGGGTCGGCTCGGGGAATGCCGACCGGGTCCCGCACCGGCGCGATGGTGCCTCGGCACAGTAGATCGCCCTTCGTCGAGCGGAATCGGCGGCATCCGGAAGCGGGGGAGCAGGACACCACGACCTCGGGGGTAGGTCGTTACCGTTCCGAGATTAACGCTACCGGTCGGACTGCACTCTTCCGACGTATCGGGCGCCCGGCCGCGACGATCGGTCGCGTCGAGGCTGTGAGCGGATCATGCTGCGGGAGCGGCGGCGGGCTGGCGCTGTGGCGTGCACCAGATGCGCGTGTGCCACTATCATGCACACATTCGCATATATTGATGGGAGATCCGATGGGACACGGGCATGGGCACGGGGTTGGCGGTTCGGCGACTGCCGGCAGTGCCTACACCAGGCGCCTGACCGCGGCGCTCCTACTGACAGGCGGCTACATGGTCGTCCAGATCGTCGTCGGTCTGGGCTCGGGGTCACTTGCGCTCCTCTCCGATGCCGCGCACATGGGTACGGATGTACTCGGGCTGGGTCTCGCGCTGGCAGCCGTCGTCCTGGCGAACCGCCCCGGCGCCACGCAGCGCACCTTCGGCAACTATCGGCTGGAAGTGCTCGCTGCCGTCATCAACGGGTTGCTGCTCTTCGCGGCGGCCGC
This sequence comes from Pseudonocardia sp. UM4_GMWB1, assembly GCF_017312155.1. Lineage (NCBI taxonomy): Bacteria > Bacillati > Actinomycetota > Actinomycetes > Pseudonocardiales > Pseudonocardiaceae > Pseudonocardia > Pseudonocardia sp. UM4_GMWB1. The sequence continues at coordinate 243,726 of NZ_QJPN01000002.1, read as the reverse complement.
CTACGTGTTCGTGGAGGCAGTGCGCCGGCTCGCCGATCCTGCTGAGGTCGCGGGCCTACCGGTGCTCGTGACCGCGGTGTTCGGGCTCGTGGTCAACGTGATCAGCCTGCGCCTGCTCGCCGCGGGTGCACGGGAGAGCCTCAACGTGAAGGGGGCCTACCTCGAGGTCATGGCGGACATGATCGGATCGATCGGGGTCATCGTGGCGGCGGCGATCGTCTGGTCCACGGGGTGGATGTACGCGGACACCATCGTCGCGGCGGCGATCGGACTGTTCATCCTGCCCCGCACCTACGTCCTGATGCGCCACGCCCTCCGGATCCTGATGGAGGTCGCACCTCCCGAGATCGACGTCGCCGAGGTCGAGCGGCGGCTACGTGCGATCAGCGGTGTGACCGAGGTGCACGACCTCCACATCTGGACGATCACCTCGGGCGTGGAGGCTGCGAGCGTGCACGTCCTCGTGCGCTCGGACGACCGGATCCATCCCGTGCTGGACCAGGCGCGCGAGGTACTGACCGAATCGGGAGTCACCCGGTCCACCGTGCAGGTGGAACCGGTCGATCACGTCGATCAGCAGAACACGACCGCAAAGGCCAGGGAGCCATGACGGCCGCCACGCCCGACCGGTCCATGGCACGCCGTCGTCGGCAGGCGTCGGCGGGTTCGTTGGGCTCGGTCCTCGCTGCGGTCGGCGGTGGGCTGGTCCTGTACTCGACGTTCGCTCCCCGCGACTGGTGGTGGCTGGCGCCCGTCGCGTTCCTGGCGATCGGCTTCGCCTGGCGTGGCAGGGGAGCGCGACGCGGCGCTGTATCGGGGATGCTGGCCGGGCTCGCGTTCTTCGTGCCGCTATTGTCCTGGATCGGCGAGTTCGTCGGTCCGATGCCGTGGCTCGTTCTGGCTACATTCCAAGCGTTGTTCCTTGCAGCGACCGGCGGTGCGGTCGGAGCATTACCGGATCAGTGGTGGTGGCCGCTCGCCGGAGCTGCGGTCTGGACGGCAGGTGAAGCTGCTCGCAGCAGGATCCCGTTCGGCGGATTTCCGTGGGGTCGCGTCGGATTCGGGCAGGCCGAGGGGATCTTCACCCCGGTAGCCACGCTCGCCGGTGTACCGGGGCTGGGATTCGTCGTCGTCCTGTCCGGATTCGCGCTGCTCGAGCTGATCCGGTCGACGGTTCACCACGCCGGCCCGATGCCCGTCGCCCTCTGCGTGGTGCTCGTGCCGATCATCGTCGTGATCGCAGCTCCACTCGCCACCGCGCACGCCCGTCCCGACAGCCAGATAGTGGTCGCTGCGGTGCAGGGCAACGTGCCCCGATCAGGGCTCGACTTCAACTCCCAGCGCCGAGCCGTGCTCGACCACTACGTCCGTCGCACAGAGCAGCTTGCTGCAGATGTCACCGCCGGCAGGGAGGAACGGCCGGAGGTCGTCCTGTGGCAAGAGAACTCGGCGGACATCGATCCGCTGCGCAATCCCGATGCCCGGGCCGCAGTCGATCGCGCAGCCCGGGCGATCCAGGCTCCGATACTCGTCGGTGCCGTCCTCACCCCGCCGGAGGCTGAGCCGACGAACACGATGATCGTGTGGGAACCGGACAGCGATCCGGGGGCTGTGTACGACAAGCGAAGGCTGCAACCGTTCGGTGAGTACGTGCCTTTCAAGGAGTTCTTCCGCACCTTCAGCCCTCTGGTCGGCCGGTCGAGCGACTTCGCCGCGGGTGACGGCAGCGGCGTGGTCGCCACCGCGGGCACGGTGATCGGCGCGGCCACCTGTTATGGGGTGATCTTCGACGATCTCGTCCGGGACAGCGTTCTGGCCGGAGCCCAGATGCTGGCGGTTCCCAGCAACAACGCCACCTTCGGGCGGACGCAGATGACCTATCAGCAGTTCGCCGTCGATCGCGTACGTGCGGTCGAGTTCGGGCGAGCAACCGTCGTGCCGACGACGAGCGGGGTCGGTGCGGTCATCCTCCCGGACGGCACGGTTCTCGCCCAGTCGGGGCTGTCCGATCCGGCTGCTTTGGTGGAATCGGTCCCGCTGCGCAGCGACATCACTCCGGCGGCCCGTATTGGGCCGGCGGTCGAGGGAGCCATCACCGGGGCCGCCGCCCTCGTCGTCCTCGGGTGTGTCCGCGCCCGCGTCGCCCCTAGGTGTGGTGACCCACCACGTTATTGACCGGGTTTAGCCGGCTAGTCGGGCGATGGGTGGATAACCGCCGATGGCGGAGTGGGCTTGTCGAGTGTCGTAGGCATGGACCCAGTCGCCGAGTGCGGCGAGCCGATCGGTGTTGGACAACCAGGGGCGGGCTTTAGGCGAACTCATCGAGCAGGGTCCGGTTGAACCGCTCTACTTTCCCGTTCGTCCAGGGGTAGTGCGGGCGGGTGAACCGGCGGCTGATCCCGAGCTCGGCGCAGGCCTGGGTCCAGCCGCGGCCGGCCCGGTAGACACGGGCGTTGTTGGTCAGGACCCCGCGCGCGGGGCACGCCGTGATCGGCGAACCAGGCGGTGGCGCGGCGCAGGAACCCGGCACTGGTCGGGTCACGCTCGTCGGGCAGGGCCTCGACGTAGGCCAGTCGGGAGTGGTCGTCGACGGCGACGTGGAGGAAGTCGTAGCCCAGCGCCTGGCCGTGGACCTTGCGGCCGCGGACTTCTTCGCTGCGACTGTGCAGGCGCCAGCCGCCGCCGTCGGGGACCCGGCCGAGTTTCTTGACATCGATGTGGACCAGATCGCCGGGCCGGGGGTGCTCGTAGCGTCGTGCGGACTGCTGTCGGCGGACCGGTCCTCCGGTGATCGGGTCGAGTGCACGAAGCGGTATCACCCGGCGACGGCGCAGGATTCGACCGACCGTGGACGCGGCCATGCCCAGTCCACGGGCCAGGAACACCGGCCCGTCGGGCTCTCGCCCGCAGGAGTCACGGGTGTCGCTGGCGGATCTCAGCACAGTCACAGGAGCGGCGCGAAGAGTGGACGTCGTGTCGCTTCCGCGTTCAGCCTCCGGCGGTTTTCTCACGGCCCGATGAGTGCTGCCGCCCGCACCACGATGGGAGCGCTCGCTCTCGTTCTGATGGCCGGGGGCATCTCGTCCACGTGATCGCCCTGGCGGGCCTGGTCGCGTCCACTGGTACGGCCATCTGATCCAGAGGATCTCGGAGGGCGCGACGACACCGACAGGGGCAGATAGGTCGTCCGCGAGCCTGTAGCCGCAGTGGATGCAACTCGCTCTAGCGTGCCTGTCATAATTTTCATTATCGGCTTGTCAGTCAGCGGAAGTTCCACCTTATGCGAGAACTCCACCTGCGCTGGCGCCGCCCGGCGTCAGGTCGGGGTGTCGTTCACCCCGGGCGCGATGACGCATTGATCAAGCATCCGGGCCAAGTAGCTGTAGGCCGATAGGCGTTCCATGGCCTCTTGCTCAGTCAACTCAGTTCGCGTGTGAGTCGTGACGTTGCGAACGGTGAGGTTCAAGCCTGTCGCCAGACCGTTGAGGCTCTTGGCGAGTGGTTCGAGTCCCCCGCGCATGCTCTTGGTTGTCTTGTCAGCAGCATCTCCTGGCCATACCAGCTTCGGTTTCCCCGGTTCGGCGGCGCCGGCGGAGAGCGTCTGCTGCCAGAACACGGTGTCGTCGACATCGGATCGGCCCAGGCGGTCCTTCCAGTGCAGTGTTAGGGCCTCCGCGGCCTCGCGGACCGCGACCCGGTACTGGTGGGCGGTCCAGTGAGCGGCTGCGGCCGACCACACCACCGCGTGCAGCTGCGCCGGAGCAAAGCCCGGCAGCCCGGAACCGGATGACGCCTCGGCCTCCTCGATCATCGCGCCCAGCCGGCCTCTGATGTTGGCCACGGACATCCGAATGTCTCGCGGCGTGACCGGCGCCTTCGGCTCTGACATCAACGCCCAATTCGCGACGGGGTCGACCGGACCGATTCCAGCAATAGCGATGTACGCTCCGGTAACCGCGACAGCACGGGCGGCCAGACCGGCGGACTCGGCCAAGTTCAACTCGAGCCGATGCACCTCAGTGTCGTCGTGTCCGTCCCGGCGCCACACGGTGGGGAGCAGGCCGCGGGCTGTCATGTGGTCCGATTCGACCTGGGTCTGCATCCAGGCGGTGAAGTCGATCTCGAATCGTTCCATTGCGCGGAGCAGACGGCGCAGGTAATCGGCACTGTAGTGACTCATCGCCGCCTATCCTAGCAATTCCAGCACGGCACGCACTGGGCAGTGCGCGGCCCGATCCTCGGCTGACTATCACCAGGCGCGTTTGGTAGCGGCCCCGATCTGGGTCTGCTCTGACGGTACGAGTGCGCTTTCCCAAGGATCAGGTCGTGACGGCGGTCGAGCTGTCGAGTAGAACGTGATGCGCACTCCGCAGGCTCACACGATCAACAATCGTTCGGCCTGGGCGGGGGCCGAGGAACATGGATCCGCACGGCGGCGATCCAGGCGGAGGGACGATGAAGCAGGCATCGAACGGAGCGATGATCGGGCGCTGGTGGATCGACGACGATCCCGAGCGGACGCTCGCCGGGACGCTCGTGATGGACGGTGACTACGAGCTGCAGGTCCTGGGCAGCTTCAAGGCGCTGACCCCGGACGGCTTTGCACCGTCGGTGATCCGGGGCGTCTGTGCCGGGCAGTTCATCACCTTGGTCGAGGTCAGCGCACGGCATGACGTCCCGAAACTCGCAGCGAGCGGGACGTCCACGTACTACTGCCCGGTCGTGCTCATCGGTCACCGCGACCTGACCGGAACGTCAACGGCGTTCGATCAGGTCGACGTCACGCACAGCCGGATGACGACGTTCGCTGGACGGACCGGCATCGCCGAGCACGACACCGACACGAGTTCCGTTCTGAGGTTCACGCCGTTGGAGAGCCTGCACGCCGTGGACGGCCAGGGGCGGACCTACCAACTCGATGGCGACTTCACCGCGGCCTACCCGGAACCTGGGCGCCGAGTGTCGTGGACGGAGCGGGAGAACCTCTTGGTGCACCTTCCGGCCGCCTTGACCGTGACTCAGATCCTCCAGACCGTCGAGCGGCCCGTCCGCCATCTGCTGCATCTCGCATGCGGGCACCCCAGCGGCATCGAAATGCTGCGACTCGCGCACAGTCCGGCGACCCCGGACGACTTGATGGAGTGGCACACCGTCCATATCTTCCAGAAGTACCCGAATCGCGGCGAGGACGAACAGACACCGGCTGATCGGTGCTTGCTGACTCTCGCCGACATCGACTTCGCCACAGTGGTCCCGAAGTGGATGGGACTGGCCGCGAAGTTGGACATCTCGCTGGATCTTCTGCTGAGCCTGGACGGTCCGCACGCCGGGTTCGTAAGCAATCGCTTCTTCAGCGCCGCGGCGGCTGCCGAGGGCATACATCGGCGCCTAAATCCGGAGCGGGAGCAGCCCAGTCCTCGACACACGAACCGCATGACGGCAATCCTCGCGGCGGTGCAGGAGCCGAAGCACAACAAGTGGTTGGACCGACAGCTGCGCGGCTCGCATCGGCTCGACTTCTCGTCGCGGCTGCGCCTGTTGCATCGCGAGGCGTGTCCGGCGATCAAGCCATACATCCCAGACGCCGACAAGTGGTCGACCGCGGTCGTCCACATGAGAGACATGGTCGCGCACTCGCTGCCGGACGAGAACCGCGACGCGCGCGCCTTCCACTACCTCGCCACAAGCATTGACCTCGTCGTGCGGATCGGACTGCTTCGCAGAATCGGGCTCGATCCGGATGTCATCGCCCGCCGGGTGGAGAACAACAATCAGTGGGCCCACTTGAAGGGCGGGCTGCGCGCGGCCGTCCCCGAGATCTTCTAAAGGGCTCGCACCACGAGACCACCATTTCGTGGCCCACAACACTCGAGATGCTGCGGCGGGCCGCTATGGCTTCATCGGCCGATCTGAAGGACGGCGTTGTCGGTGAAGACGTCGTCAACGCGGATGTAGGTGGTGATGGTGTCCATGGAGCGGTGTCGAGTCTGGTGGGCGATGGCGCGGTCGGTGGCGCCGCGCAGGTGGGCGTAGGTGACGAAACCGGCGCGCAGGCTGTGGGCGCTGTAGGGGCCGCCGGGCAGCCCGGCCCGGGCGGTGGCGGCCTGGACGAGGTTGTTGATCGACTCGGGGTGCAGGGGTTGGTCGAGGACGCGGTTGCCGGTGGAGACCTTGCGCAGGATCGGGCCCGTGGTGATGGCGGCCAGGTCGAGCCAGGTCTCCAGGGCGGTGAGCGGGCAGTGGTCGGGGTGTTCGGCGCGGGGCAGGCCGATGAGTTCTGCCTGGTCGCCGGTCTGGTTGGTCTTGGACCGGTGCAGGGTCAGGACGCGGCCGCGGCGCCCGCTGCGCAGTTCGCGTTCAGGGCCGAGCTGTTCGACGGTGAGCGCGGCGAGCTCGGCCCGGCGCAGGGCGCCCCAGAACCCGACCAGCAGAAGGGCCCGGTCGCGGGCGCCGGCCAACGACGGCTCGTCGGGCCGGTTCTTCCAAGTGCGAGTGGTCGGGCATGCGGCCACCGCCTGGTCGAGCAGGGGCGGCATGAGTGGGGCGGCCTGGTCAGGTGGGGCGCCGTGGCTGCGGCGGATGCCCTCCCAGACAGCGGTGACCCGGGCGGTGACGGCGGGGTCGGGCAGATCCGCGGCACGGTGGGCGGCGCGGACCCCGGCCAGGTGCTTGGCGATGGTGCGGACCTTCGCCCCGGCCTGGGCGAGCGCGACCAGGTAGGCCGACACCGTCGCCGGCGCGGCCGGTAGCGGCGTGAGGTCGTTGCTGGTGCAGAAGGCGGTGAAGCTCGTCCAGACCGACCGGTAGCCGCGGCGGGTGTTGTGTGCGCGCGCCGCGGCGACGTAGGCGGCCTCGTCCAGCGACAGTGGGACCTCGACCGCGGCCGAGGTGTCCGGGACGGCGTCGAGCTCGGCGTGCGGCACCGAGGGAGCGTATCCGCTGCTTAGCGGGATCTGGTCGATGATCCCGCCAAGCGGGAGTATGTTTCGTATCGTTGCGTTGCAACGCTACATAAGACAGAACTATTGACGTAACGATACGTTTTCCGTAGGATCGGTGTCGTGAGCGAGCAGCCCTCTCCGGACGCCCCGGCCGACGTCGGCGCTGACGCCGACGTCCCGACCGCGGCCGGCGCTCTCGCGGCCGACGAGTCGTCGAACGGTTCGTCGGGCGGACCGGCGTGGCGGGCGCAGCTGCGCCGGCCCGATCTGGAGTCGTGCCAGTTCCCGGGCGGGTGCGCGAACACCATGGAGTACGCGGGGTCCGGGCGACGGCCGAAGTACTGCTATCAGGTCGTGGGCGGGGTGATGCACGACCGGGTCAACGCCAAGCGGATCGCCGACGGCGGCACGCCCGCCCGGCGCCGTGGTGAGGTCGACGACGCGCTGGCCCGCCCGATCGCCCGCGCCGGGCAGAGCGTGACCGACCAGGTCGCGGCGCTCATCGCGCGCCTGGACCACAGCAGCAGCGAGCTGCGCGACGCCCTGGACACGCTGGCCGATCCCGAGGCGGTCGCGGCGGAGATCGCCGCGGCCCAGCGGGCCGCGCGCGCCGAGGTCGACGCCGCGCAGGCCGTGGCCGACGAGGCCCGCGCCCAGGCCCGCGCCGCCCGCACCGACGCCGAGGCCGCGCGACGCTCCGCGGCCGCGTCCGATGCCGAAGCCATCGAGGCCGCCGAGGCCCGCGCCGACGCCGAGCTCGCCCGTGACACCGCGATCGCCGCGCGGGACGTCCTCGAGGGCGAGGTGGCGCAGGTCCGCGCCGAGCTCGAGCAGCGCGACACCGAGCTGGCCGCAGCCCTCGCCGAGCGGGACACGCTCACCGCCGCACGTGACTCCGCGATCGCCGCCCGCGACACCGCGATCACGGAGTCCGCCCGGGTCACCACCGAGCTAGAGGCCCTGACCCGCGAGCACACCCGCGTCGAGACCGAGCTCGCCGACGCCCGCCGGCAGGTCGAGTCGCTGACCGCCGAGCGCGACTCTGCGGCCGCGGATCTGGGCGCGGCCCGCCGTGACCTCGACCGGGCCGAGACCGACCGCGCCCGGTTGGCCGACGAGCTGCACGAGGTCCGCGAACAGGCCGTCGAGCACCGGGCCGCACGCGCCGCGGCGGAGAGCAGCCTGGCAGCTCTTCGCGAGCAGCTCGCCCACGACGTCGACCGCGAGCGGGCCTACGGCGAACAGCGTCTCGCCGACGCCGAGGCCCGCCACGGCGCCCAGCTCGCCGAGCTGCGCACCGACCTCGCGCGGCTGCGCGGACAGATGAGCGGTCGGACTCCGGAACCCGACACCGGTCTCGTGAACGACTCCGGGTCCGGTCGAGGCACGAGCGGACGTAAGGCCCGACCCCGGGCGGCGCAGCGCCGGCCCGGCCCCACTGCCACCACGACCGACACCGCACCTGCCGACGAGACCCGACCCGTCGCCCCCGATGCTCAGGAGTGAGGCCCCGTGAACTCCGCCTTCCCCGCCGGACCTGCATCCCCCACCCCTGCTCATCGGGCCGGTCCTCGCCCACACCTGGGGCCCACCGCCGCCTCGCGGCCAGTGATGGCCAGCACGACCGGGCCGCTCGCCCCGGGGGCCGGGCCGTCGCTGTGCTGCGACCGGTGCGGGCAGGCCGCGGCGGACCCTCTGCAGCAGATCTTGATGAGCGCGGTGTGGCTGATCCCCGGCTTCGACGGCCCGACCACCGCCCGCTACTGCCGAGCCTGCCCGCCGGTCGGGCCGATCACCGACCTGACTTGTCTGCGCTGCGGTGATGGTCCTCTGCTGGTCGGCGATCTCGCAGCCGATTCCTCCGGGCCCGATGACGTGCTGCCCGCGGCCGCGCGGGACTGGCTCGCTGCGGCGGGCTGGCGCCTGGACGGGCCGGTGTGCCCCGATTGCCGACCGCGCCGCTGACCGATCTCGTCGGCGCATGGTCGCTGTCAGGGGCGTCCGGTATGACGGGTCCTGGAACGAGCTGAGGAGGACGTCGTGCCCGCGCCTGACCCCGCTTCTGCGTACGTCGCACCCCTGGTGGAGCGCCTCGCGCAGATCCTTGATCCGGTCGCGTTCGACGACCGCGCCGAGCCCCGCACGCTTGGAGCGTTGTGGGATCAGACCTGCCGGCGCATGACCGCCCAGCAGTACGCCGCCCGCGCGATCGCCGCCGGATGGGTGCCCACCTCGGAAACGGCGCCATGACGAGCCAGGACCGCGACGCCCGCACCGTGCTCGTCGACTTCCAGCCCGTCCGGATGCTGGCGGGGTCCGCGTTGATCGATGCCCTCGGCTCCGGGGACTGGTTCGTCGGGTCCTCCGGCGAGCTGTCCGAGGTGACTTGCTCAGCATCGAGCATCCGAATCTCTGGACCGAGGTCATGAACCTGTCGATGTTGAAGCAGGAGCGCCTGTGAAGCGCCATGCCAGCCGCTGGCGCGGCATCGGCCCCGCCCGCCCGGACCGGGTCGCGTTTGTCCCCCAGAACGACCGCGGCCGTCCCGCCGGCGCAACCCCACCGGTGCCCCGCGCTGTGGCGCCGCTCCCTGCTCGCCAGGGCCAGTGCTCGACGTGCGGGCAGATGGCTGTGCTCCGTCGCCGCGCGGGACGACCAGGACCCCGCACTTCGGGTGAAGTGCGGGGTCCTGGCCTTCTTGCGGGGGTGCCCGGTCGGAGGTCTGGTGCGTGACTACTCAGGTGACCCCGACCGGGCACCGGTCGGTGAGTGGCCTGGAGTTCAGGGAATCACTGGAAGGTGATCTCGTGCATGATCCCGAAGCCGGGGTTGTAGACCACGGTGGTGACGCCGGTGGTCTGGGTGTCGGCGCAGACCTGGCCGGAGACCTTTCCGCCTGGGGTGAGCTGCCCGGTGTTGAGCGCCTTGTCGGCGTTGAACGGGATGTTCGCCGTCACCTCGACCCCGTCCTTGGTGCGGAACTTCCAGTCGAACGGGGAGAACGACTTCTGGGAGTCGGCCTCGTTCCGGAGCGTGACCGTCGCGCAGGCCTGGGTACCGAGGTAGGGCTGGGAGAGTTCCTTCGGAGCTTGAGCGGTGACGATCATGCCTCCCGCGTTGACCTCTTCGCCGAACGAGGCGGTCTTCTTCCCGTAGCCGTCGGCGTTCTCTTCGGCGGCCGGGACCGCCTCGGCCTGCGCCGGCGCCGCGGCGGCCGGTGCGGCAGCGGCAGGGGCCGCGGCCGCGGTGGTGTCAGCGGGTTCGTCCTTGCCGCCGTTGATCATGCCGACCAGGACGAGCAGGCCGACGACCGCGACGACCCAGCGCAGCTTCCCGCCCTTCTTCTTCGGCGGCTCCGGCGGCGGGGGCGGGGTGGCGGCCCACTGCTGCTGCGGCGGCCCCCACTGCTGCTGGGGCTGCCCGTACTGGGGCTGGCCAGCGGGTCCGGGCCGGTAGGGGGGCGGGTTCTGCGGGCCGTTGGGGCCGTACGGAGTAGTCACGTCCGGCATATCCGCGATTGCCGGAAGGGCGTTTCCTCCCCGACGCCGGGATCATCAGAAGTAACTACATGCGGTAGCAGTTCCGCCACGGCTGTCCTGGCGAGCCGCTCACCGCACATACGAGAGTAGACAATTGTCTATCGGAGTCGTACGTTCGGGAGCGTGGACTCCTCCCCCGCCGTCCGATCCCTCTCCCTGTCGATCACTCTGGCCATCGACCCGCCGATCCCGGCCGATACCGATGTCCACGCGATCGGCCAGGCCGTGGCCGCAAGGGTCGGCAACGACGGGGTCGCGATGACCACGGCCCCCGTTCGCGGTGAGCCGATCGGTCGCCTCGGCTGGGTCATCCCCACCACCACCAATCGCGCCATGGGCAGCGGCCTCGCCGACTTCGCACGCGTCTTGGAGGCCGCTGCTCGCGAGGGTCTCGAACGCGTCGTCCCCCTGACGACCCCGGAGAACTACGGCCGCGTCCGCACCGTCGCCTTGGAAGTCCTCACACTCGACGAGGTCGATCGTCGCCTGGCCATCGACCGCTTCCCCGACGTTGTCGGCATCGACGAGGTCTGCCAGATCCTCGGCGTGAAACGAGCCATGGCCTACCGCCACACCTCCCGCGACAGCTTCCCCCCGCGTGTCCGCGAGGGGGTCGCGATCTGGTTCCGCGCCGGCGTCGAGCGCTACGCCGCCGAGCTACGTGGGGAACCAGACCCCATGATCGAGAGGATGCGCAGCCTCGGATACTCCACAGCGCCCGTCGAGGTCGGAACCTCGCCGACGGCCGCAGCCGGTAGGGAAGACATCAAGACCACCGGCCCCAGCTGACCCGCAGCCGAGGACGCCCGGCACGGCCGCGACAGCGACGCGCGCGTCGGAGACTCTGCGCTGGCAGGCGGCAGCGCTCCCGCCCTGACCCACCGCTCACCGGTCCCCGGAGACGCCGGCTACCGCGCGCAGCCGGCGCGGCAGTGATTGTCGGTCCCCTGTGCCACGCTTCGGGGCGAGCTCGGTCTGCGGGTGGAAGGAGATGAGCGGTGACCCTCGCCCTGGACCTGTTCCCCCGCCGGGTGGATCCGGAGGACTTCGCCCGCGCCCAGGTCGAACGGTTCACTGGTCACCAGCTCCGCATCGGCCGCTCCCGAGTCGTGCACGCTGTCGCCTTCCGTTCCTGGCTCGGCGACCTCACGTTGCCGGTCCCGGCCTGTCACCAGGGCTGGTCCGGATTCGCCGCAGCTGGCGACCTGCTCGCCACCAGCGATCCCGTGACGTGTCGGAAGTGCGCGTTGCGCGCCGGGCCGGTAGCCGGGGTGGCGGAGCAAACCGCGTTGTTCCCGGTCGCGCTGCCCTAAAGCAGCCCGGCCGGCGCTGGCCACGGCCCCAGCCGACCGGGGGGCCGGTCGGCTCCCCGAGGATCCCGACCCGACCCCGCCGCTATCGGCCGACGGAGCCGTCGATCTGTTCGCGCAGGATGTCGGCGTGGCCTGCGTGGCGAGCGGTCTCGGTGATCATGTGCTGCAGGATCCAACGCGCTGTTGCTCTGAGCTCGCTGCCGGGCGGCCGCGCCAGCACCCGGTCGAGGTCGTCCCAGCAGTCGAGGATCGTGTCGGCTTCGGTGATGGCGTCGCGGTAGTCGGCGACCATGGCGCTGATCGGACGCCCCGGCGGGGGCGTCGACACCGCAGCCCAGTCGTCGACGGCCAGGCCGCAGAACCAGAACCGCTCGGACGCTGCGAGGTGGGTGACGACCCAGGCGATGCTGGTTCCGGAGGGAACCCCGGCCCGGCCACCGGCATCGTCGGAGACATCCAGTGCCTTCCGGATTACTCCGTCCCGCATGTACCCCAGGAACTCTCTCAACGTTGCCAGCTCACCAGCGCCACCGAGAACCTGCGTCGCTGCCTGGTCGCCGGCATCGACGGCCCAACTCCGGGTGTCGTCATCGGACGGGTCATCCGCGGGGTCGCTCACGCAACGAGTCTGCCTTTACCGGCCAGGCATGAACATCGCGCCACTTACTCGATCCCGTCGCACACCCGGGACCCGAAGGCCCCTGATGACGAGGGAGCGCGAGATCAGAGGTGGTCGCCCGCGTCGGTCCGTGTGCCTGTGGCCCGGGCGAGTTCGTGCAGGTGGCGGGCGAGCGCGCGGACGTAGTCGCGCAGCTGCTGCTCATCGAGCTCGTCGGCAGCGCTGAGCAGGCCGTCGCCCAGCCAGTGGAATCCCGCCGATGTCGCCAGGTTTCCCGGCACCTGTCCCGGGACGCGCGGTTCGTGGTTGGGATGGGGCTGGTGTGGACGCAGCGGGGGGAGTGCGAGCGCGTCGCGGCGCTCGTCGATCAGCCGGCGGGCGATGATCAGCCACACCGTGCGGTAGCCGGCAGGTTCGGCCCCGTGCCCGTCCCAGGGGACGAGCTCGGCGGTCTGCTCGCCGGCCTGCTGGTGGAGTTCGGCGACGAAGTCCTCGCCGCCGAGGGCCAGGGCGTCCGCGATGAGCGCGTCCTGTTCATCGGGGGCGTAGTTCACCTCGCGGACCGTAGACCTACAACACCCGCATCGGTTCCTACCCCTCGGCCGACGCCGGCACGGTCGACCTCATTCGTGCCCTGACTCGGCCGCGGCCGGGTGTGGGGGCCTGTCGACGATCGCGACGCTGGCCGGTGATGGTGCCGGGATGGTGGGCGACCTCGTGAGCGCCTGCCGGGCTGTGGCGAACGCCTGAACCTCGCCGTACCGGACGACCTGACGGCCCGGCCCCCTCCCCTCACCTGAGGTCGGGGCCGTTGCGCGTTCTGCGGCGAGGTGGGGCGGCCGGACCGCGGTCCCCCGAGAGCGGGCCCGGCCGCCCCGGTGCGGTTCGGCGCGGGGCTTGACCGTGCACCGCACCCGGGCCGGGTGCCCGCTGGCGGCGCGGCTACTCGCTGAGCCACGATCAACGGCGTGGACCTCACGCCTCTCCAGCGGGTGACGCTGCACCGTCTCGTCGACGGCGGGCAGGGACCGGAGTCGCAGCCCCGTGTCGCGCTGCGGTGGCTGCGCCGCTACGGGCTCGTGGACGCGGACGGCTGGCCGACCGACGAGGGGCGGGCGTACCTCGCGGAGCTGCACAAGCAGCGGCGGCGGCGAACGGAGCAGCTCCAGGCGGAGCACCGGCGGCGGCAGGCTGACCCGCTGTCGGGGATGCGGGACGCGATCCGGCAGTGGAAGGCCGGCGAGCGTGACCGGTGACGGACCTTCCGCGGAGGAGCTGACCGATGCTGCGGTCGCGCGGATCCAGGCGGTGTGCGACGCGGAGCGGATGCGGTACGAGGAGGTCGTCGCACGCGACCCTTCGGTGAAGGCTGCGATGGAGGGCCTCTACGGCGACGAGCTGTCGGCGTGTGTGCACGCGGTGCGGGACGCCTACCTGGCGGAGGGGATCTCCCGAGAGCGGGCGGTGCAGGCGTCGGAGTCCTGGCTGATGATCAAATCCGGAGTGCGGGGCGACCTCGCGTTCGGTGACGAGATCCTGGCCGATTTTGCGTCGGGGAAGCTGCGGCGCGGTGGCAGAGGCATGGGAGCCACCTACGATGACCGGCGTGAGTGATGAGACCGCGCCGCAGGACGTTCCGACCGTGCGAACCCGGGCGGCGGCGTTGGGCGATCGGCTCGCGATGCACTTCGAGGCCGGGCGAGTTCGCCTCGATGGCGTCCAAGTGACCGACCTGGACACACCAGCCCCGGAGGGCACCCGCATCGTCATCGCCGGGAGCTGACGACATCCGACCCGGCCATCGACGACCGAGCCGAACCCCGCACCCTCGGCCAGCTGTGTGATCAGGTCTCCCGACGGATGACCGCCCAGCAGCACGCCCGCCGCGCGATCACCGCCGGCTGGACCTCCACGGAGACACCGTCAGCGCCGCACCCGCCCGAGCGCCTACGTCGTCGCCCACCTCGGCTCCCACGAACCCTTGCTCTGGCAGCCCGTCCCGGCCCCGACCGGCACCGATGATCTCGACGGTGCGAACACGCTCGCTGCCCGGACTGGGCACCTGACGTTGGGCAGCTGCGGATCCTGCGGGGTCCAGGTCGTCACCGCCCAACCGGATGACACCGATCCCGCCGCCGCCGCCCGCGACGTCGACGCGGCGGCGGCACGGCTCCCGCGATGTCCTCACCAGCCGCGGGATCGACCTCGGGCCCGACGCCGAGCAGTCCGCCCTCGACGCCTCGCGGTGCTACAGCCCTCCTCCTCCCTGCAGCCGTGACCGGCGACGGAGTGTTCGACGCCGCCGCGCTACGACGAGTGCTGGTGCCCGATCTGGTCGACGGGCTGACCGAGGTCCTGCGCGAGGCCGAGGAGCTGCTGCTGACCCCGCCCCCTCGCCACGCACCACATCGACGACATCAGTGCCACAGTTCCAGGAAGCGGGATAACTCCGCCGCCCGGTTCTGGCACCAGTTCGGCGTCCTTGGGGCACAGCCAGGCAGTGGCGTTTCTGGCTGTGCGGTACCCGCCGGGCCCCTGTGAACCCCTCACGGATCCGCCCACCCGCAGGCCTTGCGGTCACTACTCGACAGCGAGCGGGTACCGAGCGCCCGTCGCAGGTAATTCGGGTGAGCTCGTGCCGTCTCTGGTGTGCTCGCCGGATCGGGTCGTGGTTCGCCTCGGACACGTCCTGGACAGGCGGGATGGTCCACGATGCGGCGGATGAGCAGCGACGTCGGGTGGGTCGAGCCGATGCTGGCGACCGCCGGCCCGCTTCCGGCCGGGCCGGACTGGGCGTATGAGGTCAAGTGGGACGGCATCCGGGCCACCGTCGCGGCCTCCCGGCCGGGTCTGCGGCTGCGCTCGCGCAACGGGACCGACCTCACCGGCCGATACCCCGAGCTCGTCGCGCTGCAGCTGCCGGCCGGGTTGATGCTCGACGGCGAGATCGTCGCCCTTGACGAACGCGGCCGCAGCGACTTCACGCTGCTCCAACAGCGGATGCAGCGCACCCAACCCAGCCCCGAACTGCTGGCCAGCGTGCCGGTCACCCTCGTGGTGTTCGACGTTCTCCGCGCGGCCGGTGCGTTGCAGACCGGGCTGCCCTACCGCGACCGCCGTGCCCTGCTGGCCGACCTCGCCCTGCCCACCGGACCACGGATCTCGGTGCCCGGGAACTTCACCGACGTCGCACCGGATGACGTCCTGGCCGCGGTCGACGCGCAAGGACTGGAGGGCGTCGTCGCCAAGCGCCTGGCATCGCGCTACGAGGCAGGGCGGCGTAGTCGCGCGTGGATCAAGCACGCCATCCGGCACACCTGTCTCGTCGCAGTGGTCGGCTGGACAGCGAGCCGAACACGACAGCGCGACATGGCCGCACTGACCCTGGCACTGCCCGATGAGCACGGACAGCTGCACTTCGCCGGCGACGTGGGCACTGGCTTCACCGCCGCAACACGACGAGAGCTGCTCGAACTTCTGGCGGAGCGAGCGCAGCCCTCCCCCGCCATCACCGTTCCGACCGGCCGCAGCCGATGGACCAGCCCTACACCGATGCACCTGCGCCGCTGGGTACGGCCGGGGCTGATCGGAGAGATCGCCTACCGACAGCGGACGCCGGAAGGACGCTTCCGGCACCCCAGCTGGCGCGGGCTGAGACTCGACCGCGACCTGGACAACCTCGTATAGCCGTCGAATCCGAGGTCAGGGTCCGTCCGCCGTGGCGTCCAGGGCACCCGAGCCCGGAGCGCTCGGCTGGGCCCGCTGGCCCGGTGGCGGAGGATGACAGGATCAGGCGATCGTGGGCGAGATCGTGCGGGTCAGGTGTTGCGGCTGGGGGTTACGTCCGCGGAGGTGGTGTACGGGTTCGTCGCTGGTGAGCGGCGTGGCGTCGTGACGTGAGACGGCCACCGCGTGATCTTTCTCGAGTACCGACCAAGGAACTCCAGGAAGGACCACCACGATGGCCGCACCACACAGTGTGGACCCTGCCCAGCTTGTCGAGGAGTTCGCCTCGGCGGGTGTGTCGCCGGATCTGTTGCAGACGATGATCGCGACGACGGCGAACGCGTTGATGTCGTCGCAGGCCGATCAGCAGTGCGGGGCCGGCTATGGCGAGCGCAGCAGCGAGCGGACGAACCAGCGCAACGGCTACCGGGCCCGGGAGTGGGACACCCGAGCGGGCACGATCGAGTTGGCGGTGCCGAAGCTGCGCCAGGGCTCCTATTTCCCGGACTGGCTGCTGACCCACCGCCGCCGCGCCGAGCAGGCCCTGGTCACCGTCGTGGCCACGGCCTACCTACTCGGTGTCTCCACCCGGCGGGTGGAGAAGCTGGCCGAACAACTCGGGGTGAAGTCGCTGTCGCGTTCGCAGGTCAGCGAGATGGCCACCCACCTCGACGGGCAGGTCGCCGCGTTCCGCGAGCGCCCGCTCGACCAGGGCCCGTACACGTTCGTGTGGGTCGACGCGCTCACGGTGAAGGTCCGCGAAGACGGCCGGGTGGTCAACGTGCACGCGCTGCTCGCGACCGGGGTGAACGCCGACGGGCACCGCGAGATCCTCGGCCTGGATGTGGCCTCCAGCGAGGACGGAGCGGGCTGGTTGGCGTTCCTGCGCGGTCTGGTCGCCCGCGGCCTGTCCGGGGTCCAGCTCGTCATCTCCGACGCCCATCCCGGCTTGGTGGCGGCGATCGCCTCGGCGTTGCCGGGTGCGGCGTGGCAGCGGTGTCGCACCCACTACCTGCGTAACCTGCTCTCCCGTGTTCCGAAGTCGGCGCAGCCGCATGTCGCTACGCAGGTGCGCACGATCTTCGACCAGCCCGACGCCGACGCCGTCACAGCCCAGTACGGACGCGTGGTCGACACTCTCACCGCGCGCTGGCCCGACGCAGCCGAGCACCTCGACAACGCCCGCGATGAGCTGCTGGCGTTCACCGCATATCCGCGCGAGGTCTGGCGCCAGATCTGGTCGAACAACCCTCAAGAGCGACTGAACAAGGAGATCCGCCGTCGCACCGACGTGGTCGGGATCTTCCCCGGCCGCGACTCCCTGATCCGCCTCGTCGGCGCCGTCCTGGCCGAACAGAGTGATGAGTGGACCGAGAACCGCCGCTACATGGGCCTCGATCTACTGGCCCGCTCACGCATCCGCATCGTCACCACCGAAGCCGCACCGACCGGCAGCGAGGCACTCATGACAACCGAGGCAATAACCGCCTAGAATCCCGAACCAAGATCACGCGGAGTCGATCTCATACACCACTCCGCCGGACGTGACCCGGCTGGGAGTGGGTGGGAGCCGACCGGGCCCACTGCTGCCGCCGCTTCGGCGGCTGCGGGGCCGTCTTCGACGACACCGAGCTCTGGGACATCCACCGGCCGGCCGGGATCTGCCTGAATCCTCGAGAGCTGGGGCTGATCCAGACCAAGAACGGCATCTGGCGGCGTCGCCAGGACTGTCCTCGGGCGTGAAGCAAGTCCAGCCGAGCAGTCGAGATTCGGGGGCTGTTGCGCTCCCACCCCGCAGTGCTTATCGTTCTTCGATAACATCGATTTGGGATAAGGAGGGCATGCGATGAAGCTGACTCAGGCGAGCGCGAGCCTCACCGTGCTCCGGGTCCTTCTGTGCATATCCCTGCTGTGGCTGGTCGTGGTCGCCCCGCTCATGCTGCTCACCACGGTCATCGGCGCAACGGTCGGCTACGGCGCCGGCGGAGCCGGCCTTCGGGTCCCGGTGGCGTTCGACGCTCCCGCTCCAACCGAGTTGGCGCAGCCACCCATCGGAGCCAACGTCTTGGACCCGCGAGCCTCGCTGGGCAGCGCGGAGATCCCTCTCGCCACCACCCCCCTGTCGGTTGCCCTTCCCGCAGGCATTCTGCTCACCCTGGCCACGCTCGCTGTCGTTCCTGCGGCCATACGCGCCTTCCAGATCACCGGGCGCATCACCACCGGCGGAGTGGACCGACGCGTCGTCGTCCTCGCGCGTCAGCTGCCTCTCTTGGTGGCCGGTGGAGCGCTGCTGTGGTCGGTGTTCGCTTCCGCAGCGTCGGTCGTCACTGTGAGCGGTCTCGGAGATGGCTCCCTACGTGCCGTACTCAGCCTCGCGCCCCTTGGCTGGGGCCTCGCGACGGCCTTGCTGACAGCCGTACTGAGCGAGACCCTGCGGGTCGGCCTCGAGTACAAGGAAGAGAATGACTTCACCGTCTGAGCAGGACGAGCCGACCGTGACAGTCACCCTCGATAAGGTCCTTCGCAACCGAGAGATGACCTTGACCGAACTCTCCCAGCGCGTCGGTATCACGATGGCAAACCTGTCGAACCTCAAGACAGGAAGAGCCCGTGCGATCCGCTTCAGCACGCTGCAGGCACTCTGCCGCGAGCTGAACTGCCAGCCAGGCGATCTGCTGCTCTACACCCGAACCACCGCATCCGGCGACCCAGACGCGTCCTGAACCTCCATCATCTGACGGTAGAGCCCATGTCCTAGATCCATCTGACTGGATCGTCTACCCTTCTTCGTATCAACGAATGGACGGTCGGATGAGGGCTGGGACTCGCCGCCGGCGTGCACCGATTGGCGTGGTCGCCGGGGCTGTCGCGTTGCTCGTGGCCGTGCTCCCCGCCGAGGAGTCCGAGGTCGCGGTGACGCGATCGGCGACGGTCGGCGTCGACCGGTCCCCGGCTGTGGCCGCCGCGGTTGTGCGGGCGGCGGTCCCGCTGGGCGGCCTGGAGGTCCCGGATCCGCTCGCTCTGGACTCCGGTGGTCGTGTCACCAGCGTGCGCCAGTGGGAGCAGCAGCGCCGACCGCAGCTGCTCAAGGCCTTCCAGGACAACGTCTACGGCACCTCGCTGCCCGCACCGACGAAGACGACGTTCTCCGAGGACAGCAGCGGGGGCGGCGGGTCGGCCAAGAAGATCACGATCACGGTGACCGGGTCCGAGGGCACGGCGAGCTTCTCGCTGCGGCTGTTCACCCCGTCGTCGGGCACGCCGAAGGGCACGTTCCTGCTGATCGACCACCGGGGCTCGGTGGGAGACGACCCGGGTTCGGGGGGCTACGCCCCGGTCTCGACGATCACCGGTGACGGCTATGCCCTGGCCGCGCTCAACGCCGAGGAAGTCGCCCCCGACGACGCGGGCTCCTACCGCAACGGTGTGATCAACGCGTTCTACCCCGCCGGACAGGACCTCCCGGCCGACGCGGGCCGCACGATCAGCGCGTGGGCGTGGGGCGCCAGCCGAGCGATGGACTACCTGCAGACCGACCCGGACATCGACCCGAGCAAGGTCGCGGTGATCGGACACTCCCGCGGTGGGAAGGCCGCGCTGTGGGCCGGCGCCCAGGACCCGCGGTTCCCGGTGGTCATCTCGAACAACTCCGGCTCCACCGGAGCGAAGCTCGCCCGCCGCGACTCCTCGGGCGAGTCGATCTCGGCGATCAACTCCCAGTTCCCGCACTGGTTCCCCGAGACCTACAAGCGTTTCGACGGCAACGCCGATGCCCTGCCGGTGGACCAGAACGAGCTGCTCGCGCTGATCGCGCCGGGCCGGGTCGTGGTCGCCTCGGCCGCCGACGACGGCAACGCCGACCCGCAGGGCGAGTTCCTGTCCTACCTCGGTGCCGCCCCGGTCTATGAGCTCTACGGGCTCGGCGACACCGGGCTGTCCTCGACCAGCTGGCCACCGGCCACGGGGAAGGGCTTCCGCGGCCCGGGGATGAGTTATCACCTGCGATCCGGGGGGCACGGCCTTGAAGACGCCGACTGGCAGATCTACCTGGGCAGCAACCTGTTCACGCGCTGATCAGCGGCGTCGTGTTGCAGCCGCGGTCGCTGGCGCGGCCGCGGCGCTGCTCCTCGTCGGGTGCACGGCCCCATCCCCCGTCGACGCCCCCGGGGCGCCGCCCCCGCCTGCCAGGCAGGCGTTCGATCCCCCGACGGCGTTCGGGCCTGCTGCGTTGTCCCTCGGTGGGGACACCGGGCTCCCGGCTCCGCAGGTCCTCGACGGCGTCTATGGCTGGTCGTTGTCCGATGCCGGCCTGACCCGGGTCGACCTGACCTCGGGTGAGGCGATCGTGGGCGGCTTTCCCCGGGCCCCGCTGTTCAGCGGACTGGATGTGTCCCGGCCGACCGCGATCGGTGCCCCGCCGGTGCTCGGCGCCCCGGTGCTGGCTGACCTGCCCGTGGGCCGTCGGGTCTTGGCGGCCTGGCCGGTCGAGCAGCCCGGCCAGGGCACCACCCCGCCCCGCCGCGGCATCGAGCTGGTCGCCGCGGATCCGGGCACCGCCCGCACGCTGTCCTCCATCACCGTCCCTCTGCCTCCCGAGTGGCTCGGGGAGTCGCTGACGGGCTTCACGGTCTCGGTCGCCGGCGTGGTCGGGACCACGGCCGTCGTGAGTGCCTCGACCTCCGCCACCGCTCACACCGCCGCGGTCGACCTGGCAGGGGGAACCCTGCGGTGGTCCGCGCCCGGCGTCGCTGGTGTGCTCGTCGGAGAGAGCACCGTCGCCGTCGAGGTCCGCGACCTCGTCGAGCGGGAACTGCGCGGCCTGAGCATCGGCGACGGCAGCACCCGCTGGGCCGGGCTCACGGGCAGCGCGGTGTGGCCGGTCGGGCGAGCTCGGATGCTGGTCGACCTGAGCAGCCTGTCACGCCCGGCCGGAGGCAGTCAGGTCGTGGAGGTCGCGACCGGGCGATCGGTCGACAGTCCGCTCAACGGCCAACCGGGCTGGTCCTGCCGCTCCGACGACCAGGCCCTCACGATCTGCTCGCTCGCCCCCTACGTCGGGACCGACGCCGTCCTCGGGTTCGATGCCGCCGGCGTCGAGCTGTGGCGGATCACCCGCGACTCGGGGCGGGTCCCACCGACGGTCACCGCCGCCTGGCACGGCATGGTCTACGGCTACACCGACGCGGGGCCGCTGGTCCTCGACGGCCGGACAGGCCAGGACAGGGTCGCCTCCGCGGCGACGGCTCCGCTGCTGGTCAACGAGTACTTCGCGGTGGGTCCCGGCGCCGCAGCGACGCCGGAACAGCGCCCGAACTACCGCCATCCGTCGCGGCTGGTCGCGAGTCCCACTGCCGGATGAGCGGGGAGGTCAGGGGCGGTCCGTGCGCTCGGTGTGTCCGGGCGTCGGCATGGCCCGCAGATCAGCGACGACCTGCTCCAGCGCTCGGCGGGTCGCCGGCCGGAGGTGGCCGATGGCGCGGACGAGGTCGGCGATGTCTGCCTGCCGCACGACCTGCAGCACCTCGAGTTCCTCGGTGCTGACCTGGGCGTAGGGGTCGTCGAGCAGGTAGCTGACCGGCACCTGGAAGAACCGGGCGATGTCTTCCAGGGTTGCCTTCGACGGGTTGGTGGTGCGCCCGAGGCGCAGGTGGTTGAGCGTCGCGCGCGACACCGATCCGCCGGAGGCCTGGATGCCCGCGACCACCTCGTCGAGAGTGGTGGGCCGCCCTTGCGACTCCAGCGTGCTGAACAGGTAGTTCAGCTTGTCCGCCAGAGATCGCGAGCCCGCGGAGTCCCCTTGCGCCACCACCCTGCCCCCCTCATCTGGCTCACTCCCGAGTCACGAGGAGGCTGACGGTAGTTCTACCGGCCAGTGGCGCCATCCCGACGCAGGGATGCCGTGCCTCGGTCGGAGCGCTGTCTGATCAGCTGTTCGCGAGTGTTGTTCGCTTAGTGTGCGGGATCGGACCCTGGGTGTCCGGCGTGTTGCTGTTCGTAACATGGTCGGCCGCCGACTATGAACGATGCCGACTCTGCAGCCGCCGCGCCTGGGCCCCGCCGTCTGACCCAGGTCTTCGCGCTTCGAGAGTTCCGTGCGCTGTGGTCGGCTGAGGTCGTTTCGATCCTGGGCGACCAGCTCGCTCGGGTGGCGTTCTCGGTACTGGTCTACGACCGCACGAGCTCGGCGGCCCTGTCGGCGACCGTGTACGCGTTGACCTTCCTACCCGCGCTCCTCGGCGGCGCGTTGCTGGGATGGGTCGCCGACCGATACCCCCGCCGCCGGGTGATGATCGGCAGCGACCTCGCCCGCGCGGCACTGGTCGCACCGATGGCGTGGCCAGGCCTCCCCCTACCCGTGCTGTGCGCCCTGATCGTGGTCATGGTGCTGCTGGGCTCCCCGCACTCGGCGGCGCAGGGGGCGTTGCTGCCCGAGATCCTGCGCGGCGACCTGCTCGAACGCGGGTACGCCGTTCGCCAGGTGACGGGGCAGATCGCGCAGGTCGCCGGGTTCGCGACCGGCGGCGCGCTGCTGGCTCTGCTGAGTCCGCAGACCGCTCTGCTGGCGAACGCCGGGACCTTCGTCCTCTCAGCTGCCGTGCTGACCGCCGGGGTCACGGCTCGGGCGGCGCCCGCTGCTACCGAGGCCGGCGAGGTCCGTTCCTGGTGGCGTGACATCGCCGACGGGGCGCACACGGTGTTCGCCGATCCCTCGCGTCGCACGTTGGCCCTCGTCGTCTGGATGGCCGGGACCTACATCGCCCCTGAGGGGGTGGCTGCTCCGTACGCCGCGCAGCTGGGCGCTGGTCCGGTCGCCGTCGGGATCCTGCTGGCCGCCATCCCGGCCGGCAGCGTCGTCGGGGCGATCGTCTTCACCCGTTGGGTCCCCCAGGGGGCCCGGGAGCGCTGGATGCTCCCGCTTGCGGTGGTCGCGGGGGTCCCCCTGATGGTGAGCGCGATCGCGACGTCGGTCGTTGCGGTCGCCGCGCTGTGGGCGCTCAGCGGAGCGGCCGTGGCCGCCGCATTGATCCAGGCTCAGGCCGGGTTCGTGCGCCGGACTCCCGCCAAGGCCCGGGGGCGCGCGACCGGGCTTGCCGCCGCCGGCCTGATCGGCGCGCAGGGGATCGGCCTTCTCGCGGCCGGGTTGCTCGCCGAGTGGTCCTCCCCTGGCGTTGCGGTGGCGGTCACCGCCGCCGTCGCCGGGGTCGGGCTCGCGGCCTTGGCGGTGTCTGGGTCGGCCCGAGCGCTGTGAGCGGTGGGGGTGCCGAGGACTTTCCACTCGGGCTCCCCACCGCCTCACCGTCGTCGTGCTTCGCACTTTCACCGCCTGGCCGTCGCCAGTGAAGACCTCAGATCCACACACGGTTACGCATCACGTCGCCTCTCCTCTCTTGCTTGTTTCGATCAGAATCGCTTCCCCAGTTCCAGTTACGCATCCATCCTCCTTCCTAGTCGTTCGACCTGACGGTCCCAACCGTTCACCAGTTCCAGTTGCGCACGAGCCCTCTCCTCTCTCTTCGCGAATCCCCAGGAATCGTCGAGTCACCAGTTCCAGTTGCGCACGAGCCATCTCCCTTCACGCGATACCTACCAGCGGGATGCATTCACCAGTTCCAGTTGCGCACTGCACACTCCCTCCTATAGCCGCAAGAACAGGCCACTCCACGTTCACCAGTTCTAGTTGCGCACTCAAACCCCTCCTTCGCACAGGACATGCGGACCCATCGACAGCGCCGTCACCAGTTCCAGTTACGCATTACCCGCACCTTCCCTTCTTTCTCACCCGCCATGACCCGACCACCTGTCACCAGTTCCAGTTACGCATCTCGCTACCTCCAATCGTCACGACTTATCATCGACTCCAGTTCACCAGTTCCAATTACGCACGTTCACCAGATCCCATCTCATCGAGCCCCGCTTCCGTCGCCTGCTTCATTCGCCTGCCTCGTTCACCAGTTCCAGTTGCGCATTACAGCCCCTTTCAATCGAGTCCGACACCTTTACGCTCAGGCTCTTTACTCATTACCAGTTCCAGTTACGCACAGCTCCCCCTCTCGTCGTGGCGACTTCCGCCGGGTTACGACAAATGGCCTAGCTGCGGCGCAGCTCTGCCGACCACACCCGCGTCCGAGGTCGCCCCGGCTCGCGACGGCCTCGACAGGGTAGGCGAGAAACATCGCCACGTCAGCGACACAGTTGATCTTGATAGCCGATTCTGGGCCCTCCCGGCGACCTTCGGATCGATGAGAGCGACACAACTGAGCTGGGATGCAACCGCTCGCCGCCGTCTATGCTGAGACGGGAAAAAACGATCTACGATTCGAGGATTTTCGTGACCTCATCCACCGCGCGACACGCCGACCGGAGCATCCTCCGGTCAAGGCTGTCGGCGTGGCGGCTCTGGTCACTTCCGCCTCGCGTTCGGGCGTTACTTGTCGCAGTCGAACTCGCAGCTGTGTGCCTACTCACTGTCGACATCGTCATTCACGGCGTCCCCCGCGGGCTGTCGGTGTGGCTGACCGCGGGTGCACTGGTGGTCCTAAGCGGCGTGCACGCAGAGATCTCACTACGCGCTGAGCGACTGCGCCGCCGCATCGCAGAGACCAGGTATATCGACCTGAGTTCGGTGTGGACATTCGCGGGTGCGTTGTTGCTGCCGCCTCTACTGGCAGCGTGCACCGTGATCGTCAGCTATACCCATCTGTACTTCCGCGTCTTTCGGCCCGCCGGGACCCCTCCCCATCGACAGTTCTACTCGACGTCCACCGTCGTGTTGGCCGTCTATCTGGTCGCAGCGGTCCGACTAGGCTTCGACGGGTCGAACTCATGGTTCGCGATCGTTGAGATTGCGGCGTGTCTAGCGGTTTACACTGGCACGAACATGTTGCTCGTCGTGAGCGTTATCCGCTTGGCTCAGCCCGGGAGCAAGTTCTTGGCGATCCTGGCCGGCGGCGAGATCGCACTGGAGACCGCCACGCTCAGTCTTGGCGCAATCGTGGCCTACGCGGTGATGCCGGACCACCTTCCGCTCGTGGCACTGCTGATTCCTGCGCTCGTTCTGATGGAACAGACCACTCTCATCAGGCAGCTCGAGACACGGGCGGCGACGGATGCGAAAACCGGCCTGCTGAACGCGGAGGGTTGGCGCTCGCAGGCGCTGCAGCTGCTCGACGCGGCGGAGCGCGACCGCTCCAACGTCGGCGTCCTGATCCTCGACCTCGACTACTTCAAGGAGGTCAACGACCGCTACGGGCACCTGGTCGGTGACGCGGTGCTCCGCGCGGTCGCCGAGGTGATCGAGGCCGAGATCCGTGACCGCGACGCCGCCGGACGCTTCGGCGGGGAGGAGTTCGTCATCGCCCTGGCCGGGGTGCGGGTGCCGGCCGGCCGCGACGGCGGAGCAGTCCGTGACGTGGGAGAGCGGATCCGTCGGAGGATCGAGGCCCTGACGGTCGAGGTCGACGGCGACGAGGCTCTCCCGATGCAGGTCTCCGCTCTCACCGCCTCGATCGGGGCCGCGGTCTACCCGGAGGCCGGCCGCGATCTCGACGTTCTGCTCGCGGCCGCGGACGGGGCGCTCTACGCGGCGAAGAACGCCGGGCGGAACCGGGTCCTCGTCAGCCACGGCCCCACTCCGCCTCCGCCTGCCGCTCCCCCGCCCGGCCCGTCGGTGCCGTCGCCGCGCCCTGGAGCATGAGGGCGTGCGTAGAGACGACGCGGGCGGTGCCGGACAGGTGGACGACGCGGGCGACGCGGGCTTCCTGCGGCAGTCGGCGGAGTTCGTGTCTCACGCCTGTGCAGGGGGCGCACGCCGCACGGCGCGTCAGGTGCTCGGGGCGTGGGAGCGCTGGTGTCGCCGCGAGGGCTCCGATCCGCTGGTTCTGGATCCCATGGCGATACGGGCGTTCCTGGCCACGGCCCCGGTCGGCCATACCTACCGGGACCGGGAGCGCGCCGAGACGGTCCTGGAGCAGTTCCGGTCGACGGTTGCTGACGACGCAGCCGCGCAACCGCGCACCTCCTTGGGGGCCTCGGCGGTGTTGCCGAGTCCTGCCTCCGCCGCTGCCCCCGATGGCGCCCTCGAGCCCACGGCGCTGATCTGGCTGCTCGACACCGCGGAGGTGATCGACGCGCCGATCCTGGGTCTGTCGCTTCTCGTCGCGGTGAACGGGCTCGGGGTGGGCGAGGCTCTGAGCCTGGACGTTGAGCACGTCGCCTCGACCGACGGCCTGCCTGTGGTTCGCCTGCCTCGACGGTGGGGGCGACGGTCGGTGGTCCCGCTCGCGGCGGCGACCGCCGCGGCCCTGCCGCAGTGCACCGCCGGGCGATCGGAGGGACCGCTGCTGCGGGCGCTGGACGCCGGCGAGCGGCTCTCGCCGGTGGAGGCCGCCCAGCGTTTCACTGCGGTCGCGGCGGCGGTCGGCCTGGACCGGCAGGTGACGCCGGCGGCGTTGGAGCAGACCTTCGTCTCGCTCGCGCTGAGCGCCGGTGTGCCGATCTCGGCCCTGACGCATGCCCTCGGGGACGTCGACGGTCGCGCCGAACACTCCCGGCACGCTGCCTTTGCCATCTGCAACTACCTTGCGTCACAAGATCCGTTGCGCTTCGTGTAGGCGGTTGGACTCACTGGGTGACGGGGTGCTCCAATGGCTAGTCCCACGACGCGCGATGTGTTGTATTCGCAGCGTCATGCTGTTGGGTGAGCGCGGCAGGGGCTCAGCGGGCGAGAAGCATTCACGGAGGCTGCGTCGGTGGCGGCACGCAACAGCTGGCAGCTCAGCGGAGCTGCCGCCTCGTCACCGGTCGGCGCGGAGCTGACCTGGTGGGGCGCGGTGCTGCCGCGGGCAGGCCAGCTGGTCGTGGCCGATCCCCTTCTGCCCCGACCGCTGATGACGGCACTGCTGTCCGACGCTGCCGACGACGTGTCCGCCACCGGGCCGCGTCGGGCGCGCCTCGTCGTGGTCTCGCTGCTGGCCGGCGGAGGGCTCGCGGCAGCTGTTGTGATGGCGACCGAGGCGCTGCAGGTGCTTCTGCTGGTCACCGCTGCAGTCGGCTTCGTGGTCTGGTCGAGCCGGATGAGTAGCAGGGAGCACGCGGTCCGGGAGCGGGAAGGTGCGCGCCCGCTGTTCGCGGTGCGTCCCAGCGTCGGAGAGCCGACCTGGGAGCTGCTCGCCCATCTCGACAGTCAGCAGGCCGCCCGGCCGGACGATGCATTCTGTGCCGCCGCTCGTCATCTGCTGTGGCGGGTCGCGCACGTGAGCCCGCGCAGCGACGCCGCGATCACACGTCTGACCGAACGCGCTCGCGACGGTGATCTGTCCTCCACCGACCAGCTGTGGGCTGCGGCTGAGGACCTGACCATGTTGGCCGTCGCCTCGCCACGGGACGTGCGCCGGTCGGTGCCCCAGCTCGCCGTCCTGTTCCGCTACGAGTCCGGCGCAACCCGCTGACGGTCCGGCTCCTGGCCGACGGCGCTCCCCTGCGCAGCGTCTTCGGCTTCGGTGCTCTGGAGGTGTCGCAGGAAGGGCTCGACCAGTCGCCCGTGTCGCAGCTGTGTGGAGACCTCGGTCTGTAGGCGTGCTTCGGCCAGGAGCTCGCCGGTACGGGGTGGCGGTTCGGCGTCGAGGACCTGGAACGTCGCGTCCGGACCGTCGCCGCGCCCGCCCCGTAGGGCCCAGGCCAGCCAGCTGGCCTCGGCCAGCGCCGCCCGGCGGTCGGGGGAGGTGCCGGAGCCGTGCTCGCGAGCGAAGTCGACCGCTGCGGACACCACGTGGGTGGGAACCCCGCTGAGCAGGGCGCGTGTCGTGTCCCAGATGACGACCATCCGCGCGTAGAGCGCCGCGTCCGGGCGCTCCCGCAGCAGGCTCGGCCGGGCGATGGCCTCGCTCTGTTGCCAGCTCGGCACTGCCGAGACCAGGACACGTTCGAGCCGGCGCAGCCGGAGGAACAGGCCGGCGGCCCGGACCTGCTCGATGACCGGCTGCAGCGGGCCGCTCAGGCGGGTGGCGACGAGCCCGAGGCCGAGCAGGGTCGCGCAGCAGAGCAGGACGACGTCGCTCGCGGCGAGCGCTCCCTGGGCTACCGGGCTGGCGGCGGGGTGCAGCTGCAGCGCGGCGAGCACCGCGAGGGCGGCGAAGGCCGCCACGAACAGTGCAGCGGACAGCCGCAGGGTCGTCTGCATGGCAGTGCTGGGGATGTAGCGCAGCACCCGTCGGCCGTGCCCGATCAGCACTGCGGTGCCGACCATCGGCCAGACCAGGGTCAGACCGGTGAGCATGACGAGCTGGGGGTAGCAGCTCCCGCCGGTGCGAGGCTCGACGAGCGGGAGCAGGGCCCCGTCGACGAGCAGGAGGATCTGGGCGAGCAGAACACCGCCTCCGGCAGCGATCGGTGAGATCGCGTGGAGGCGGCGCGACAGCGCTGTTGCCGTGGTGAACAGTCCGGTCCCTGCCAGCCCGATCGCGACGAGGATCCCGGCGGCAAGGTAGGCCCGCGCCGTCGGTGTCCCGGGGCTGGGTACAGCACCCAGTAGCGCGGCGACACCGGCGAAGAGGGCTGCGACGGTGATCCCCACCGCGGGCTGCGTTCGCCGGCGCAGTCCCAGCACCGCGGCCAGCAGCAGCGTGGTCGCGGCGATGAGGCTCAGGGTCAGGTGCATCGGGGCCTCATGTGAACGCGGACTCCAGACGAGCGGCCGCGGCACGCACCTCGGCTGTGGCTACCCAGCGGTGCGACCGTCTGCCCGGTCCGTAGCCCAGCAGGGCCGCGCCGAGGGCGTCGGCTTCGGCTTCGTCGTGGGCGCCGTAGGACGGATCGTTGCCCATCCATGCGCTGAGCCGCTGCTGGGAGTCCGACAGCACCGTGCTGAAGCTGGGGCGGAACCGGGCGCTGTGGGCCTGGTGGTCGAAGAACAGGTGGCCGAGCTCGTGGGCGATGTTGTGGCGCCGGGCGAGTTCGCTGGCCGCGTGGGCGTAGAAGACGACCGCGACGCCGGGACGGGGAACCGTGCAGAGCCCGCACAGCTCACGGGCCGATGCCCCCAGCTCGACCGGTAGCAGGCGGATGGTCAGCCCGCGGGCCTGCCCGAGCCGTTCCGCGAACGCCTCGAGGTCGACCTGAGACTCCGGACAGGGTTCGAGTCCCTCGTCGCGGAGCTTGCGGCGGGCGCGGGCGACGAGCTGGGTCCAGCTCGCCGGCTCCTCGCTCTGTGCGCGTCTGCGTACCCGCATCTCATGTCCCTCGGCCGGAAACTGATCACAGTAGGTCTACCCCGGACGAGCCTCAACGAGTAGTGATCCGATGGAGGAACGCTACTGGCGTTCGCGTCGCCGTCTGTGACCGTGGGTTCTCTGCGCCCTCATCCGGCTGTTCCCCCCGCGGTGGTGCGGGCCACCATGGCGGCGGCTTCGCTGGTCACTGCGGTGGTGGCCACGCTGACGGTGCCCACGCCCTGCGACTTCGCCCGGTTGAGCTCGGCGTCGGCTCGGGTGAGCAGCTGGTCGATGCTGTCGGCGGCGTCGGGCCACCCCGCCGCGCCGACGCTGGCGGTGAGTCGGGGGGCGGTGCCGTGCTCGACGTCGAGGACCGCGGCGGTGTCGATCGCGGCGACGGCGGCGGTGACGCGCTCGCCCAGGACCTCCAGGTCGTGCCGATCGGCGGCCGGGGCGGCGATCACGAACTCCTCGCCGTGCATCCTTCCCACGATGTCTCCGGCCCGGACCGCTGTGGGCAGGATCCGCGCGACCTCGTCGAGCAGATGGTCCCCGGCCCGTACTCCCCAGGCGTCGTTGATGCGGCGGAAGCCGTCGAGGTCGACCGCCAGTACTCCGAGGGCGGTGCCGCGCTTGCGCGCCCGCTGCAGCTCCGCTGTCGCCGCCCGGTGCCAGGTCCCCGGGCTGAGCAGTCCGTCGTCGTGGTCGGTGGTCCCGACCGTGGAGACCAGCACGCTGCGCGAGAGCAGCCAGAGGGTGGGGACCAGGAGCAGGACCGGCCACGGTGAGGAGGAGGCGAGCATGAACGCCACCACCGCCCCGATGCAGAGCTGTGCCAGCTCGAAGCCGTGCTGACGCAGGTCGGTCACCATGTCGCGGGCTGCGAGCCGTCCGGCGGCCAGGAACACGATGCCGGCGACCAGACCTGCCTGCACCGAGGTGTAGGCGAGGAGTGCCAGGACTGTGGAGGCGATCGGCACCAAGGTCGTCGCGCCGGCGGCGAGGTCGAGGCCCAGCGCGGCCGCGAGGTAGTGGGCGGCGATCCCGGCGATGACCACCGTGGAGGCGGTGAAGATCGTGCGGTAGACCGGCCCCCGTTCACGCGGGATGCGGGGGCGGTCGATGCGCAGGATCCGGTACCCGTAGATCGCGGCGACGGTCGCGGCGATCAGAGCGGGAGGGAACAGCAGTGCGGCCACCACGGTGTAGACGGAGTTGGTGACCAGGTGGCCGGTCTCGGTGGTGCTCTCCCGCTTGATGGTCGCGCGCCGGTATCCGCGCTCGGCCGACAGCGCCGCTTCGTGCTGCAGGATGCAGGCGGCGACGAGGAGCGCGGCCAACCCGATCTGTGCCGGTTCTGCCCGGGTGGGAGCGGCGACGACGAGCGCGATCGCCAGTGTTTCGACCGCGATGACGTAGGCCAGGGCCGGCCGGGGCAGATTCAGCAGGGGCAGCCGTCGCTGCCGCTGGGTAGGTGGGGTGGGTCCGTCGGGTCTGGAATCCATCGGTGTCCTCCCGTTCACCGGTCAGCGGGGCTGCAGCCCGGTGTCCGGAGTCGGGGCGCCGGGGGCGACGGCCATGACGGCCTCGGCGAAGCTGACCGAGATCAGCAGGAACTCCTCCAGCGTGCCGCTCACCTGGCTTCCGTGCCCGCCGCCGAAGCGGTAGACCGCCGGGGCCCGCCCGAGGCTGCTGAGCTTGTCGGCGTAGGCGTCGACCTGCTGGATCGGGATCCGGGTGTCGTTCTCTCCGGCGATGATCGCGACCGGTGCGCGGACGTGCTCGGCCACTGCCAGCGGCGACGCGGCGGCATAGCGCTCAGGTACCTCCTCCGGGGACCCGCCGAACAGCGCCCGGGCCATCGCACGCAGCGGCTCCTGCCCGAGCTCGTAGCTCATGGCGTGGTCGGTCACCGGCACGACACCGATCCCGCCGCGCCAGCGCTCCGGCTGCAGGCCGAGCGCGAGCAGCGTGAGGTACCCGCCCCAGGAGGAGCCGGCCAGCAGACAGGACTGCGGGTCGGCCAGCCCCTGGCTGAGGGCCCAGCCGTGGACCGCGGCGAGGTCTTCGAGCTCGGTGAGGCCGGGGCGCCCGACGATGGCCTGCCGCCAGGCGGCACCGTAGCCGGTGGAACCTCGGTAGTTGGTGGCGATGACGGTCCACCCCGCATCAGCCCATACGGCCAGCCGCGGGGAGTAGACGTCGGCGTCATCGAGGTCGGGGCCGGGGTGCAGCCAGAACAGGGTGCGGCCCGGTGTCGACGGGGCGTTCTGTGGTCTGACGACCAGCACGGGGATGGGCCCTCCCGGCCCGTCGACCCACTCGACCGAGGCGGGGGCGCCGTCGGGCGGCGCATCGGGCGAGTCGGGGAACAGCGGCTGCGAGCCGTCGCTCGGGCTCCACCGATAGACCCGTGGCGCCTTCTGAGAGGAGGTCCAGCTGTACTCCAGCGCGCCGCCCGGGCGGCGCTCGACGTCGAGCACCGATCCGTCGCTCGGGCCGATCTCTCGCAGGTCCGAGCCGTCCGCGCGGCACAGGTGCAGCGTGACGCGGGCGTGGTGGGTGTGCCGGATCGCGAGGGTCTCGGCGTCGAGCCAGATCCCGTCCACCTGGCCGGGCAGGTCGATGGCCAGCTCCTGTTGTTCCCCGCTGTCGGTGTTCCACAGCAGCAGCTCGTGGCGCCCTCGGCGCTCGTGGCGCACGAGAAGCCGCGGATCTCCCGCGGCGGGCGCGAACCCGATGGGGAGCAGCTGCTTGCCCTCGTCCCGCATCTCTGCCACGGAGTCGCCGCTGTCGACGTCGAGGACCCGGATGCCGGGCGTGCTGGCGTCGCCGTGCTCGGAGTGGCGGATTGCCACTCGGCTGCCGTCCGGCGCGATGGGCCCGGACATGCCGTCCTGCTCGTGCCGGTAGATGGCCTCGGCCGGCTGACCTTCGAACTGCCTCCAGACCGCGATGCCCTCACGCACCGCGAGGGCGAACACCGCCACCGCACCTCTCGGCCCGTGCCCGAGCGCGAGCCCGCTGGCGATGCCGTCGCCGGCCTCGGGGGCCACTGCCTTCGCGGTGCCACCGTCGAAGGGCTGGCGGACCCAGTGCCCGAACTCGTTCCCGCCGGTGTCGTTGAACCACCACAGCCACTCACCGTCGGCGGACAGCGCTCCGTGCTCGGTTCCGGACTCTCGCTCGGTCGCCTGGACCAGCGAGTCCGCCTCGCGGTCCCACAGCCACAGCTCGTGGGTCCCCGACCGGTTGCTGCCCAGCATGCTGCGCTCGGGACGGCGGGCCGCCGAGTGCGGCAGCCCCAGCGTCGTTCCCGTGACCCGTGCTCGCCAACGGCGTTCCCGCTCAGGGTCGGCGAACAGCTCCGTGGGGGGTGTGAAGGTCAGCCCCGGCTTGTCGCCGGCAGCGACGGCGGCCTCGTCCATCGTGCTCCTCCTGGCCTACTGGGTTCTGCCGGTCGTAGCCGTGGCGTCGGCATCGAGTGCGAACGGGCGCAGCCTAAACCGAGGCTGCACGTCGACAGCCCGATCGCGGCCGCGCCCGATCCGGCACGTCAGTGGGGCGGTGTCAGTAGGTCCGGCGCTTCTTGTCCAGCCCGGTGGGGTCCTCGCGGCGTGGAGGCAGCCCCTCCAACGAGCGGGCGTGCTCGAGTGCAGCCTCGACCGCGGCCAGCCCGGCGGGGGACAGATCACGGGCCCGCAGGGCGAGCTGCTCCACTCCTGTCTCCTGCAGGGTCTTGAGGGTCTCCAGCTCGCGGGCGACCTGCTGATACCGCGACTCGTTGAGGAAGTAGTCCGCTCCCACTCCGAACAGGGCCCCCAGCGACTCAAGGTGCTTCACCGTGGGGTTGG
The DNA here is from genome assembly GCF_017312155.1 of Pseudonocardia sp. UM4_GMWB1. NCBI lineage: Bacteria > Bacillati > Actinomycetota > Actinomycetes > Pseudonocardiales > Pseudonocardiaceae > Pseudonocardia > Pseudonocardia sp. UM4_GMWB1. Next base: position 210,526 of record NZ_QJPN01000002.1, on the reverse strand, counting down.
TCTTCACACCCTTGCGCAGCTGCCAGATGTACTGCTGGGAGATCACCCGGCCTGCCCGGTCGGCCTCGGGAAGCGCCTCGACCATGCGCTCGATCGCGGTCGCCGCCCCGGGATTGCTGTAGGGCCGCCCGGTTGCCGGATCGACGATGTTGGCGAACAGCGCGTTGAGCTTCTCCGCCAGCGTGGCGCGCTCGGACGGCGCAGCTGCGTCGCTGGCGTTGGCGTCACTTTCAGTCATGTTCGGTGCGAGCGTCGCGGTCGACCGGTGGCGACGGGGTCGTGGTCGTCAACTCGCTCCCCCTTTCTACGTCAGTAGAGACTAGCCGGTAGGAGTGCAGGAAACCAAGCCTCAGCCGCGCTCACCGACTCCGAGGACCGAGGAGGCAGCAAGCGCTCAACACGCCGACCCCGAACCGACGTCGCGAACTTCCTGCACGCCAGCGCCTTCCCTGCACCTCGAGGCCGAGAGCAGCTCTGCACCACGCGGGACCGCTCCCGACCTTGCCGGATGCAACGCAGCGTTCCACACCAGTTGACAAGTACCTTCTATCTCAGTTTACGCTCCCGTTCGGTCGCGCTTCTTCCGCTGCGGTCGGATTCATCGACAGGAGCGAGGAGGCGGCAGTGACGGATGGTGATCGCCGCGATCGACAGCCGGCCACAGCGTTGGGAGGCCACCAGTCGTGATGACAGCAGCCGCACAGGCCGCAGCCCCTCCGGACGGCGACATGGCGGGGCACGCACACAAGGAGGTCGCCGTGACCGAACCTCTACCCGCTGCCGCGTCCGAGAGCCTCGACGCCGCGCCACGGCCCCGGCTGGCCCCGGACGTCGTAGCCCTCCTGATGGGCCGCGAGCAAGCCCGACACCACAGCGAGCTCACGCGGACTCGCGAGCAGATCCTCGCCCTGTCCTCCTCGTCTGCCGAAGCCCTGCTCTCGGCCCTGGACGACGAACTGGCAGCGGTCGCCACCGCGGCGATCGGGGCGATGTCAGTGCTTCGACGGGACCCCACCGACCCCCTCACTCCCTCAGCGGTCGAGGAGCTCAGCGGGTCGACCGGGGAGTACCTCACCCGGGTGGCGGACTTGAATCGCTCCCTGCTGGCGATCCATCTGGCTCTGGAGGCTCAGGTGCGAACGAACTCGTCCTAGCCGCGGCCCGCGCGCCGTCCACCGTGCAACCGGTGCAAGTCCTCGACGATGCGGGCCACCGACTGTCGGGTCTCCTCCGGCAGCTCAGCGACAAGTTCGACGAAGCTCTCCAAGTTGGCGTTGTGCACCACCGCCAGCAGGTGACGGTCGGGGTCGCCGGACTCGCTGAGGTCGTCGTCGAACAGATAGGCCACTGGCACCTGGAAGAAGCGGGCGATGCCTTCCAAGGTCGTCTTGGTGGGGTTGTCGCGCCGCCCCCTCCGCAGGTGATTGAGATACGGCACGGACAGCGACGGCCCGCCGGCCTCGCGGATGCCGTTGACGATCTCCTCGTTGGTGTAGGGACCGCGGTCGGCCGGATGGACCGTCGCCACGATCCGGTTCAGCCGATCAGCCAGCGAGGCGCCGGAGACGTCCGACTGCTCGGCCACCCGCGTCCTCCTCCGTGATGCGGTTCCGGCCCGAGGCGCGGAGTGCCACTGATGGATCGGGGCGACGGTAGCCGGGCCGACGGGTCCCAGGAAGCCGAGGTCGGCCTTCACGTCTGCGCGCCTCCTCGGCCCCGGCAGCCACCCCGGCGGGAACCCGCTGAGTGACCTCGAATCTGCAGGTCAGAACACGTTGACATCCCGAAACGACGACAGGATAGTTGCTGCTGTTGATTTCTCCTAGGAGAACAACACAGAGCATCAGCTACCAGGCTAAGGAGGTGTGCCGTGACGGCTCATCTGATCGCGGTGCTGCACACCGCCCACCCCGGCCCCGCAGGACGTGTGTGATGCCGAAGGCGCGAACATCTCGGACCGGTCCTCAGTGGCGAACTGCTCCTGGGCTCGGTGCGACGGCCACCGCCCTCCACGACGCATCGGCGGTCGAAGAGCCCACGACGGCCCGGCGACCATCTGCACCCGACCCGCAGCGCCGCGAGACGCCTGGTCTGGGCCCGCTCGGCCCCTGGACCGTGCCAACCGTCAAAGCAGACGCACCCGCCGAGCAGACGGCCGACGTAGCGCACGAGGACGACGCCGCGCCCGCCGCACAGCAGCCGACCACCGCGCAGCAACCGCCCACCGCGACCACCGCTACCGAGGCCACCCCGGTCGCCCTCACCGACCTCGCGAAACCTCAGCAGACCGCAAACCCCTCCCCCCTCCCCCCATCCGGCCCTGAGCAGGTGCGTCCGGAGGAGCCGGACCTCGCCGCACCGCAGGTGCCTCTCGACAGCGAGCTGCCCTCGCTTCGACGCAGGAACGGCAGGCCCGGAACGGTCGCCCGACACACCCCAGCGCGGGAGTCGTTCTCCCGTTCTGTGCGGTCGCTGGAGCCGATCTCCGATCCCGAGGCCGCGAGCTTCGCCGGCCGCTTCGCCGCCGACTTCCAGTCCTTCGACGAGGACGACCCGAGCCGTCGGGCAGAGGTACTGCGGCCTCTGCTCGCTGACCCCCAGGCCAGCACCTGGGGGTGGTCGGGCGCGGGCAGGCAGCGCGCCGACTCACCGCTACCGGGCCGGATCTACCGGCCCAGCGACACGGTGGTGTTCGTCGAGGTGATCGTCCGCGTCACCACGTACGCGCGCGCCTGCCCGCAGCCCGACGAACCGGCGGCGCACCCCACGGCGGTCGAGTCCGAGCTGACCGGAGTCGTGGGCCCCTCCTGTGCGCCTCCCGACGCCGACCCCACGTGGGTGGCGACCGAGGCGAACTGGGTCCGGATGACGGTCCCGATCACCCGTGACGACGACGGCCACCTGGTCGTCGACCCGCACCTGCGTCCCACCGATTCCTCCTGACCCCCACCAAGAGGTAGCTGCTGATGTCCTCGTCCAACGGCACCAACAACACCCCCGCTGCCCCGTCCTGGCTGGACGCGGGCGCCGGATGGGCCGCTCCGACCACCGGGCACGACGGGGCCCAGGTCCCCGCGACCGAACCCGAGCCCCCGGCCGCGCCGGCGAGCGCGTCGGCGAACTGGCCGAGCAGCTCGCCATCTCGCCCGGCGGCGCCCGCGCCGGAGCGCTTCCTCGCCGAGCCACCACTGACGAGGGCCGAACCGGTCGGTCGGCCGGCGCCGTCATCGGCAGCGTCGTCATCGGCAGCGTCGTCTTCGGCAGCGTCGTCCGTGTCAGCGCCCGCCCCGGCGGACCCGCCCCCCGCCCCGGCTCATCGGGACCCGGTTGTCTCGGAGGATCCGCAGGCGTTCCGCCCGGCGTGGGACGAGGAGACCGGGGTGCTGTCGGGGGTGGTCCGCGAACGGCGTGCCCGTCCTCAGCAGGGATGGCGCCACTTCGCCTACCAGCTGACCGGCGGCCGCTGGAACCCCGGCCTGTCCGAGGCTGAGGCCCGGCTGCGTGACCAGCTGCAGAAGATCCGCACCCCGCTGCCCGGCCCGCACAGCGTCGTCGTCGGCTCGATCAAGGGCGGGATCGGCAAGACCACCGTGTCCGCGCTGCTCGGGCTCGCCCTCGCCGAGCACCGCGGCGACCGGGTCATCGCCATGGACGCCAACCCCGACGCCGGCACCCTCGGCGACCGCCTCGTCGGCGAGGCCCAGGCCGCGAAGACCACTGTGCGCGACCTGCTCAACGCCCTGGACGAAATCCGCTCCGCGACCGACCTGGCCGGCTACACCCATCTCGCCGGACGCCTGCAAGTCCTCACCAGCGACCTGGAGCCGGAGGCGGCGGAGATGTTCTCCGCGGGCGACTACGAGGCTGCGCTGCGGGTTCTGTACCGCTTCTACAACGCGATCATCACCGACTCCGGTACCGGGATCGTGCACTCGGCGATGCAGGGCAGTCTGCGCCACGCCGACTCCCTGGTCATCGTCGGCGCCCCGACCGAGGACGGCGCCTCGCGTGCCCGGCGCACCTTCAAGTGGCTGGCCGCCAACGGCTACCGCCACCTCACCGAGGACGCGGTGGTGGTGCTGTCCTACGACCGGCACAGCCCCGACATCAACGACCGCGTCATCCGCGACTTCTTCGCCGAACGCTGCCGCGCGGTGATCGTGCTTCCCCCGGATCCGCACCTGCAGGCCGGCGGGATCATCGACTTCGACGCCCTGACCCCGGCTGCGCGCGACGCCGCGCTCGAGCTCGCCGCGACTGTCGCCGAGGGCTTCCAGGGCCGGCGCACCTACGGGCTGGCCAGCCACGGGTTCCGCACCCCGCCGACTGACCCCGGTGGTCCCCGGTGATCAGTCCCCAGCTGGTGGTGGGCGCCGCGCTGGCGCTCACCACCACCCTGACCGCGTCCGGGCTCGTCCCGGCCGCCGCCCCCGCGGGCGGGGTCGAGTGCGGGTGGCGGATCACCGCGGTGCACGTGCTCGCCGAGCTCACCGGGGACACCTCCGCGCGGGCGGAGAAGCTGCGCCGGGCCCTGCTCGATGTCGGCGCGAACAAGCCCGGCTTCATCCCGGCCCAGTGCTACGAACCCGGCTCCGGCAACTCCAGCGGGTCCGGCTCCGGCGGGAACGGCTCCGGCGGAGCTGGGAACGGCTCGGGTACTGCCCCCGGATCCGGAAACGGCTCCGGGAACGGAAACGGCTCCGGATCGGGCAGCGGCTCCGGATCGGGGTCCGGGTCCGGTTCGGGGTCGGGCTCTGGTGGTGCGGGCGGTCAGTGCAAGACGACCGCGGCGGACACGCTCGGCTGGGGCAAGCCGAAGGTCTCCGACGAGTTCGAGGGCAGCTCGGTCTCCGGGGACTGGAACGCCTACGACGGCCCCGGCCACGCCGGGAACGGCCGCCGCACCCCTGAGGCGATCTCGGTGTCGAACGGGCAGCTGACCATCACCGGCTCGGAGAACGGCGACGCGGGCGGGATGGCCTGGTCCCCGAACAGCCAGCAGTACGGCCGCTGGGAGGGCTGCGCCCAGTCCCCCGCCCCCGCCGCATCGAGCCTGCACACCCTGTTCCTGCTCTGGCCGACCGCGGAGAACTGGCCCGAGGGCGGCGAGGTCGACTTCATGGAGATCTCCGACGGGACCCGGCAGAAGGTCGAGGGGTTCCTGCACTACGGCTCGGACAACTCCCAGACCCAGGGTTCGGTCGAGGTCGACGCCACCGAGTGGCACGCCTTCGCCGTGGAGTGGACCCCGGACAAGATCACCTACCTCGTCGATGGCAAGCCGTGGTTCACCGACGACGACAAGTCCCACAACCCGCCCGGGCCGATGCACCTGACCATCCAGCTCGACTACTTCGGCGGTGACGCCTCGGGCGGGGCGGCGATGCACGTCGACTGGGTCCGCCAGTACGAGCTCACCGGCGGCGGAGCCTCGGCCGGGGTCGATGTCTCGGCCGGGCAGGACGGCGTCGACGCCGGCGCCGATGTGTCTCTCGGCGGCGGCGAGTCCACCGGTCAGAGCAGCGACGACCGCAGCGGCGGCGGCTCCGGCGGCGACAGCGACCGCGGTGGCGATGGCGGTGGTGAACGCGGTGGCTCCGGTGGCGGGTCCCGCGGAGGCGACTGACCGACCGACCTGCTCGTGAGACAGCCCCCGGATCACCTGACAGAGGACCTGTGACATGCCCTGGAACCGCACGCCGCGCCCCTCGTGGGCCGAGCACCTCCCCCCGTCCTCGCGCGGTCCTGCCGCGCGCCGCGTCGCGGTCGCGGTGCTGACCGCCGGAGCGCTGGTCGGGGTGACCGCGTTCTCGCTGAGCCCGCTGCCCGCCCAGCTCGGTCTGACCGCGGTCGGCTGCAACGAGGGCAAGGCCGTGCGCCAGCTCGAGGCCGCCCGCGAGACGCGCACCCAGACCCGGGCGTTGCTGGCCGATCTCGCCGTCAGCGACGACACCAGGGCTCAGGGGCTGGCGCGCGAGATCGCCGGGCTCGGTTTCACCCCCGCGACCCAGCCGCCCGGGTGGCGGCAGAAGGCCGTGGACGTCTCCGACCAGCTCAACACCCTCGACGCCGCCGATCCGCACCTGCAGCAGGTCGCGGCGAAGCTGGCCCGCGCCGGGTTCGGCCCGACCCCTGCCGACCTGCTGCCCAAGGATCCGCCGCCGCCCGCGCCGGGCCCGGTCGCCGAGCTGGGCGAGTCCCTCGGCAACGCCGCGGACAGCGCCGTCGGTGCGGTCACCTCCGCCGGTGAGGCGGTCACCGAGATCGGGAAGCCCAAGCCCACGCCCAGCAGCGGCGGGTCCGCCGGCCGACCTGCCGCCTCGAACCCCAAGCGCCAGGCCGAGCCCGCGCTGCCCCAGACCTGCATCGACCACGCCGGTGCCACCGCAGCACCCGCCGCCCCGGCACCGGCGCCGAAGCCCGCTGCGCCGGCGCCGAAGCCCGCTGCGGCCGCACCCGCCGCCCCAGCCCCAGCTGCGGTACCGGCGGCGCCCGCAGCGACACCGGACCCCGAGCCGGACGAGGACTCGGCCTCGGATGCGACACCGGGCAGCGACGACACCAGCAGCCCGAGCACCGGCGAGACCGGCTCGGACAGCCCCGCCGACGACGGCGACGCCGCCGAGCAGCCCGACACCGGCGCACCGAGCCCCGCTGGCGGACAGGACCCCGACCCCTCGGACCCGTCGGAGCCGGACTCCTCGGACTCCGACAGCTCGGGCTCCAGCAGCTCGGCCTCCGGCTCGTCGGACTCGGACAGCTCGACCAGCACAGACACCTCGTCGGGCTCGGACAGCTCGACCAGCACAGACACCTCGTCGGGCTCGGACAGCTCGTCGGGCTCGGACGGCTCGTCGGACACGAGCGAGTCCGCCACCTCCTCCGGGAGTGGTTCGGACCAGGACCTGGAGAAGGCGCGGATCGCGTTGCAGCTGGTGGGTGAGCTGATGCAGGCTTTGGGCGCGAGCTCCGACGCCGATGCCGGGCAGGTCCGCGACTCCGTGCTCGGGGTTCTGGACCGTGAGCAGCTGCAGAAGCTCGGCGCCGACCCCGCGGACCTGGCCAAGCTCGACCAGCTCGACGACCTCGGTTCCGGGGACTCCCCCACCTCATCAGGCTCCGGGTCGAGCGACACCGGCACGGACAGCACCGGCTCCGACAGCACCAGCACGGCCGATTCCGACGGCACGGGTTCGGGATCCTCGGACACCGACTCGTCAACGACCTCAGGCTCGGGTGACACGCCGACGACGTCGTCGTCGGGCGGTGGTGAGTCGTCGTCGACGACCGAGCAGGCCAGTACCGGTGGCGCAGGTGATGCGTGGGAGGCCGGGGCGGAGAAGCTGGCCGAGCAGGTGCGCGACGCCGCCGACGCCGACCCGTTGGCCGAGCAGCTCGCCGAGAAGCTCGACGCCGCAGGCATCGGCTCCAGCACCGACAGGGGCTCCGACTCCAGCACTGGTTCCGGCACCGACTCCGGCACTGGCACTGGGTCGGAGGCCGGCTCGGGCTCGACGCAGCCCGATGAGCAGGCGACGGACGGCACGGGGCAGGGCGAGACCGGCAGCTCCGAGCAGCCCTCCACCGGGAACGGAGACGCCGACACCGGTGAAGGGGCCGGGTCGGGCACCGGCTCCGGCAGCGACGCAGCGGGCGGCGACGACGTTCAGAGCCCGCAGGCCGGGGACCCGATCTCGCGGCCCGGCGCGGACCAGAACGGGCAGGGCCAGACCGGGGCGGGGCAGGCCGACCAGCCCATCGACCAGCAGGGCGACAGTGCCGGAGAGGCCGGGCAGACCGGCTCCGACGAGCAGGGAAGCTCCGACGGGCAGAGCGACCCAGATGCGCAGAGCGGCTCGGCCGAGGACGGGGAGCAGCCCCGGGACCCGGAGGGATCCGAACCCGCACCGGCGGCCGGTGACAGCGCGCAGGCCGCGACCTGGGACCGGCTCGCCCAGTGCGAGTCCGGCGGGGACTGGGCGATCGACACCGGCAACGGCTACTCCGGCGGCCTCCAGTTCGACCAGGCCACCTGGGCGGCCTACGGCGGCACCGGCTCGGCCCACGAGGCCAGCCGCGAGGAGCAGATCGCGGTCGCGGAGAAGGTCCGCGCCGACCGCGACGGCTACTCGGCCTGGCCGGCGTGCTCGAAGAAGCTGGGTCTGGCCTGACCGATGACCAACCGCAACTGGCGCACGACGTCGACGACCACGGTCCTCACCACGGTGATGACCGCGGCGCTGGCGCTGGCGCTGTGGACCTCCGAGGCCCCGCAGGGCACTCGGGTGGTGGGACTCGGGTCGGCCGCACCGTGGGGGTCGGCCGACCCGAGGACCCCAACCGCACCCCTGGCGCCGACGCCGCCGGTGCAGGGCCAGGCCGGGCCGGTCGTCGGCGGCCTGTCGGCGACCTCGGTCGGGGTGCTGGTCGTCGACGGCGGCCGCCACCAGTGCTCGGCGGCGGTGGTCGCCTCGCGGTCGCGGCGGGTGCTGGCCACCGCGGCGCACTGCGTGTGGCTCGACGGCGGCTGGCGGGTCGACGGGGCCTTCTTCATCCCCGGCTACGCCGCGGGTGAGGAACCGCTGGGCCGGTGGACCGTCGACACCGCCTACGTGCCACCGGCCTGGCAGCAGATCGACTCCCCCATCAACGACGTCGCCGCCGACACCGACTTCGCGTTCGTGACGCTGCTGCCCCGCGACGGGGTCCTGCCCGAGCAGGTCCTCGGCGCCCAAGGCATCCGCTTCTCCACCCCCGACCGGCTCCCGGTCGCCGCGCTGGGCTACCCGGCCACCGGCGTCTACGACGGGCAGTCGTTGCGGGGCTGCGACGGCCCCGCCGCGGTCGAGACCTTCACCCGGCCGGACCGCGACGGCGGGCAGGTGCTGGCGATGACCTGCGACATGACCGAGGGCGCCTCGGGCGGGCCGTGGCTGGCCGGCCCGGACGCCGCGGCCGGGCGCGGGCAGGTCGTCGGGGTCGTGTCCGGCGGCGATGCCACCCAGCTGGTCTCACCCCGATTCGGCGCCGCAGCGCGCGAGGTCTACGAGGCCGCCGACTCCGCCGCCCTGATCCCCGACCAGCCCACCACCCCCGACCCCGCGCTCGCCCGGACCGCCCCTCGAGGAGGGACCAGCTGATGACCTCACCCCGGAACGCGGCCGACCCGCACCACCGCTGGGCAGGGCCGGGGGCATCGCCGCCGCGCAGCCCGTATGAGCTCAACCACCGGCTCGGCGCCGCCGCGCGCACCCGCGCCCCGGGCGGGCTGGGCGTGGTCGACACCGAGACCATCGTCGACACCACCTCCGCCGCCGCCGCCGCCGACCAGGGCCACGGTCCGGACCCGGTCGAGGTCGCCGAGCAGCTCGGCGCGGCCACCGACGCCGCGCAGGACCGCACCCGCACGGTGTTCCCCGAGTCCCGCCCGGTGTCCTGGGCGGCGTTCGGGCCGCTGATCCCGGTGCTTGCCGGGTCCGCCGGGGCCGGCGCCTCGTGTGTCGCGGCCGCGATCGTGGACGCGCTGCAGCAGGACCAGCGGTGCGCGCTGCTGATCGACGCCGACGACCCAGCCCGCTCCGGGCTCGCCGGTGCCTCCTCGGTGGACGGCCCCTGGACCCGGCAGGTCAACGACCACCTCACCGTGCGCTACAGCTGGCGCGCCGACGCGCTGCTGGCCCGCCTGGAGACCCGGAACCCGGCGGCGCTGCCGACCATCACCCCCGGGATGGTGCCCCCACCCCCGGACTGGCTGCCCGACCCGGCACCCGACCCGCTACACGCCACCGTCGTCGACCTCGGTCACGGCGGCTGGCGGGCCGCCGCGACCCCGATCTACGGCGCCGGGGGCTGGCTACGCCGCGGACTGCCGACCCAGCGCCCGATCCTGGTGGTCCGCGCGACCCGCCCGTCGCTGCGCCAGGCCGAGCAGCTCCTCGCCCGCCTGGACCCCTGGGTGCAGCGCGGCCTGGCCACCCCGATCTACCAGCTCGTGGTCAACGGCGCCCGCAAATGGCCGACGGGAGTGGCCGGCGCGGCCGGGCCCCGGGTCGCGGCACTGCTCGACGAAGCCCTGTTCGTGCCACACATCCCGGCCTGGGAGGTCGGCGGGGTGACCGATGAACCCAGCCCGGCCCGGGCGGTCGACGCCCTCCGACCGCTGCTCGCCTCCTGGCAGCTCATCACCTCACCGAGGCGCCGCTGACCAGCCGACTGGTTCGACCCGCTGCGTCCGGCCCCCCACCCCGGCGACCAGCCCGCACACACCGCCACGCCCACACCGTTCGTCCCACACCACCCTGCGGAGCACACCCCATGTCTGTCCCCCACCTGATCAGCGAATCCCTCGCCCACGCCTTCCTGCTCCCCCTGCAGGACCCGCCAAAGCCGGATATCCCCGAGGTCAACGCGGTCGCACCGCCCGGCAACCAGATGCTCACCCGGGTCGTCGGCTACTTCATCTGGATCGCCGGCGTCTGCGTCCTCGGGCTGTTCTTCGGCGGGATCATCGCCTCCACCGCCGGACGGCTCTATGACCACCACGGCTCCGGACGCCGCGGCGCACAGATGATCGTCTCCAGCCTCGTCCTGGCCGTCCTGCTCGGCCTCGGCTACACCCTGATCACCGCATTCGCCGCCGGAGCCAGCTGATGGCCCGCCTGATGAACCCCCACGACCCCCGCCTGAGCTCGGGTGGCGGGCAGCGCCGCGCCCTGCTCATCCTGGGCGCGGTCGCGGCCCTGGTCGTGGTGGTCGTGGTCGCGCTGATCGTGTCCTTGACCGGCGTCTTCACCGACCCGCAGCGCGGCCCGGAGTCTGCGCCCGCGCAGCCGGCCCCGATCGGCACTGGCGACAGCGGCTCCGGACCGCAGGCCGAGGCCGAGCTCGCCGCCCGCCCGATGTTGCAGGTTCCCCTCGCCGCGATCCAGCCGCACGCGCTCTCCACGCGGACGGCGGGCCCGCCGATCGTGCTCCCCGCACCCCAGCAGTTCGTCGCCACGCTGGTCCCGACCGGGTTCCCCGACACCCCTGAGGGCGCGGTCGCGCAACTGGTCGAGCTGATGAAAGCCGGCATGTCCGGCGGCGACCCGGCGGTGTGGGCCCAGGTCTATAACTCCCTCGCCGAGCCCGGCGCCCAGCCCGCTGACCGGACCACGACCAGCAACGACCTCGCCGACCTTCGTCGCGGCGCGCACCTGCGCCCCACCGGCCCGTCCTCGAGCGGGCTGCGGATGTCGTGGACACCGACCAGCGCCATGGTCAAGGGCAGCACCGCCGACGGCACCTACGTTGTGGCCTGTGCGCTGGGCGAGTTCGTCGCCGACAACAACGGCCGGGTCGTCTCGTTTGGCTGGGGCGACTGCCTCCCGATGCGGCGTGTGGGTGACCAGTGGAAGGTCGCCTCCGGGCCGACCGCGGCCATCGCACCGAGCGCCTGGCCCGCCAGCGACGAGGCCGTCGCCGCGGGATGGCGAGACATCCAGCGATGACCTCCATGATGCTCGCCCGTTATCCCACCCCGGTGCCGCCCCCGCTGCCCGAACCGTCCCCGGGCGGAGGGGCATCCGGGAAAGGCGACTCCGGCTCGGGTTTCCTGGGCTCCATCGTTCAGTCCGGCTTCGACGCCGTCATGCAGAAGGTGTGGGACGCCGGGGTCTGGGTGCTGCGGGCGGGGTTCGAGCTGGCTGACCAGGTGTCCTGGGTCGATCCGAGCACGATCACCGGTAAGGCCGAGCAGCGCCCGGACTCCCCGAACCCCGCCACCGCCGTCGACGCCGCCACAGCCGGTGGGCAGAGCTTGTCGTTGTGGTCGTCGCTGATCTGGCTGGCCACCTTGATCGCGCTGGGCCTGTTCTTCTACCAGCTGATCTCGGTCGCCCTGCGCGGCGGGCGGGGCATGTTCCGGGCGTTCACCGGGCCTCTGCAGTTCGGGATGGCGATCGCGCTGACCTCCGGCATGGTCGCGGTCCTGCTCGGCGCCGCGGACGGGCTGACCACGTTCTTCCTGTCCCAGCTCGGCGGCGACGGATCGTTCGGCGCAACCCTGGCCAACGACACCGTCGCTGCCCGGGTCGGGGAGAACCCCGACCTGGGCGACAGCATCGAGGAGGGCGCCCGCGCGATGATCCTCGGGCTGGCCGCTCTGTTCGGGATCATCCCGGCCGCGATCGGCTTCGCCCTACAGATGATCTTCCGGCAGGCCGCGATCCTGGTCCTGGTCGCGACGATCCCGCTGCTGGCCGCGATGCTGGTCGCCGACTCCACCGCCCCGTCGTTCTGGCGCGGCGTGCGTTGGCTCCTCGCCGCGATCCTGATGAAGCCCGCCCTCGCACTCGTGCTGCTCATCGGGGTCTCGGTCATGGCCCGCGCCGAGGGGGTCGCGGGGCTGCTGGCCGGGGCGGCGGTGCTGCTGGTGTCGCTGTTCTGCCCGATGGTGATCTACCGGCTGCTGGCCTTCGTCGATCCGGGTACCGGTGCGGGGATGGCGCTGCGCTCGGGTGGCGGTGGGCGTGGTTCGTCGGCGCCGGGTGCGGATGGCGGCACCAGTGAGTCGATCAACGTCGCCCGCATGGCCCGCTCGGGCGGCAGTACTGACGGTGCTGCATCGGCCGGGGGTGGCGGGGAGCTCGGTGGCTCGACCGCCGCGTCTCCCGCGGCCGCCGGCCGTGCGGGCGGTGCTGGTGCCGGTGGCGCTGGTGGTGCGGGTGCTGCCGGTGGTGGGTCGGCCGCGGGCGGCGGCGCAGCCGCCGGTGGCGCGGCGGCAGGGCTCGGCGCGGTGGGGGGTGTCGCGGCCGCGGCGGTGGTGGGCGGCTACCTGGCCACCAAGGCCGCCGCGGGAGCCGCGGGCGGCTATGGGTCCTCCCAGATGGCCCAGACCGGTGTCGGGCACCCCGGCCCCGCGCCCGCTCCCAGTGGCGGGGACATCGGCTCGGCCGCCCGGGGCGCCTACGCGGGGGCGACCGCGCCGTGGGGCGGGTCCAGCGCGGCCGCCGGGGGTGACAACGGCCCGATTGAGCCCGACCCGACCACCGGACCCGAGCCTGGGCCCGGGTCTGAACCGCCAGTGGTCGATCCCGGACCGCCCGAGGCCGGGCGCCCCGACTCCGGACCCGGCACCACGCCCATCCCCACCGCGTGGACCCCCGAACCCCCGACCACACCGGCTGCACCTGCCGGCACCGACCGCGAGGACGACACCCCATGAGCGCTGTCCAGGAGGCCCACGGCCCGCGGGTGTATCGCGGGCTGAATCTCAAGGAAGGGATGGGCTGGATAGCCGGCCTCACCCCGGTCCAGGCGTTCCTGGTGATCGCGGTGTGTGCTCCGGCGCTGATCGCGATGTCGCGCAACCAGTGGTCCACCGCGCTGAGCTGGGGAGTGTTCGCTGCGATCACCGTCGTGTTGATCGTCGTGCCCGTCCACGGCCGCCCCGCGTTCCGCTGGCTGGCCGACCTGATCATGTTCCAGACAGGAGTGCTGATGCGCTGGTCCCCCTGGCAGTCACGCGCCGCGGCCGGGCTGGCCGGTGATCGCTGCGAGCCCGACCTGCCCGGCGTGCTGTCGCGCCTGGAGTTCCCCGACGGCCCGGAGTTCCACGGCTCGCGGATCTGCCTGATCCACGACACCGACCAGGGACGCTGGGGTGCCACCGCGCGCTTGACCCACTCCGGTGTCGGGATGCTGTCTGACGACGAGTGCGCCGAGCTCGCCCGCCGCCTCGGCTCGATGCTCGTCGGACTGGGGCATCGCGAGGTCGTCGACCGCATTTCGCTGCTCGTGCGCACCGTTCCCGACGACGGCACCGAGTACGCGGTCTGGCGCGAGCGCCACCAGCGCGCCGACGCCCCCACCCTGGCCCGGCAGGTGACCGCCGAGATCGACCGCGACGTCGCCTCGGTCTCCGTGCGGACGGAGCTGTTCGTGACCGTGTCGGGCACCGAGGACGCGCTGCGCCGCCCGGCCAAGGCCGCCGGCGGCGGTGTCGCGGGCCGCGCGTACGCGCTCTACCGCGTCCTGGAAGCCGTCGCCGACGGTCTGCGCGGATTGGGCGTGCAGTCGGTGACCTGGCTGACCTCCACCGGGGTCGCCGAGGCCATCAAGACCGGCTTCAACCCCGCCACCGCCGCCTCCCTGCAGTACCAGCACCTCATGCGGCCCGACCCGGACGGCTCGGTGGGGCTACCGATCTCCCAAGCCGGCCCCGCCCTCGCGCCCGCTCCGGCCGCCCGGGCCTATCACCACGACGGGTTCTCCTCGGTCTCCTACGCCGTGCAGCCCCCGGAATCCGGGACGATCTTCGGGTCGCTCGGCCCGCTGCTCGCGGTCCGCACCGCAGGAGAGCGCCGCACCCTGCAGATCCACTACGAGATCCTGTCCCAGGCCGCCGCCGCCCGGGAGGTGCGCTCCCAGCGGTTCCGCAACAACGTCCTGGTCGACGCCAAGGCCCAGCGCGGGTTCAACACCACCGCCGTCGACACCCGCCGCCAAACCGGCGCCCGCGAACAAGAAGCAGCGGTCGCGGCCGGGCACGCCCTGGTCCGCTTCACCGTGGCCTCCTCGCTCACGGTGCCCGCCGAGTGGAACCTCGAGGACCACGCCGCCCGTCTGGAGAACGACTCCTCGGGCCGGTTCCGGCTGCTGCGCCTGGAACTGGCCCAGGACTCCGCCTTCGTCGCCGCGGCCCTCCCGGTCGGGATCGGTCTGCCCCGTCTGACCAGGGCGTTCGACTCATGAGCATCTTCGGTAAGCGCCGCCACGTACAGCCGCGCACCACCAGCGACCTGCTGAGCCAGTTCACCGACCTCGACGGCATCCCCGTCTCCGCACCCGCCGACCCCATCGGCCCGGACGAGGAGCGCGCCAACGGCCGGCGAGGCGGCCGGAGTCGGGTCAACCAGGCCACCGCCCCCCGCCAGGGCCACCGTGAACCGGGCCGCGGATGGGCCGCGGTCGACGCAGCCCGCCGGGCCCCGGTCTACCGGGCCACCACCGCCGAGGTCGGCGGACTGTTCCCGCTGCTGGCCTCCAACGGCGTCCCGGCCATCGGCGCCCGGCTGGGCTACGACACCCAGTCCGGGGGCGCCTTCTACGTCCACCCCACCGAGTGGGTGCTGCGCCAGATGGTCACCAACCCGAACCTGGTGGTGTTCGGCGAACCGGGCCGCGGCAAGTCCTCCACCGTCGTCGCTTTGATGCTGCGGATGATGCTCTTCGGCGTCCGCTCCCTGATCTCCGGTGACGTGAAGGGCGAGTACACCCCGCTGCTGCGCTCGCTCGGGATCACCCCGATCGCGCTCGGCCGCGGTAGCCACCACCGCCTCAACGCCCTGGACCTCGGACCCATCCGATCGAGGTGGGGCACCTGGAGCACCGAGCGGCAGCGCGAGGAACTCACCGGCATCCTGGCGCGCTGGACAAGGCTGCTGACCGCGCTGGCCGAGGCCCAGGGCTACGACCCGACCGTCACCGACGAACACGTCCTGTCCACCGTGCTCAACCGGCTCGTCGGCGCCGAGCACGGCGCGGACGAGCTGCGCCCGATCACCATCCCCGACGTCGTCGACCAGCTCGCCCACCCCGACGACGACCTGTGGCAGGCCACCCGCTTCGCCTCCCACCGCCAGTTCCTCGACCACACCCGCCAGATCACCGACGCCCTGTCCAACCTCGTCGTCGGCCCGCTGTCGGGGTTGTTCGACGAGCCGACGAACTTCGACCTCGACTGGGACGCCCCCGTGCAGTCGATGGACCTCTCGCTGCTGCGCAGCAGGGGTGATCAGGCGATCGCGGTCGCTCTGACCTGCCTCGGCTCCTGGTCCTCGATGATCACCGACCTGCAGGACGACGGCGACGTGCGCATCGTCGTGCGCGACGAGGTCTGGCGGCAGATGCGACTCGGGCTGCGCGCGGTCCAGGCCGTCGACTCCGACCTGCGCCTGTCCCGCGCCGAACGCAAGATCCAGCTCCTGGTGATGCACAAGCCCTCCGACCTGCTCTCCGTCGGCGCCGCCGGCTCCCAGGAGGTCTCCATCGCCAAGGACCTGCTCGCGCTGTGCTCGACCCGGATCCTGCTCGGCCAGTCCACCCGGGTCGGCGACGAGCTCGCCGACGAGCTCGGACTGTCCGAGCGTGAACAGGCCGTGCTCACCGGCTGGGCGATGGAAGGCCAGGGCCGTGCGCTGTGGAAGCTGGAGAACCGCCCCGGCATGAAGATCCAGACGGTCCTCTCCCCCACCGAGCGGGCCATCTTCGACACCAATGCCGGGCTGCGCTCCCGAGACGACCAGCCCCACGCGACACCGCAGCACCCCGCGCTCCAGGAACCCTCACCGCCGACCGGGCGCCCAGGCCGCCCACGGCTGGTGCCGGTGAGCGCCTCCACTCCCGACCCCAGCCTCGACGCCGCCGCGCCCGCCGCCGTCGAGCACCTGGCCGCGGCCGTCAGGATCTCGACCAACGGCACCGGCCACAACGGCCGTGGCTCCGGCGGCGCACCGCCGCGACGGTGACCTGACGGTGGACCAGAAGAAGAGCACCATCGCCCTGGCGGTCGGCGCGGTCATCCTCGTCTTCGCCGGCGCCGTGCTGACGATGGGCGTGGGCATGCTGACCATCGTCGCCGGGGGCGCGCTCCCCGGCGGGGGCTGCGGCGGCGATGGCGGCCTCGGCGGCGGGTCGCAGACGATCGGCGGCACCGACTGGAACGCTGAGCAGACCGACAACGCCGCCACGATCGTCAACATCGTGGCTCAGCGGGGCCTGCCCAAGCGGGCCGCGGTGATCGCGATCTCGACCGTGATCGTCGAATCGAGACTGGTCAACGTCGGCCACGGCGACCGCGACTCCCTGGGCCTCTACCAGCAGCGGCCCTCGCAGGGCTGGGGCTCACCGGAGCAGGTCCTCAACCCCGACTACGCGACCCGGATCTTCCTGGACCGGCTCGTCGCCCTGCCCGGCTGGGCGACCATGCCGCCGGGCACCGCCGCGCAGGCGGTGCAGCGCTCGGCGTTCCCCGACCGCTACGCCCCCCAGGAAGCACCGGCCGCAGCCCTGGTCGACCGGTTCTGGGTCGGCCCGGACAACCCCGCCCCCGCCGCGCCCGGTGCCGCACCGGACGTGCAGCTGGCCTCGACCGCGTTCGCCTGCCCCGACCAGGGCGGCGCCGGGGTCCCGCTGGCCCCGTCGAACATCGACCCGACCAAGCTCCCGCCCGGGTTCGTCCCGCCCACCGACCCCGCACAGCGCGCCGCGGTCACCTACGCCCTGGCCCAGCTCGGCAAGCCCTACATCTGGGGCGCGAAGGGACCGAACGGGTTCGACTGCTCCGGGCTGATGCTCGCCGCCTGGGCCGCCGCAGGCGTCCCGATCCCCGCAGGGACGGTCAACCAGAAGAACGCCGGCACCCCCGCCGGCCCCGCGACCATCGCCCCCGGCGACCTGGTGTTCATCCCCGGCTCGCTCGGCTCCCCCACCAACCCCCGCCACGTCGGCATGTACGTCGGCAACGGCCTGGTCGTCAACGCCTACGACTCCAGCACCGGGGTCATCCTGCAGCCGCTCTCGGACTGGGCCGACAAGATCACCCACGTCCGCCACATCGCCGGCCCCGCCGGCGCATCGGCCGCGGCGCCCGTCCCCGCTGCCCGCGCTGAAACAGCCCTCGCCGAGGCCGCGGGCTCATGACCGCCGCCCCTCGCCTGACATCACCAGCAGCCGCTCCCCGGGAGGACCCGTGCTGATCAACCGACGGAAGTTCCTACGGAGCTCAGGGCAGGTCGGTCTCGGTGTCGCCGTGTCCGGCCCGGTCCACGGTCTGCTGAGCCGGGCCACAACCGCGGCACAGCCGGGTGCTGCAGCCGGGTACGGGCCGCTCGTCGACGACCCGAAGGGCATGCTCGCCCTGCCCGAGGGGTTCTCCTACCGAGTGGTCACCCAGGCCGGGAAGACCCGCCTCTACTCCGACCACGCCTCCCCCGGGATCCACGACGGTGCCGCCGCGTTCCCCGCACCGGACGGGAACGTGCTCGTGGTGCTCAACCACGAGGTCCGCGGCGGCCCCGACGACGACGGCGCCGTCCCGCACCTGCGTGGCTACACCTGGCGCGAGGACGCCGGCGGCGGCTGCACCGTCGTCAAGACCACCCCCGACGGCGAGCTCATCTGGGAGACCGTCGCACTCGCCGGGACCTCCACCAACTGCGCCGGTGGCGTCACCCCCTGGGGTACCTGGCTGACCTGCGAGGAGACCGACAAGGACGGTCACGGCTACGTCTTCGAGGTCGACCCGGTCGACCTGCAGGCCAACCGAGACCCGCAGCCGATCAAAGCCCTCGGCCGGTTCGTCCACGAGGCCTGCTGCGTCGACCCCGACACCCTCACCATCTACCTGACCGAGGACACCTCGAACCCCTACGGCACCGTCTACCGGTGGACCCCACCCACCGGGTTCCGCGGCCGCAGCGGCGCGCTCAAGGCCCTCGACGCGGGCGCCGGAGAGCTCGCCGCGATGGCGGCTGCCGACCGGTCCGGCAAGGTCGTCGCCGACCTCGACCAGGCCGACACCGTCGGCACCTCCTACACCGTCACGTGGGTGCCGGTCACCGACCGCGACGCAGCGCGGGGTCCGGTGCGCTCGCTCGACGGGATCACCCGGGCGAAGAAGCTGGAGGGCGCCTGGTGGGCCGACCACGACGGCGCCCCCGGCGCCTACCTGGTCTCCAGCTTCTCCGACTCCCACCGCGGCCAGATCTGGCACTACGATCCGACCGCCTCGACACTGACCCTGACCACGGTGTTCGCTGTGGAAGCGGATGGAGAGACCGTCGAGGCACCGGACAACATCGTCGCCGCCCCGTTCGGCGGGCTGATCGTGTCGACCGACGGCGACGGCGACAACCACCTCGCCGGCGTCGCCGATGACGGGACCGCCTACCCCATCGCCCGCAGCCAGATGGGCTCGGAGTTCACCGGCCCCACCTTCTCCCCCGACGGGACGGTGCTGTTCGCCGGGATCCAGCAGCCCGGCACCCTGTTCGCCATCACCGGCCCCTGGCAGGCGGGCGCCGAAGCCGGGCAGAGTGTCTCGGCGGAGAAGGGCATGCCGCAGGGCGCTCTATCGCAGGGCTCCAAGGCTGGCACCGAATGGGGTTCCACGAGCCGCGATCAGGGCGCGGCCCGCCGTTCTGAACGGGACGCGTCGTGAGGACCCGGTCCGGAGCTCCTCGTCCCTGGGTTCAGGACGTTGCCCTCCCCGTGACGGCTGTGGGGTTCGCGCTGGCTGTCGCCGTCATTGTCGAGCTGGCGGCCGTGGTCACTGGGCTCCTTCTCGGCGCGGCGTTCCCGATGTGGGTTGGGTTCTCCGACGTCGCAGACATCGTCCGGGGCTCTCTCGGTGCTCCGTTGTCTGCCGATGGCACTGCTGGGCGTCTTATGCGGCATTGGACGCTGTTCCTTGTTTGCGCCGCGGTGGCGGCCGTCGTGCTGGTCGCCGTGACCGCCTTCGCCGTCCGGTGGGGTGGTCGACGCTTCGCCCCGGCACCGGGCGGCCACGCAAGCGTCGACGAGATCAACGCGGAGCTGTCCGCCACGGCGCTCCGACGGAGCGCGGAACGGACCCGGCCGTCGTTGAGCCCAGGCGAAGTACGGAGCGTCCCGCCGACCGAGCTGGGCTTCCCTTTCTACCGGTACCGCAACAAGCAGCTATACGGATCTTTCGTCAACCTCACGGGCACTCTGGCCCCGACCCAGTCGGGGAAGTCTCGAAAAGACCTGGTGCACAAGGTCCTCGACGCTCCCGGGGCCCTGCTGTGCTCGACCACCAAGCTGGACTTGGTGGAGTTCGCCGCGCTGGCCCGCTCTCGTCGCCCCGTGGCTGGTCCTGTCATCGTTCACGACAGCACGGGCCGGCTGCGGTGGCCCGCTCCACTGCGTTGGGCCCTCATCGGTGGGTGCGAAGACCAACAGGAAGCCAATCGACGCGCTTACACCCTGGTCGAAGCCTCAGCGCTGCGAGTGGAGGCCGGCGGCGGTGGTGGTGCTGGCAACGATCGGGTGTTCCGGGAGCGCGCCGTCGTAGTGCTCACCGCCTACCTCGTTGCCGCTGCAGTTTCCGGCTCGTCGGTGGACACCATCCGTGCTTGGGCCACCGAGCCTCCTGAGGCTGACTCAGCCGCGCCGGCAGCGGCGGGTAGGCCAGGGGGCCGGCCCCCTACGGCGGCACCGAGGCGGAGGCTCCCCGCGGATCCGGCACCGGTCACGATTCTCCGCAACGCAGGCCGCGCGGAACTCGCCGCCAACCTGGCTGCGGAGATGGCGCTCGACCCCCGGACCGCGTCGGCGGTGTGGATGTCGGTGCGCCGCGTCGTCGGGGCTTGGACCGATCCCCGGGTCCGGGAGCTGATCAGCCCTGCCCACGGGCACGGTCTGGACGTTCGTCGTTTCATCGCACAGGGCGGGTCGCTCTTCCTGATCGCTGACCAGCAGCAGGCGGCCGAGGCAGTCCCGGTCTTGACAGCTCTGGCGGAGCACTGGCTGCGGACGGCTCAGGAGATGGCTATGGACTTCCCTGCCCGTCGTGTCGACCCGCCTGTGACGGTGGTGTTTGACGAGCTCGCCAACGGCACGCCTGTCCCCCGCCTCGCTGAGGTGATCTCCGACGCCGCAGGTCGAGGCGTGATCATCCACTGGTCGGCGCAGTCACTTGCTCAGCTGGAACGTTTGTTCGGCCCGGTGGGCTCTCGGGAGGTTCTGGACAACACCGTCAGTCTGAGTGTGTGGGGCGGAATCAAGGACGATCGCACGCTGCACGCGCTGTCCGACCTCTGCGGCACACACGAGACGTATCGGCGCCAGAGTCACACCGATGGTCTGTTCAGTAGTACGCGCCACTCGCTCAGTAGCGAGACCACCCCGGTCCTTCGTCCCGGCGACATTCGCAAGCTTCCACCGGGTCGCGTGCTGGTGATCCACCGCGGCATGCCGGTGTTCGTCGCCGACGCCGTCGACGTCACGGATCGATCCGACTATTCGGATATCGCCACCGACACAGCCATCCTGCGGGACAGGTCCAGCATTCCGATCGATGCTCGCGGCTACCAGTCGATTCACCCCGCATAGGCGCGCTCGACTGGTATCGGGGGCTGACAGGGTGGAGTGCGGCTCGATCACCCTGACGAGATCAATCGTACATATGTTCGTCGAATGTATGTTCGATGTTTCCAGCGGCGCGCGGAGGACGCCCCACCTGCACAAAGGCGTGGGCAGGGTCTGCCACGATGGAGGGGATCCGAAGTACCACCTGCCAGGTGGGAAGCAGACGGAGGGATTACTCCATGGCTCGCGTACATGTGGTTGCAAATCAGAAGGGCGGCGTCGGGAAGACGACCGTCACGGTCAACTTGGCCGCGGTCGTCGCGGACACCCTGGGCGGGACCGCAGAGTCGTCGCCGGTTCTGGGTGTTTCCACTGACCCACAGGCCTCGATGCTGGAGTGGGCCCAGCGGGTCGGGGACGACCTGCCGTTCGACTTCGAGCAGTGCCACGACAATCCGCAGTTGCTCGGCAAGTTGCGGGAGATCAAGCAGTACTCACACATCTTCGTCGACACCCCGGGGAGCCTGGAAGACGAGTCGATTCTACAGACCGTCCTGACACAGGCCGATGATGTCATCGTCCCGCTGGAGCCCGAACCAATGTCGTTCTCGCCGGCGACGCGCTCCATCCAGCGGGTCATCGAGCCCGCGGGGGTCCCGTGGCGCGTGCTGCTCAACAACTGGGATCCCCGCGACGGGACGGGCGACCTCGACCAGACCCGCGACTATGTGGCCGCGAAGAAGTGGCCCGTGTTCAACACGGTCATCCGACACTACAAACTCCACACACGTGCCTCAGCCGAGGGCGTCACCGTGGTCCAGTACGCCAAGAACCGCGTGGCCCTCGAAGCGCGTCAGGACTTCTTCAAACTCGCCCTGGAGGTCCTCGGCACTGGTGGTGAAGGGCCGCGACACGCGAGCGGTGTAAACGACGTTTACACCCCTGGTGAGGGCTGAGCCGTGGGTAAGCGCGTCAACCTGGCGGAGCTCGCACGGGAAGAGGTGCCCGAGGACTACTCGGCCCGCACGCCAGTCGAAGCATCAGCCGCCCCGGCGCCACCGCCGCCGACCGCCCCCCAACCTGTCGTGGAAGCGGATCCCGGTCCGGCCACGTCGATGCTCCCGGTCGGGGACATCGTGTCCAACCCGCTCAACCAACGCGCTGCCGCGGACGAAGAGGATGCCGAGTTCTACGAGCTCGTCGCGACGATTGGCAATCACGGGGTCTTGCAGCCCATCGTCGTCTGCTCGGCTGCTGCTTTCGTCGATCGGTACCCCGAGCAGCAGGCCGCTGTGGGCAGCGCCCGTTGGGTAGCGCTGATCGGCAATCGCCGGCTTCGCGCCGCTGGGGTGGCTGGGCTGCAACAGATCCCGGCTCTGGTCAACGACGACCGGGTCGCCTCGATGTACGAGGTCATGCTGGTGGAGAACAGCCACCGCAAGGCCCTTGGTCCACTCCATGAGGCAGAGGCGATGAAGCGCCTCCTCGAAGAGGCGAACATCAGCCGGCGGGCTTTGTCGACACGGATCGGACGCACTCCGATGTATGTCAGCCAACGGATGGCCCTGCTCGACCTGATTCCTCCGCTGCGGGATGCACTCGAGACCGGGACGCTCAAGCTCGAGCAGGCCCGCCAGTTCGGCACTCTGCCGATATCGGAGCAGGAAGCCATCGCCGCAGCCGGCCCCCCGTATCGGCGGCGGCCGGCGGGAGGCGCCCTGGGTAACTCCGAGTTGCCGAAGCGCACGCGCCGCAGCATCGCGGTGTCGAGCCCGGCTCGCGCCGCTGCGTCGATCCGGGAAGTGTTCACCGAGACCGAACGGGCCGAGCTCGTCCGTCTGCTCCTCGAGTCCACCACCGCGCCTGACGCCAGTCCTGCGGAGTGACGGCGTAGGACGAGCCAGATCCTCTGGCTCCGAAGTGCAGCGGCACCTGCACATGGTCTGGGTGTAAACGACGTTTACACCCAGGCCTTTCGCTGCCCATTCGATCCTCTGATAATCCACCGCCGCGGGTGTCGGCACACACGCGATCGGTTGGTGCCGACAGCTCGCACCAACGTTGTGCAGGTCCGCGATAGGGCGACCACGGCCCTGTCAAGCCCCACCAGTGAACCGCCCCGGCATGGCCGGAGACTTGATCTTCTGAGGAGATGGAGCCAGGACACGTCGTCGTTCCCAGGGGCACTACCCACCGAAGTTGCGGGAGCGGGCGGGCGGTGCGCATGGTCGCCGAGATCGCGGGTGACTACGACTCGCAATGGCCGGCGATGCGCGCGGTCGCGGAGTACTTGGGGGTCGGCTCGGTGGGACGGTCCGCAAATAGGTCCAAGCCGAGCTCGACACCGATGACCGGCCGGAACCCACGACCGAGGAGTCCGAGGAGCTCAAGCGCCTGCGGCGGGAGAACACCGAACTTAGACGGGCCAACGAGATCCTGGGGACGGCGTCGGCCTTTCTTCGCGGCCGGGATCTACCGGGCACAGAGGCGCTGGTGAGGTTCATCGACCAGCACGTCGCCCACACCACCGCGGGCCGGCGGTGGGTCGACCTGTGCCCAGCTCGCCGAGGTGGGTGCGGCGATCCTCCCGCCGACTTACTACGCCGCCCGGGCCGCAGCGCCGACTCGCCAACAGCAGCGCGACCGGGGGGCTGACCGCCCAGATCCGGCGGGTGCACGCCGAGAACTAGGGCGTCTATCGGGAGCGGAGGGTGTGGGCTCAGCTATACCGCGAGGGAGCCGAGATCGCTCGCTGCACGGTCGAGCGGCTGGTGCGCGAAGCCGGGCTAGTCGGGGTGCGCCGCGACCGCCGGATCCGGACCACGATCGCCAGTGCCCGGGCCCCGGGCGGCGGACTTAGAGGTCGTTGCAGAAGTCGGGGTGTGTCGGTCCTATGTAGATGGATCTGGTCGGGTGATGCTCGGGGTCGATGGCAAGGGCATCGACGGTCGAACGACTGGTCACCGACGAGCTGTGGGAGCTGGTTGAGCCGCTGCTTCCCCGGCCTCGGCCACGTCGGCGAGGCGCGCGGACGGGCCGGCCACCGGTACCGGACCGGGCCGCGCTGGCGGGGATCGTGTTCGTGCTGGCCACGGGGATCGGCTGGAACGACCTGCCGCCCGAGTTGGGCTGTGGATCAGGGACCACCTGCTGGCGACGGCTACGCGACTGGCAGCGGGCGGGGGTCTGGGGTGAGCTGCACCGAGTGGTCCTTGATCGGCTCGGCCAGGCTGGGGTTCTGGACTGGTCGCGAGCTGCGGTGGACTCGGTCAGCGTGCGCGCCAAGCGCCGCGGCGAACAGACAGGGCCCTCGCCGACCGACCGTGGGAAGGCCGGGTCGAAGTACCACGTGCTCTGCGACCGCAACGGCCTGCCGCTGCACGCGGTCGTGTCCGGCGCGAACACCCACGACAGCCGGATGCTGGCCGAGCTGCTCGACACCAATCCCGGCGTCCGCGAACGGTGCGGCCAGGCCGGACGCCCGCGGCGGCGTCCCGGCAAGCTGCACGCCGACAAGGGCTACGACTACCCACGGTGTCGGCGCTACCTCTCCGGGCGCGGGATCGGGGTGCGGATCGCTCGCCGCGGAGTCGAAGACTCGGCCCGGCTCGGCCGGGTCCGGTGGGTCGTGGAGCGCACGATGGCCTGGCTGCTGTCGTTCCGGCGGCTCGGGCTGCGCTACGAACGCTCCCGCACCAGCATCGAGGCCTTGCTGAAGCTGGCGTGCGCGTTGATCTGCTTGCGCCGTCTGCCCTGAACGACCCCTCGCGGTGGATCAGGACCGCGCCGTCGCGCTCGACCCGGCCAGCGGCGACCAGGCCAACCGCTCCAGCGCTCGGTCG
The DNA here is from genome assembly GCF_017312155.1 of Pseudonocardia sp. UM4_GMWB1. Lineage (NCBI taxonomy): Bacteria > Bacillati > Actinomycetota > Actinomycetes > Pseudonocardiales > Pseudonocardiaceae > Pseudonocardia > Pseudonocardia sp. UM4_GMWB1. The sequence goes on along the minus strand of NZ_QJPN01000002.1, from coordinate 185,594 downwards.
GTGCCGGCGAGGTCGAAATGGTGCGGATCGAACTGGTCCGAGCCCCACCACTCGACCCGCTCGGCGTGCTCAGCATGATCGGGATCGGCGAGCGCGTCGACGAACTCCGGGTAGCCGAACACCCCGCCCACGTCCTCGGGTGGACATGCACCCTGCCCCTCGACACAGCGCGGGTAGCGCACCCCAGGCTCTGGAGTGGTGACTGCGTCGACGGTCAGGACGTGGTGCCAGTTGTCGCCGAAGTCGTAGACATAGCCCGCGTCCTGCCCGGCGGCCAGCACCCGGAACAGCTTCGTCTTGGCCTCGTCGAGCGTGCCGGAGTCCCAGTCCGGATCAGGCATCCCATAGCGCACAGCGTCGATCTCGAACTCGTGCAGGTGGGAGTTGGTCCAGCCCATCGCGTCCTGCACGACCTCGTGCAGGACCGCGAGACTGGCCTCACCCGGGACCTCGACCACCCGCCGCACGGTCGGTTCGACATCGACCAGCACGATCTCGATCCGGAAGATCTTCGTCTTCGTCGTCACCCGAGGCCTCGCCATGCCCGCGATGCTCCCACCGCCCCTGGGAGCGCCCGGTACCCGCTCCCGGACTTCTGCAATGACCTCTTAGTCGGGCGCCCGTGCGACCGGCAGCGCCCGACCGGTTGCCGATCGCTGACTTCACCTACGTCCCCACCCTGGTCCGGGATGGTCTACGTCGCGTTCGTCATCGACGCGTACTCGCGACGGATCCTAGGCTGGCGCGCAGGCACCTCGACGCGCACCGAGCTTGTGCTCGACGCACTCGAGCAAGCGGTATGGATCCGCGCACAGGACAGCCACGACGACCTGCCTGGGATCATCGCCCACTCCGACGCCGGGTCTCAACACCGGTCCATCGCCTACACCGAACGCCGCGCCGCGGCTGGAGCGGCACCCTCGGTCGGGTCGGTCGGCGACGCCTACGACAACGCCGTGGCTGAGTCCACGATCAAGCTGATCGAGACCGAACTGATCAAGCCATGTCGATCGGAACTAAGATCCCGTCTCTGCAATGGTGGGCGCAGGGACAAGGACGACCGCCCCCAGACCAGCGCCGACAGCTGATCGAGTCAGTGTCGGCTTCGCAGCCCGAGGCCTGTAAACGGCGTTTACCCCATCCTGCACGGTCGCGACTTCGCCCCGAGCCGAGATTCCTGGAGCGGCGACGGCTTCGAGGGCGAGCTAGATGCTGCAGCCCGACCCTCCCGCTTCGACAGCGGTGCAGACCTGACCGAGGTCCGGCATCGGTCAGGTGAAAGGACCTCCATCCCTGATGACTATTTACTGCCAGCCCTACCACTGTTGCAACGACTCCCCGCCGTGCTCTTAGAGCGTGTTTGAGAAGATCAAGTCGCGGGTGTGAAGACGTATTTCTGTTGGCGGGCGGCCGGCTTGCCGCGGGCGATGCGGCGGGTGATGGTGTTGATCGCGGCCCAGCGGATCATGGCCTCGGAGACGGCGGGGTGGCGTTCGTAGTCGCGGGCCAGACGGCGGTGTGCGGTCAGCCAGGCCAGTGTCCGCTCGACCACCCAGCGGCGCGGGAGGACGGCGAACCCGCGCTGCTCAGGCGGTTTGCGCACGACCTCGACGCTGGTGCGCAGGATCGTGTTCGCCCACTCCAGCAGGCGTCCGGCGAACCCGGCGTCGGCGTAGACGAACCGCACCCTGGTGCGCAGGTACAGGTCGAGCAGGATCGACTTCGCCCCGTCGCGGTCCTGCACCGACGCCGAGCACACCACCGTGGTCAACAGCAGGCCCAGGGTGTCGGTCACGATGAACCGCTTCCGGCCGTTGATCTTCTTCCCTGCGTCGAAGCCGCGCGAGTCCTGCCCGACGGTGTCGGCACCCTTCACCGACTGCGAGTCGATGATCCCCGCGCTCGGTTCCGGGTCCCGCCCCTCGTCGGCACGTAGCTGACGGCGCACGACCGGGAGGATCTTCTCGGTGACCTTCTGCTGTTCCCACCGGTTGAAATACCAGTAGACGGTCTGCCAGGGCGGGAAGTCCGCTGGTAGAGCCCGCCAAGCGCACCCCGCCCGCACGACGTAGAGGATCGCGTCGACCACGTCCCGGCGCGGGTGCTTCTCCGGACGCCCACCCGCCCCGGCCTCGGGCAACAGCGGTTCGATCAACGCCCACTGCTCATCGCTGGTGTCCGAGGGATACCGCCGCTGACGCCGAGCCACCCGTCCACGATGGACCAGAGCGCGGCCCGCGCGGCGCAGACACGCCGACCCTTCTCAAACACGGTCTTAGCGCGCTGACCGTAGGTCTCATGCTCTGCACTTCCCCCGCCCGCTGGCGGCGCCAGCTGCACACCCCGCTCAGCTGCAAGCCTCGCTGGATCTTGGCGCAACCGCTCGACCCACCACCTGGACCAGGCTATTTGCGATAGCCTGTCACTTTAGTGACTATCGAGCCTTTCCGGCTAAAAGCCCAACCAACTGGCTGGTGCAGAACTCTGACCGAAGAACTTCCCTTAGGCTAAGGGAGGGCCCCACCTGCACTTGCAGCGACATCGGGACCAGGGGCGGGGTAGGAGGCCAGGATGATTCGTGGTCGTTTTGGCGATACCCATGTCGCACCGGCACCGCTCCTCGATGTCGGTGACGCCCATGCGTCGCCGCCAGCTGACTCACATGAGGTGCAGTTCCGCATTCCTCTCTCGCTCTCGGCGATGCTCGACGGCATGGCCAGAGCCGGCTTGGACGAGGACGTCGCGGCGTGGGGGACGGCCTACACCCAGCTGGTGCAGGACCAGGTTCTGCGCCGTGTGCAGGAGGCGTGTGGCTACGCGGCTGATCCCGCGAGACCGGATGTCGGTCGCCCGGCGCGTCTGGAGTTGGCGGCCGTGGTGGAGGCTGCGGTGCCGGGGATCGACGCGACGCGGTGGCACTGTCACGTCTACATCGGGTCGACAGCTTGCGTGCTGGCCACGGGGGAGCGTTTCCCTGTCTACGTCCCGCAGATCGAGCGGGGTGTCTTCGGCCTTGCCCACAGCTTCCACAACGCCGACGTGCGAGAGCTCGCGGAGCGCGAGTTCGGTGTTACCTGGGGTGATCCAGGCCCGACGGCCACGGTCGAGGAGATCGTGGATCCGCCGTGGCACGAGCACGTCGATCCTTCGGCTGTCCGTGGGGTGTGTCTCGGGCCGTGGGAGGTCCAGGGTGTGCGTGTTGTAGCCGACGAGGAGAGCCTGCGTGTTGCTGCAGAGCAGGAGGGGTTTCTGCGCGCGGAGCTGGAGCGGCGGGAGTCCGAGCCCGAGCCGTCGCCGCCGACGCTGATGGAGCGGTACGCCGAGTTGCTCGGTGATGCGGCGGTTTCACCGCGGTCGCGCTGACCGGAGTGAACCGCCCCGGTCTTGATGGAGGCTCTGAACCCACGGAAGGGTTGGAGTCATGCCAGCGCCGAAGAAGTACCCCGATGAGATTCGGGAGCGGTCGGTCCGGTTGGTCCTGGACCTGGTCGAGGGAGAGGAGCAGGTGAACGTGACCGCGGCGTGCACCCGGGTCGGGGAGCAGTTGGGGATCAATCGGGACACGTTGCGGGGCTGGGTCAAACAGGTTCAGATCGATCAGGGTGTGCGGGTGGGGACGTCGACCTCGGAACGGGACCGGATCCGGGCTCTGGAGAAGGAGAACGCTGAGCTGCGGCGGGCGAACGCGATCCTGCGCACGGCGTCGGCTTTCTTCGCGTCAGTGCCACGATGATCATGCCTGGCGGGGTTCGCTCCTTTCTTCGGCGCCCGCCGCGGTAGTGGTTGACCACGGGGTGGTTTCTCGGCGATGTGCGGCCCCGCCAGGCGTCCGGATCGCCCGAGCGCGTGGCCTGATAGGAGCGTGCGCTCGGCCCAACTGAGGCGTGCCCGTTCTCGGGCGATGCGGAGGACCGAACGCTCGAACGTCAGGAGTCCGGAGTCTCGTGGTCATGATCGGAACCGACTCACACAAGCGCACCCATACCGTCGTCGCCTCAGTGCCACGATGATCATGCCTGGCGGGGTTCGCTCCTTTCTTCGGCGCCCGCCGCGGTAGTGGTTGACCACGGGGTGGTTTCTCGGCGATGTGCGGCCCCGCCAGGCGTCCGGATCGCCCGAGCGCGTGGCCTGATAGGAGCGTGCGCTCGGCCCAACTGAGGCGTGCCCGTTCTCGGGCGATGCGGAGGACCGAACGCTCGAACGTCAGGAGTCCGGAGTCTCGTGGTCATGATCGGAACCGACTCACACAAGCGCACCCATACCGTCGTCGCCCTCAATGAGGTCGGCCGCCGCCTCGGCGAGCTCACCGTGGCCGCGACCTCGGACGGGCACTTGAAGCTGCTGGCCTGGTCGGCCAAGTGGGGTGAGGTCGCCTTCGCGCTCGAGGACTGCAGGCATCTGACCCGCCGTCTGGAGCGGGATCTGCTCGGCGCGGGCGCCCGAGTGATACGCGTACCGACCCGGCTGATGGCCGGAGCACGCCGTGGTGGTCGGGAGCCGGGCAAGTCTGACCCCATCGACGCCGAGGCCGTCGCGCTCGCCGCGCTGCGGCACGACGACCTCCCGGTCGCTGAGCTCGACGGGCCGGCCCGCGAGGTCCGGCTCCTGGTCGATCACCGCCGAGACCTTGTCGCCGAACGCACCCGCATCCAGAGCCGGCTGCGCTGGTACCTGCATGAACTCGACCCGACCCTGGCCGTGCCCAGCCGTGGGCTGCGCCGATTCTGCGTCATGGACGCCCTCGCCGAGACCCTGGCCGGACACAGCGGAGTGCTCGTGCGCGTCTGCCGTGAGCAGCTCGCGCGCTGCCGCGAACTGACTGTGCAGATCAACGGACTCGAAGGCGAACTGCGCACGCTGATGCGGCGCCTGGCCCCGACGCTGCTCGCGCTGCCCGGATGCGGGGTGCTGTCCGCCGCGACCCTGTTCGCTGAAACCGCCAGGGCCAGCAGGTTCCGCTCCAAGGACGCCTACGCCCGCTTCACCGGTACCGCCCCGATCCCGGTCTGGTCAGGCAACACCGCCGGGAAGGTCCGGCTCAACCGCGGCGGCAACCGCACCATGAACTGCGCCCTCCACATGATCGCCGTGACCCAGACACGCGGCATCGGACCCGGCGCCGTCTACGTCGAGAAACTCACCGCAGCGGGCAAGACCCGCACCGAGGCGCTGCGGCTGCTCCGCAGACGGCTCTCCGATGCCGTCTTCGCAGCCCTGCGCGCCGACGAGCCAGCGCACAACGCTGTGACGGCAAGGCCTGCCGAATCGGAGCATGACGATCTTGTGGTTGCGGCTTGACATAGGAGCATCGCGGAGCTCGACCGCCCCAGCGGCAGCAAGTGATCGACTACATCGACGCCCATCGCGGCCGGTTCGGGGTCGAGCCGATCTGCACAGTGCTGGCCGGGTCCGGCGTGCCGATCGCCCCGAGTAGTTACTACGCGGCCAGGACTCGCCCTCCCTCGGCGCGGGCGCGCCGCGACGAGTTCCTCAAGGTTGAGATCGGGCGGGTGTTCGCCGAGAACTACCGGGTCTATGGGGCGGACAAGATCTGGGCCGCGCTCAACCGGGAAGGCACCCGGGTGGCGCGCTGCACCGTCGAGCGCCTGATGCGTGAGCTCGGGATCCGCGGTGCGGTCCGGGGTCGCACGGTGCGCACCACGGTTGTCGAGCACGGCGCGCAGCGGCCGGCGGATCTGGTGGAACGCCGGTTCCGGGCGCCGGGGCCCAACCGGTTGTGGGTGGCGGATCTGACCTACCTGCGCACGTTCTCGGGCTGGGTCTATGCCGCGTTCGTCGTCGATGTGTATTCCCGGATGGTGGTCGGCTGGCAACTGGCCCGGCATCTGCGCACCGACCTGGCCCTCGACGCTTTGGAGATGGCGTTGTGGCGTCGTGAGCTGCAACAGGCCGACATCTCGGGGCTGGTGCACCACTCCGATCGCGGGGTGCAGGGCGGATTCAACTGGTCGTCGCAACACCTCGATCATGGAGGTGTTCGGCAGTGGCGACGAAGGACTGGATCGCGAAGACGAGCGAGGTGCCCGAAGGGGCTAGACGTCAGTGGCGGGCGGATCGGGCGTTGCGGCCCCCGATGCGTTCGCCTGGGCGGCCCGAGCCCTCGCGTGCGGTGCAGCGGCAGTTCTGGCGGTTGATCGCGACGGGCATCACCTCAGCCGAGGCGGCGCTGAAGGTGGGCGTGTCTGTGCCGGTCGGCGCACGGTGGTTTCGCCACGCTGGCGGTATGCCTCCGATCTCACTGGCCGAGCCCAGCGGCCGCTACTTGTCCTTCGAGGAGCGTGAGGAGATCGCGATCCTGCACGCCAAGAACACGGGAGTGCGCGAGATCGGCCGGGCGATCGGGCGTGACCCGGGGACCGTCTCTCGCGAGCTGCGTCGCAACGCGGCCACCCGGGGAGGGAAGGCGGAGTACCGAGCGCTGGTGGCGCAGTGGAAGGCCCAGCAGGCAGCGAAACGACCGAAGACCGCGAAGCTCGCGAGCAACGACGAGCTGCGGGAGTACGTGCAGGAGCGGCTCGCTGGGGGCGTGCGCCGGCCGGACGGCAGCATCGTCGTTGGGCCGGAGCCGCCAGCATGGAAGGGGCTGAACAAGCCGCATCGGCAGGATCGGCGGTGGGCGACCGCGTGGAGTCCGGAGCAGATCTCGCACCGTTTGAAGGTCGATTTCCCGGATGATGAGTCCATGCGCATCAGCCACGAGGCGATCTACCAGTCGCTGTTCATCCAGGGCCGTGGCGCGCTCAAACGCGAACTCGTCGCCTGCCTGCGAACAGGACGTGCGCTGCGGCAGCCGCGGGCTCGCGCGCAGAATCGCCCGCAAGGACACGTCACCGCCGATGTCGTGTTCTCGAAGCGCCCCGCAGAGGCGGCGGACCGTGCTGTTCCCGGGCATTGGGAAGGCGACTTGATCATCGGCACCGGTCGCTCCGCCATCGGCACGATCGTAGAACGCAAGAGCCGCTCGACCCTGCTGGTGCACTTGCCGCGGCTGAACGGCTGGGGTGAGACCCCGCCGGTCAAGAACGGTCCCGCGCTGGGCGGATACGGCGCCGCGGCGATGAACGCCGCCCTGACCATGTCGATGACGACGCTGCCCGAACAGCTCCGCCAGACGCTCACCTGGGATCGCGGCAAGGAGCTCTCCGGACACGCCCAGTTCGCGCTCGAGACAGGCACGAAGGTGTTCTTCGCCGACCCCCACTCACCCTGGCAGCGGCCGACGAACGAGAACACCAACGGGCTTCTGCGGCAGTACTTCCCGAAGGGCACAGATCTCTCGCGCTGGTCCGCCGAAGATCTCGAAGCCGTCGCCCTCGCGCTCAACAACAGGCCCCGCAAGAGCCTCGACTGGAAGACCCCCGCCGAAGTGTTCGAAGAGCAGCTACGCTCACTCCAACAACCCGGTGTTGCAACGACCGGTTGAACCCAGGCAGTATCTGGCGATCCGCTACACCGAACGCCTCGCCGAGGCAGGCGCGGTCGGGTCGGTCGGTAGTCGCGGGGACTCCTATGACAATGCTCTGGCGGAGAGTTTCAACGGCCTGTTCAAGACCGAGTTGATTCGTCCGCAGGGCCCGTGGCGAGGGTTGGACGACCTTGAGATCGCCACCCTCGAGTACATCGACTGGTTCAACCATCGGCGCCTGCACGGCGAACTCGGGATGATCACACCGACCGAAGCCGAAGCCACCTACTACCGCGATCACGCCCCACAGCAGCATGCTGAACGGGCAGAACCCAGCCTCCACTGAACCCGGGGCGGTTCAGAGCCCGTCTGCGCGGCAACTGCCGCCGCTGTTCCACCGCGTCCGGGAAGTATCGACCGGGCAGGCTGCTGGGGTGGGGCGGGACACCCCCGCGGGGAGCCTCCGCGCTCTTGTGCGGAGGCTCCTGGCTTTTCGTCGGGCCGCCGGGAGGGCCGGTTGGGTTAGTCGTCGTAGCCGTAATCGGTGTCGTAGGGGTCGTAGTCCGCGCCGTACTCATGGCCTTGTTCGTGGCTCTGTTCGGCCTGGCCACTGTGGTGCTGGTGGCGTTCGTTCTCGATGGCGAGCTGGTCGCGGTGGGCCCGTTCGGCATAGCCGGTGTCGGGGTCGCGGTCCTGGTGGTGCTGGTCGTTCTGGACACGGGCCTGCTGGTGCAGCTCTCGGAGCTGCGACTCGCGGGTCACGCGGCGTAGATCATCCACTGCGTCGCGTGCCGCGCCCGGGTCGCGCTCGCCGATGTGGCGGGCGCCGTTGTCGGCGGAGGGTTCCTCCTGGGTTGCCTCGGGTGTCGCGCTCGCGCGCGGCTCCTGCACGTCCGGTTCGACCGTAGGAGAGTCGTCGGAGTGCCCGAGGTCCGGGGCCGGCGCCGACTCCGAGTTCGCGCCCGGACCCTCATGCTCGACACTCGACTGCGCGGCAGCTGGGCTGCTCTCGGGCTCTGCGGCCGCGGCGGGCTCTGGGACATCGGTGGACAGGATGAGTTGTTCCCCAGCCGCCGGTGTCGGGGTGTCGCGCCAGGCGGGAAGCTGGCGTCGTTCCAGTTCCCCGGCCGCGGCCTGGTCGGCCTCGCGCAGCGGAGCGACGTCGTCCCACCACTGCTGCCGGGCCTCGTACTCCTCGGCCAGGTCGGTCGCTTGGGCGTTGTAGGCCTGTGCGAGGGCGCGATAGCGGTCGGCGGCCGCGAGCAGATCGTCTCGGCCGGGTCCGTCGGCTGTGGCGTCTGCTTCGGCTGCGGTGAGCACGGCGTCGTCGTTGATCTCGGTGGCCAGCCGCTGGGTCGCGGCCAAGTCCTCACCGACGGCGCGGGGCCCGTACTCATCGGCGTGATACAACGCGAGCGCCCAGGCTTCGCGGGCCTGGTAGAGCTCGCTGTCGGTCTTGTGCTGCCAGGCCAGCGCGGTCGGGTCCGGGTCGAGAGCTTCGGTGGCTTCGCGCCACAGCGCGTAGGCGAAAGGCTGCTGGGTCGGGGGCGCCTGCCCAAGGGAGGACTGGTGCTCGGGGATGCCGCGGTACTCCCGGTACGCCGCGACCACTCCGGCGCGGTGCTCCCATGCGCGGCGGGCGTCGGTGTCGTCCTGGCCGGGGACAGCAGGGAGCCGGTCGAGCGCCCACTGCGGCGGGTCGAGAGCGATCTGGGTGCCGAGTTCGCGCTGCCGGTCGGTGGCCAGTTCCCCGAGCTGGTGGAGGTAGTCGCGGACGGGGCCGGGAGCCAGGGTGTCGGCGACCGCGGTCCAGTCGTGCTCCGGCTCGGCAGTTCCGTTCTCCGGTGCGCGGTCGGCAGTGAGCTCTCCGACGCGCCAGTGCAGAACCTTCGCGATGGACTCGGCGTCGTCGAACCCGCGACGCGCGACGGCCTCGATGAGCAGTGCGCGCGGGTCGTGTCCGTCGAGTTCGGCGGCGTAGACGGTGGCCAGCATGCGTCCGTAGGCGTCCTCGCCCTGCAGGCGTTCCATCTGCTCGTCGGTGAGCAGTTCCGTGAGGATTTCGGCGTTGCGGCCGCCGGAGGCACGCATGCTGACCTGGTTGATCAGGGCACCTAGAGTCTCGAACGAGGCAGTGTCGTGCTCGGCGACCTCGCGCACGGTCAGCGCCGCTTCCGCGACCTCTGTGCGCGCGAGGATGTCGGTGAGCCGCTGGGCGGGTGTGTCCTCGATGCGCCGCTGGTCGTGACCGTCCGGGGCCTGCTCGGTGACCATGTAGAGCAGGTTGGTCTCCCTCCCGCGGCTGATCGGCACATACACCGACTCGCGGGTCGCGTCGCGGTCGAGCAGGCCCCGCCCGACATCGACGGTCACGCCTTGGGCCGCGTAGGCGGTGACGGCGTAGCCGAGGATGACGTGCTTCTTGACGTACTCGGGGGTCAGATGTGCGACCGCGCCGCGCTGGTCTCGGGCCAGGATCGCGCCGGCGGGGCTCAGGCCGATGACGGTGTAACGCTCCTTGTTCAGGACCTCGCCAACGGTCCCACCAGGCGCGGGGTCCACGCGCAGTCGCCGGTCGTTGCGGGTCGCTTGGATCAGGTCCCCGACCCCAATCTTGTTCTCGACACCCCCGCGGTTCACTATCGCCAGGACATCGGGCGATACGCGCCCGAGATCAACGAGGGTCTCGTGGACCTGTTTCGACATCTCCGCCGCAGTTCGGTTGGTGCCGACGATGAGCAGGGCGTCCTTGCCCTCGATCATGTCGGCCATGTGCCCGCGCACGGCGTGCTCGCTCATCTCCTTCACCGTGCCCGTGCGCAACCGCCCCCGGTCGGCGTATGCCGCGACGGCTGCGACGTCGCCCACCCGAAGCTGCAGCGACGCCTCGGCCTCCCAGGCGTGGCGGAACCGGTGCACTGTGTCCAGCTCGAGCACGCCGGCCTGGGCGGCGAGGTGAGCGAACATGCCGCCTGCGCCGACCGGCTGGAGCTGGTGGTGATCGCCGACCAGCAGCACCTTGGCCCCGGCCGCCGCGGCAGCGTCACTGATCTCGGTCAGCTCGGCGGTGGTACTCATGCCGGCCTCGTCGACGATCACCAGGTCCCCGGCGCGGAGCCGATCACAAACCTCGCCGGTGGTCGGGTCGGGTAGGAACCGCTGCCGCCACTGTGCGGTGTTCATCCCCTCTAGGCCGAGCTCGGCCAGGTTGCGCGCGGCCATCTCCGCGGTCGCCAAGCCCAGCACTCGGCCACCTTGCTCACCCGCCCACACGGTCGCCAGGGCCCCGACGGTGTGCGACTTCCCGGTGCCCGCCGGCCCGACCAGGACGTCCACTGTCCGCGCGGACCCCAGCACCCCGGAAATCACCGCAGCCTGGTCTGGGGACAGCTTCCCAGCACCGAGTGCTCCCCCGAGTTCGGCGAGCCGCGCGGCCGGAAGCGGGATGAGGCTGTCGGTGCGGCTGTAGCCCAGCAGCCGCTCTTCGGCGGTGACCGCCGCGGTGGTCGCGTAGCGCTCGTCGATGTGGGCGCGGAACATCGATCGGCCGTCACCACTGGCGCCGAGGCGGCGCAGCTCGTCCGGGACCGGCACCGGATCGGACGCGGAGACCTGCACGATCCCGAACTGACCGGGTGCGGCCAGCACCGCCTCGGTGAGGGTGGCCATGAACGCCGGACGGGCGGCCGCCGCCACCCCGAGCGCGGCCGCGTGGTCGCCGAGGTGGTCGTCGATGGCCGCGGTCAGGTTTCCGACCGTCCACGTCGCATACCGGCTCTGGACATCGGCCACTCCGGCCTCGATAGCGATGGCCACTGCCCCCGCGAGCGTGGCCGCGCCCTCCCCGACAGGCGTGTTGTGGCCGGACACCGCTCGGCCGGCGCCGATGACCGCCAGGACCTCAAGCGCAGCCTCGCGTCCGTCGATGGCCTGTGCCTGGTCACCATGTGCGAACACCGGATGGGTGCCGTTGGCCGCCGCGGTCATCACCACCTCGTCGACCGCGTCCAGTGCGGCCGCGAGCCTGCCCACCCGCCCCGACTGTCCGGTCGTCCACGCCAGTACCGCGGCCGGGCCGGCCAGACCCCGCTTCGGTTCGCGGGTGCCCTTGACCGCCTGTTCCACCAACGCCCGCCGCGCCCGCGGCCCCGGGGCCCGCCCGTGCCGGGCTGTGTACGCCTCCACCAGCTCCGCGACCGCCGGGCGGACACGCTCCAAGGTGCGGGTGCTCGCCTGTGCCAACAGCTCCGGGTCGAACCCGGCGATCTCCCGCGCCAGCCCGTCAGGCCGCAGCTGGAACAGCACCCCCATTCGCTCGGTCAGCAGCTGCTGGTATGCCCGCGTGTAGGCCGCCGACAGCGCCTCCTTCACCGGCCGGAACGCCTGCCCATCCAGCGCGAGCACCCGCCCATCGGCGGTCGCGGCACGGTTGAGCACCCCGGCGTGCGAGTGCAGCTGGGGCTCACCGTCACGGTTGGTGTGGTGGCCATAGACCACGGCGGCCAGGCCCGTGGCCGCCTCCCACTGACCCACTGTCCGCCCCGACGGGCCCCGGCCCTCGTGGCGGCCCGAGCGGACATACGCCACGTCGGACTGCACCGACGACAACGCGATCCGCACCGCCTCGTCGTGCGCCCAGCGGACCGTCTCCGCGCCGTCGTTGTCGCCCGCGGCGAGCAACGCCGTGTAGTACATCGACACCGACTTCACCGGCGAGAACGTCACGTCGTAGTAGGCCGTCGGAGTCCGGGTGTTGCGGGTCGCCGCCGTCTCGATCTCGAATCGCCGCTCCGCCGACGCGGTCGGTTCTTCCTTGAGTGCGTCGGCCACGATCTGGGCTGCCGTGCGGAACTTCCGCGGCTTCGAACCGAGGTAGACCGGCGTCTTCTCGGTCGACCCCGCGAGCACGTGCTCTGGATAACGCAGCTGCCCGAACACCGCCCGAACGTCATCCGCTGCAGCCGTGTCGCCGGCCGCGAACGGCAGTCCGAGAGCCTCGAAACCGGCACCGAACCAGACGCCGTCGGGCTCGCCGCGCTCGGCCGCAGAGGTCAGATACTCGGCCGCCCCGGGGATCCGCTGAAAGCCATCCCCGGCGTTCTCGACACCCTGTTCTGAACCGTGCTCGTAGCTCTGTTCGGGGCGCGAATCGCACCCGTGGAGCAGGTACTCGACAGACCCGGGCGCCATCGCAGTGACCCGCACGACGCCCATGGCGAGAACGCTACGCGACCAGCACCGCATCCGGCAAGATCATTTGATGCATAGGTGTGAGGCCTTGAAGCAGGTGACGGAAGGACATGGGATCATGAGCAGGTGTTGAACGACGCTGAAGTGGCACTGGCAGACGACAGATAAGTGGCACGCGGCGACAGCTAAATGGCACGGAAGTGGATCATCGTCCGGGCGTCAGAGGTTGGTGACGCTGGCCGTCTGGGCGACGGCTGCGGCGAACGGCGCGGCGGGGTGGTAGCCGTAGAGCGGCCGGGCCGCCGGGGGCGGCCTGGTCCCGGTAAGGGTGCAGCCGCGGGCGACGCGGTGTGCGAGACGTTGAACGCTGAGGTGGAGGTCGCCGGGTTGGCCGAACAGCAGCTGTCCGGGCCCCGGGTTGTCGTGGGTCTCGATTGCGGCCCGCAGCAGTGGCCGGGCTGCGGACGGGATGCGGTACTGCCCGGCGAGCAGGGTGATCTGCTCGGTGTCCGCGCTGTGGCGGTGGTGGGCGAGGAATCGTGATGCTGCGTCGGTGGCCAGTGCAAGCACTACCGCGGCTGCGGTGACCGGACAGACGAGCTGGCGCAGCTGGGTGATCGTGGCCGGGTCGAACCGCGGCCCGAGGACGGCGAGGGTGGCCGGGTTCAGCTCGGGCAGGGTCAGCTGCCGGTGTTCGCTGGCGAAGCCGTCCTGGGCAGCGCGTAGCCGGATCCGGAGCTCCGCTGGGGTGGCGGCGTCGATGGTCAGGCGTTGCAGCAGCGCGCCGACGTCGCAGCCCGGCCAGGCGTGCGACGTGGGCGGGAGTCTCCACCCGAGCCGGTGTCCGTCGGGGCGCCAGGTGCGGGCTTCCTGCCTGGCCGCGGCGAACGCCGCGACGTACACCGCGTGCCCGGTCGGTGGGCACGGAGCGGCGGCCGTATCGGCGAGCAGCGCGTCCACCACAGCTGCCCACCCGGTGCGCGGGTGGGGCAGCGGCGCAGTGTCGCGGTGGTGCCAGACCGGCCACAGCGTGACGTCCGCGTCCGCGGCGAGTTCGACCAGCCGGGCCAGAACGGTCGGACAGAGTCGGTGTGCGCGCAGCACGACCAGGTGGCGGATCTGTTCGGCGCGCAGCCACACCCGCAGCAGGTGTGGGCCGTGGCGGGTGCAGCGTTCCCGTGTCAGCGCCTGCGGGTGCTTGCCCAGCGCTCGGAGCAGGTCCTCGACCAGCGCCGGCCAGGTCGCGCCGGGCCGCGGATGACACACCACCTGCCCGGCCGCCAGGTCGTGGAGATCTTGCAGCCCGCGCATGCAGGCGGTGTCGTCGCGCGGGTCGAGTGCCCAGGACACCCGAGGGCGGTCGGCGGCGACGGGCTCGGTCGCACCGCCGGGCACGGCCGCGACGACGGCCGGCGCTGCCACGGCTGCCGCGGCGAAGCTCACGCTGGCGCGCTGGTGGTGACCCCGCCACCACCGACGTCGACGACGCCGCCGTGAACGGCGAAGGCGTTGTGCACGATCTCCTCGTCGATCCGGTCGCGCGCAGCCCGGGCGCACAGGTCGGCGGCGGTGTGGGTGAACGCGGCCCAGTGCCGCAGGTTCCCGTGTCCGACGTGGTCGTCGATCAGCGCCAGCAGCTCGCGGTCCGCGCCGTCGTAGATCGGGTGGAACGAGCCCATCAGCTCGCACACCTGCGGCGCGGTCAGCGGGTCCAGCGCCACGCGACGGTAGACCCTCGAACGCAGCATCGGCTCGCGGGAGAGCACCGACCAGGCGTCATCGCCGCCGACCAGCAGCAGCGCGAACCGGGTCCGCCGGTCGTCGTGGAGGTAGCGCAGGAACTCGATGCAGTCCTTGGTCAACCGCTGCGCCTCATCGACCACCACCGCCCGCGGGCCGCGCCCGAGGGACTCGAGCAGCTCGTCGGTGAGCACGAACCGGCTGCGCCGCCCGGCCGGGTCGCGGGTGAGCTGCTCGAACAGAGTGGCCGCGACCAGGCGCATCGTCGGCCGGGACGGGAACTCCACCCACGACACCGCCACCCCGGCGTGGCGGGCCAGGGCCCGCTCGACCGCGTAGCTCTTGCCCAGCCCCGCCGGGCCGTGCACCACGCCCATCGCAGACGCCGCCACGACGTGCTCCACGGCCTGATCGGTCGCGACCAGACCCGGGGTGGGCAGCGTGCGCGCCCCGGCGATGTCCAGGAAGTGGTGACCCATCAGCGGCTCTCGCTCTCTGTCGGATCGGCCGGGTCGACGGGCTCGACGGCCGCGGCGGGGGCGGGGGCGGCCAGGTCATCGAGGTCGGTCGAGGTGGCAGCAGTGGCAGGGGTGGCGATGTCGGGGTTCCAGAACGCGAAGTCGGTTTTCAGGTCGAGCAGGCTGGTACGCGCCATCCGGCGCAGCGCCTCATCGTCGCGACGCCCCGCACCGGCCCGGCCGCGCGTCGGCTCGCGGCGGTCGGCACGCGCGGACGCAGCAGTGATGACAGTGGTGTCGGTGACCGGGCCTGGCTCGGTGATCGGGGCCAGCTGGGCGCGGGCCCGACGGCTCGCCCGGCGCTGGCGGCGCCCGAGCTCGGCGGCGTCCGCGCGGCGTCGCTCGAGCACCGCCGCGCGTTGCTCGTCGGTCAGCGTGTCCTGCGCGAACGCGGTCGCCAACCACACATCACCGCGGAACACCTCGATGCTGCGCAGGTCGTGGGGCATGTAGCGGATCTGGACCCGTTCGCCGACCAGGCCGTTGAGCTCCGGGGCCAGGAACCGGACCCCGTCGTGATGCACACCGTCACGGTTGACCGTGCGTTCCCGATCGGCCAGCAGCATCCAACGCAGCGCCTCGGCCGGGATCTCCCGCAGGGGGGTCGCGTCCTGGGCCCAGCGCTGCAGCGGGGTGCCACCCAGCGCGGAGTGCACCCGGCTGATGTTGTAGTCGGCGACCCAGGCGGCGAGCCGGTCCACAAACAACCCGAGCGTCATCGGGTCGGAGTCCGGGCCGAGCAGCGTGCCGTCGGCCGCGCGCGGCCCGCCGGTGTAGAACGGCAACCCGGACAGGAACTCCTGCACCAGCGTCCGGTTCCACCTCTCCACCTTGCCCTTCAAGTGCGGGGTGTAGGCCGGGGCCGGCACCAGCTCCACCCCGAGAGCCGCGCACGAGCGGCGCAGCGCGGCCGCGGTGAACTCCAACCCGTGATCGGTACGCAGCACCGCCGGGACACCGCCGAACGGGCCGCGCGCCGGGTCGATCACGATCCCGCCGCGCAGCGCGGCCAGCACGGTCCCCGAGTTGGGCCGCAGCGAGATCGCCCACCCCATCACCAGCCGCGAGAAGCCGTCGATGAACACCGTCGCCCACGGCTTGACCGGCCGCTGGGCCCGCGGCGCGAGCACCAGCACCGGCAGCTCGACGTGGTCGCCCTCCCACATCGCGTTGCGCGCCGGCGGCGCCCACCGCAGATACACCTCGTAGCGGCGTCGCCCCTCCGCACCGTCCACCAGCCCGGCCCGCTGGCCCGGAGTCAGCTGCGCGGCGAACGCGCGCTGCAGCCGGCGCACCGACAACCCGCCCGGACGACCGGCGTGCAGCTCGCGGTGCACCGCCGCGACATTGCCCTGCCACCGCGTGAACGCGTCCACATCCGCGTCGGTCAGTTCGTAGCGATCCGACCTGCTCTCCTGGTCGGTGTCGGTGAACTCCGCGACCCAGCGCCACACCGTCCGCGCGCCCACCTCGAGCTCCCCAGCGACGCGACGGACCTCGTCACCGATCGGCTCACCTGCTCGCCGGCGTTCCCGCAGCCGCGCCACCAGCAGCGCCTTGGCATGCGGGTCCACCCGAGTCATCGCGCCAGCTCACCGACACAGTCCGGGCACACCGGCCCCGACAGCCGCCACCCGGCGCTACTCATCCAGGCCTGCACCATCGGCGATATCCGATCGGCGCCGTCCGCGGCGGCCGCCAACTCTCCGCCCAGCAGGGGTCCGTCCCCGCACCGCACACACGCGAGGTCAGCGACCGGGCCGGGCGGCACGCAGCCGCGGCAGAACCGCCGCTCGACCAGCCCCATCGACTCCGCCTCCATCGACTCCGTGGTGTCCAGCAGCAGCCAGGTCATCGACACCTCCGCGCGCTCGATCGGGTTCCCCGGCGCCTGCCCGCACCCCGAACAACGCATCTCCACGCGCCCCGGATACGCCGAACTCTGCCGCCGCACCGCTACACCCGACCACTCTGCTGCACGGGCGTATCGGACGGTTTGCCCAGGTAGCGGTAGATCGTGGGCCGGCTGACCCCGAACTCGGCAGCGATCTGGGCCACGGTGTAGCGGCGCCGCCCGTCCGCACCGGTTTCCTCGTACATCAGCCGTGCCAGGTGCGCCTGGCGCGCCCCGAGCTTCGGTTTCTGCCCACCGGTACGCCCGCGAGCACGCGCGGCCTCCAGGCCGTCCTTGGTCCGTTCGGAGAGCAGGCTGGCCTCGAACTCGGCGATCGCGCCGAGCACCTGGAAAAACATCCGCCCGACCGCGGTGGAGGTATCCACACCCTGATCGAGCACCACCAGATCGACACCACGCTGCTGCAGCGTGCGGGCCAGCTCGATCAGGTGCTCCAGCGAACGGCCCAACCGGTCCAGCTTGGTCACCACCAGCTGGTCACCGGCCCGTACGACGAGCAGCGCCTGATCGAGCTCCGGACGGCGCGCGAGCTTGCCCGAGGCCCGGTCGACGAACACCTGCTCGCAGCCAGCCGCGCGCAGCGCGTCGTGCTGAGCTTCGGGATGCTGGTCACGGGTCGAGACCCGGGCGTAGCCGATGCGCACACCCGCACCGTATCGCGAACCCACGAATGCGTTACGCAGGCGCGGACACGGGTTCCGTTACAAACGCGACCTGCAGGAACCGACCTGCTCCGCGAGTGTCTCGCGAACGATCATTTCCCGACACACACCCCCAACCGCGCACGCACGAGGTGCGACCCGGAACAGATACACCCGGGGGTATGTTCGTGAGAGTGGAGGTGGCGACATGGAGATGACTCCCGCCCTGGTGGGCGACGCTCTGGTCCGGTTGCGACGCGCGCAGGGCCAACTGGCCGGCGTGATCCGGGCGATCGAGGGGGGTGGGGACTGCGCGGAGGTGCTGACCCAGCTGGCCGCGGTCTCCCGTGCTCTGGACCGGGCGGGTTTCAAGATCGTCGCGAGTGGGATGCGGCACTGCCAGGCGGCCCGGGACCGGGGTGAGCAGCCGCCGATGACCGAGGACGAGCTGGAGAAGCTGTTCCTGTCGCTGGCCTGATCCGCGAGCCCCGACCTCCCGTGGCGTAGCCGTGGGTAGCAGCCAAGGCAGAAGTGTGTTTCCTGGATACCCCACCGGGTATCCGTGACCAGGAGGTGTTGCATCGTGTCGATGCGCGAGATGGACGTGGAGCAGTTCGCGGCGGGACGTCGTGAGGACATGGCCGTGGTGGATGTGCGCTCCCATGAGGAGTTCGTGTCGGGCCACGTACCTGGGGCGGTGAACATGCCGCTGGAGCGGGTGATCACCGATCCGGGCCGCTATGCCGGGCAGGAGTTGTACGTGATCTGTCAGTCCGGGGGTCGCAGCGCCCAGGCGGCGCAGGCGCTGGCCGCTGCCGGCGCGCAGCCGGTGTCGGTGGCCGGCGGGACCGCCGGCTGGATCAGCTCCGGGCGCCCGGTGGACACCGGGGCCCGATGAGCGCCCCGCCAGTCCGATCGAACCGACGAAACGAAGGAGATCTGTCGTGATCGACGTCAACGTGATCGAAACGTCCTCGCTGGGTGACCGCAGCTACCTGGCCACCGACGGGGAGGTGGCGGTGGTGGTCGACCCGCAGCGAGACGTGGACCGGGTCCTGGCCCTGGCCGGGCGGCTCGGGGTGCGGATCTCGCACGTCGTGGAGACCCACGTGCACAACGACTACGTCTCCGGCGGGCTGGAGCTCGCCCGCCTCACCGGCGCGGCCTATGTGATGTCGGCGCGCGACGATCTGGCGTTCGCCCGCACCGGCGTGGTCGACGGTGACGTGCTGGAGGCCTCGCCGCGGCTGCGGCTGCGGGTGCTGGCCACCCCGGGGCACACCTTCCATCACCTGTCCTACGTGCTGGAGGGCCCGGACGGGCCGCAGGGGGTGTTCACCGGCGGGTCGCTGCTCTACGGCACCACCGGGCGTACCGACCTGCTGGGTGACGAGCACGCGGAGGCGCTGGCTCGGGCCCAGCATGCTTCGGCCGCGTCGATGGCCGACGTGTTGCCCGACGGGGCGCAGGTGTGGCCGACCCACGGGTTCGGCAGCTTCTGCACCGCCAGCCCCGCCTCGGGCAACGACTCCACGGTCGGGCACGAGAAGGAGGTCAATCCCGTGTTGCGGTTGGCCCGCGACGAGTTCGTCCGCCACACGCTGGCCGGGTTGGGTGCCTACCCCGCCTACTACGCGCACATGGGCGCGCTCAACACCGCCGGACCGGCGCCGGTCGACCTGCGCCCGCCGACCATCGCCGACCCGGCCGAGCTGGCGCGCCGCCTGGCCGACGGGGAGTGGGTGGTCGACCTGCGCCACCGCAAGGCCTACCTCGACTCGCACCTCACCGGAACGGTGAGCCTCGGCCTGGACGGGCCGATGGCGACCTGGCTGGGCTGGATGGCCCCCCACGACGCACCGATCACCCTGCTCGGTGAGGACCGCGCGCAGGTCGCGCAGGCCCAGCGTGAGCTGGTCCGTATCGGCGTCGACCACGTCGTGGCCGCCGCCACCGGTGAGCCCGGGGACCTGGCCGACGCGGCCCAGCTGGCTGGGTTGCCGAGCGCGAGTTTCGCCGACCTGGCCGCGGAGCTGTCCGGTCGGCGGGTCGCGGACCTGCCGCCCGCTCAGGTGGTCCTCGACGTCCGGCTGGGCACCGAGTGGGCCGCCTCGCACGTCCGCGGCGCGGTGCACGTCCCGCTGCCCGAGCTGGACGCCCGGCTCGCCGAGGTGCCCGACGGCGCGGTGTGGGTGCACTGCGGCAGCGGCTACCGCGCCACCGCGGCCGCGTCGCTGCTGGCCCGCGCCGGGCGGACGGTGGTGGTCATCGACGACATGTTCGACGACGCCGCGGATGCCGGTGTCCCGCTGACACCCACCTCGTGAGCAGGTCCCGGACCCGTGGCCCAAGGCGGGCACGGTGATCCTCGCCGGCGTGTTCGGCCTGGTCATCGGCGCCGCGCTGGGGCTGCTCGGTGCGGGTGGCTCGATCCTGGCCGTCCCGGCCCTGGTCTACGGGGTCGGCCAACCGGTGGCGGCCGCGGTGTTCGGGTCGCTGCTGGTGGTGTCCGTGTCGGCGGCCGGCGGCGTGGCAGCGAGGTTGCGGTCCGGCATGATCCGGTGGCCGGTAGCGCTGGTGTTCGGCGCGGCGGGCATTCCCACCGCGTTCGCGGGGGCCGCGCTCGGCCGCCTGATCGCCGACCGGTGGCTGCTGGTGGCGTTCTCGGTGCTGATGGTCGTCGTCGCGGCCCGGATGCTGCGCGGCAACCCCGAGGAGGCGACCGGCGGCGCGTGTCGGATCCGCGACGGGCGGGTCGACTGGCGCAGCTGCCTGCCCAAGGCGCTCGCCGCCGGCGCCGGGGTCGGGGTGCTGACCGGGCTGTTCGGGGTGGGGGGCGGTTTCCTCATCGTTCCCGCCCTGACCCTGCTGCTCGGGCTGAGCGCCGCAGAGGCCATCGCCACCTCGCTGGTGATCGTCACGATCACCTCGCTGGCCGGGCTGTCCGCGCACGCCGCCGACGCCGCGAGCGTGGACTACGGCGTGATCGCCGTGTTCGCCGGCGCCGCCCTGCTCGCGTCGCTGGCCGCCGGGCGCGTGGCGAACCAGCTCCCGGCCGCGGCGCTGCGGCGCGGGTTCGCCTACCTGATCCTGGCCGTCGCGGTCGGCGTCGCCGCCGCCGCGCTGCTCGCCCCGGCCGCACTGAGCAGCGGCTGACACACACACGACCGACAACTTGACGAATGGAGCATTCGCAATGGACTACAGCATGACGATCACCCTGGATCTGCCCTACGACCAGGCGGTCCCCGCGGTCAAGGCGGCCCTGGCCGAGCAGGGGTTCGGGGTGCTCACCGAGATCGACGCCCGCGCCACCCTCAAGGAGAAGCTCGACCACGACATGGAGCCCTACGTCATCCTGGGCGCCTGCAACCCCCAGCTCGCCCACCGCGCCCTCGACGTCGACCGGCAGATCGGGCTGCTGCTGCCCTGCAACGTCGTGGTCCGCGCCGACGGCGACGACCGCAGCATCGTCTCCGCCCTGGACCCGCAGGTCATGGTCACCATCCCCGAACGCGAAGACCTGCGCCCCGTCGCGGACGAGGCCGGGGTACGCATCCGGGCCGCACTCGACGCACTCACCAGCGACTGACCCGCAGACCAAAACAGGCACGACGAGACGACGGGAGTGGAACGACCATGATGGACGGCTCGATGATGGGATGGTTCTGGATCTGGCCGGTACTGGTGCTGATCGGCCTGGTGCTGCTGGGCTACCTCGCCTACCGGCTCACCCAGAACCGCCGACCCGGCGCGGACACCGCCGCGGCGGCGGGGCCGACCTCGGCACGGCAGATCCTCGACGAGCGCTACGCCCGCGGCGAGATCGACGACGACGAGTACCGCAAGCGCCGCGACGAGCTGGCGTGACCCCGGCACCGATCAGCCGGCGCCGCGCGATCGTCCTGGGCGGGCTCGGCGCCGCCGCCGTCGCCACCGGTGCGACGGGCTGGATCGGCTCCGGTACGGGCAGCCGGCTGCGGCCCGCCGACACCGGCGCAGAGCTGCGCCAACCGCAGGTCCTGGACAGTGCGGGCGGGCGGCTGCAGGTCGAGCTCACCGCCGCGGCGGGGGTGCGGCTGGCCGGTCGGGACACCCAGGGCCTGGGTTTCAACGGCACCGCACCCGGGCCGACGCTGCGGGTGCACCCCGGTGACGAGCTCGCGGTGCGCCTGACCAACCGGCTCGACGAGCCCACCAACCTGCACACCCACGGGCTGCGGGTGTCCCCAGAGGGCAACAGCGACAACCCGTTCCTGCGGGTCGACCCCGGCACCTCGTTCGACTACCTCTACCGGATCCCGGAGGATCACCCGGCCGGCACCTTCTGGTACCACCCGCACCACCACGGCATGGTGGCCGATCAGATCTTCGGCGGGCTCGCCGGTGCGCTGCTGGTCGCCCCGGCGGGCGCCGACCCCGACCTGGCGGTGGTCGAGGACCGGGTGCTGCTGGTCACCGACACCACCCTCGACGGTGACGGCGGGCTGGTCGAGGTGAGCGCGATGGACCGGGCGATGGGCCGCCAAGGCGAGCTGGTCCTGGTCAACGGCCAGCACCAGCCCGTCATCCCCGCCGTTCCCGGCGGGACGCAGCGCTGGCGGGTCGTCAACGGCTGTGTGTCGCGGGTACTGAGCATCCGCCTCGACGGGCACCAGCTCGTCCGGGTCGCCCAGGACGGCACGTTCCTGCCCGCCCCGGTCGACGCGGACCGGGTGATGCTCGCCCCGGGCAACCGGGCCGACGTGATCGTCCGCCCCACCGGCACCGGCCGCTACCCGCTGATCGCCGACGCCGTCGACCGTGGTGGCATGGGCGCGATGATGGGCGGCGCCGCCGCGAGCAGCGGGCCCGTCACCCTCGCCACCATGGTCACCGCCGGGGCGCCGGTCACCGCACCGCCGCTGCCCACCGCACTGCTCGCCGAGGCGCCCGCCCCAGGGCCGGTGACCGGGCGGCGGCAGATCACCTTCCAGATGGGCATGGGCGCAGGCGGGATGGCCTTCACCATCGACGGCCGCGCCTTCGATCCCAAGCGCGACGACCAGACCATCGCCCTGGGCTCCACCGAGGAATGGACGATCACCAATCCCGGCCCGCTCGCGCACCCGTTCCACCTGCACGTCTGGCCGTTCACCGTGCTCGAGTCCAGCGACGCCACCCCACCGACCGGGGTGCCGCAGGACGTCGTGCTCGTCCCGGCCCGCGGCTGGGTCCGGCTCCGCATCCCGTTCACCACGTATTCCGGGCGCAGCGTCTACCACTGCCACATCCTCGACCACGAGGACGCCGGAATGATGGCCACCGTCAACGTCCGCCCGTGAGTGCGCCTCGACTCGGCCATCTCGCCGACCCGGGCCCGACCGCGGCGGCCGGCTCAGCGACCATCCATCCCACGACCCCTACCGACAAGGACGCCCCTGTGGCCCACGCCAGCCCCCGCCACGTCGACGCACGCACCGTTCGCGACTGGCTCGGCGATCCCGACACCGTGACCGTCATCGACGTGCGAAGCCCCACGGAGTTCGAGACCGTGCACATCCGCGGTTCCTACAACGTGCCGCTGGACATGGTCAATGAGCACACCGAGCAGCTCGCCGCTCACTTCGACCGGCAAGTCGTCCTCGTCTGCCAGTCCGGGACGCGGGCCGCGCAGGCTCACCAGCGTCTCGCCGGGGTCGGATCCGAGCGCGTGCATATCCTCACCGGCGGCATCTCCGCGTACTCCGGTGTCGGCGGGGACGTTGTGCGTGGCCGCGCCCGGTGGGCGCTGGAGCGCCAGGTCCGTCTCGTCGCCGGAACGCTCGTGCTCGCAGGACTGACCGCGGGACTGCGTGCGCCGAGGGCACGTCTGCTCGCCGGCGGAATCGGGGCCGGACTCACCGTCTCCGCGCTCACAGACAGCTGCACAATGGCGTCGTTCCTGTCCGCGCTCCCATACAACCGCGGGCCTCGCGACCGCACGCCGGCCGAGGTACTCGCGGAGCTTCCCGCCACCCGGAAGGCAGCGTGAACCGCAGGCACCAACGCAGCACCGAGTTCCTGTAGCTGGCCCGCGATGATCGACGTGACGAACGGTTACCCGAGACGGAATTGATCTCGATCCGCGAACTGCGGTCAGCGTGCACCAGGGCGTCGCGGGACTGCCATCTCGTGGCGCCGACCCGCTGTCGTTCTACTGTCGTTCCACATCTAGGAGGAGTGGGACGAGTAGGGACTGTCTGAAGGAGGGACAGAAGAACGGTGAGGTGGACGGGAACGGCAAGGAACTGGTGACCGTTCTCGACGCTGCAGGGGCACCGACTGGTGACCCTGCGAGCGCCTTCGGGGTCAGCACTGAGTGGCCCAGAACAGGCTCGTGAGGGTCAGAGGAACCGCAGAGGTGGGGCACGTTGGCAGGCAAGGGCAGGACGAAGACGGACCGGCAGGTTCGGGACCGAGTGGCCGAGCTGGCGGCGGCCCGGGATCGGCTCGATGCCGAGGAGGCCGAACGCCGGCGGCGTGAGGACGAGGCGTTCGAGCGCTACGCGCGTGCGGACGCCGAGGCGGCCCAGGTCGTTGCCGAGCGGGACGCCGCGCTGGCCGACCTCGAGGCGCAGAGTCGGCGCGTGAGCGACGACGCCGATGCCGGGCTCGGTGAGATCGAGCAGCGGCAGCGCGAGATCCTCGCCGAGCTCAACCGCTCCGGCCGCAAGGTCGACGACCTGGCCGCGATGTTCGGTCTCGCGGTCAAGCGGGTGCGGACCCTCCTGCGGCAGGCACGGCCCCCGGCCGGGGCTGCCGCCACAGCGGCCGCGCCGCAGGCGCGCGCCGCCAACGACACAGCCCAACAGGCCCCGACAGCGGACGCGGGCGACACCCCGGCGGCCATCCCGCCGGCCACCCCGGCCCCCGACGCCGCCGACCAGACCCCCGCATAGGCCGACGCCGCCGTACGCCGGCCCGCCGACTCGGTGGCCACGCGGACGGGGCTGTGCCGCCGCCAGGCGGGTCCGCCGAACGCTCGGCCCGGCGCGGCCCTGAGCGCCTCGCGGATCCGCCGGCGGCCGCGGAATCCGCTCCGCCGGCGGACCCGTGGTGCGGCGACAGCGTGCCGCCGACCGACCGGCCCGGGGGGCTCGTTCCGCGTCGGCCGGGCACACGCCAAAGGGGCCCCGCCGTGGCGGGGCCCCTTTCTCGGTGGTGCGGGTCAGGCGGGCTGGCGGGCGTGCCAGTCGGACACGGTGAACTTGTCCTCGGTGCGCAGGCACCGCCAGTCGCGGTTGAGCCGGGCGTTGCGCTCGGCCGGGGTCGCCGACGTGGCGGCGATGTACTCGCAGCGCGCGATCAGGACCTCGGCCCGGGTCGCGGTGGCGGGCAGGATCGCCAGTCCGGCCGTGCCGCTGTCGCGGCAGTCCTCGCACAACCCGTCGTCGTGGCTGCGCTGCTGGTCACGGGTCGACCGCTCGACCCCGCACGGTGCGGCCACGCACGGCAGGCCCCGCATGGGCGGCACGGCGGCGAGGTCGTAGTCGAGCTGCTGGTAATCCGACTGCTCGTCGGTGACCTCGGCCGGGTCGACCCGCTCGTCAAAGTAGCGCCGCGACGCGGTGTCGTTGTCGGTGGCGCGCTGGCCGCGCCGCGGCTGCGGGCTGCCCTGGCGGGTGACCACCGCGCCCGGTCGGCGGCGGGCGTACTCGCGCCGCTCCGCGCGGGTCGCCTGGGCCATCCGCTCGGCCTGCTTGGCGGCCTCGGCGCGGCGCTCCGCGTGCGGCACGCACGCCAGCACCAGCGCGCGCCCGTCCTCGTCGCTGACCTTCCACAGGTCCCGCAGCTTCGCAATGGTGACCGCCGGGTGGGTCTCCAGGGCGGCGAGGATCTCGCCCAGCAGCGCGCGAGTGCTCACCGTCGCCGTGTCGGCGAGCCGCGCGGTACGGCGTCGCGCCTCGCGCGTCGCACCCGCCGCAATCAGGTCGGCCACCTGGCCCATCTCCTCGGCAGCGTCGATCGTGGTGGTTTCGGCGGTCTGGGTGTTCATCGTGACTGCACTCCTTCGCTGGCCGGTGCTCGGTAGCGGGTGGGCTTGTCGGCCCGTGATGGGTAGCGGGCGCCTTGCCCCGCTGCCGCTTCGCGGCGGTTGCACGGCCTCCGAGGCTCGACGTCAAGGGCAGCCCGAAGGCTGTCGCCGAAGGCGACGCGGAGCGCCAGCGGAGCGCCCTTGATGTTGAGTGAGGCCGTGCTTAGCTTTAGGGCCGACAGGCCCATCCGCCCCGCCGCAGGCGGGTCCCTCGGGGTTCTCGGCCCGCCGCGGCCTTGAGCGGCCCCACCCCACCGCCGCCCGCCCGGCCTGGCCGAGATCCCGGCCTGCTCTGGCGCGCGGCCCGGTAGGGCCGATGGCCGCGCCCCGGCGCGGCCGCTCTCCTCGGACCCCGCGCTGATGGCCGACCTGCCCGGGCACCGGCGGGTCGCTCCCGGCGTCGCCTACCTGGCCCGGCCTCGCGGCCGGGCGTGGATTGCTGGCGGCAGCCGCCACCGGCGCGGGCTGCGGCGTCTACGGCGCCGGGTCGGTGCCCTCCGGGCGGTGACGCTCGGGCATCTCGACGATCTCGTCGCGGCGGGAGTCCCAGGCGGTGCAGTGCACCCGCGACCGCCCCGCCCGCGGCCCGGTGAGGTCGACCTCGACCAGGGCGAAATCCGAGAACGGGATCACCGCCCAGGCCACCTCCCCGGTCAAGACTTCCTCGACCCGGTACTGGCAGTCCAGGTAGCCGCTGCGGTAG
Organism: Pseudonocardia sp. UM4_GMWB1; assembly: GCF_017312155.1. NCBI lineage: Bacteria > Bacillati > Actinomycetota > Actinomycetes > Pseudonocardiales > Pseudonocardiaceae > Pseudonocardia > Pseudonocardia sp. UM4_GMWB1. The sequence goes on along the minus strand of NZ_QJPN01000002.1, from coordinate 159,405 downwards.
ATCCCCCCGACCCGGCGGGGCCCGATCGCGGCCCGTGTCACCTGGTCCAGCTCGCCGAGCTGGTCGCTGCCCTTCGCTGCTGATGCCATCGTGGCTTCTCCTCCCGATCGTGCGTGCGGTGTCCGCGCGCCGATAGCGCGCGAGCTCGGGCCCGGCAGGACCTGTCGCCGCCCTCAGAAGGCCGGCTCCTCGTCGCCGTAGCTGCCGACCGCAGGCTCCAGCCCGCCGAGCAGCTCGTCCTCGACGAGATCGGCGGCGATCTCGGCCTCACGCCGGGTCAGAACCGGCACGTCAGTCCCGGCGTAGACGTGGTGCCCCAGGACGGGGCTGAACTCGATGGCGCTGGAAGTAGTGACCGTGCTCATCTGGGCCTCCGGTGGTCGGTGCGGCTGGAACGCGGCGCAGCCTCAGCACGCCCGTGCCGGGGTCCCGAAGGGACGTCGGGGAGCCGGTGCTGGCCCGTGCGGGTGAGACCACCTCCCGACCCCGACGAACCCGACCCCGCCCGCCCGGTTGGCGCTCGCGTGCCTGCCCGGCGACCGGCGACGGTGACCAGCGGGCCGGGCCGGATCCCGCTGTGCGGCCGGCCACGGGGATGCCGCCGCGCCTAGCCGGGTGACGCCCGCGGGCGGTATCACCCGCACGGGTCGGCGGCGGCTCATCGGCGCGTGCCCCGGCACGGGTGTGCTGACCTCCGGGCGATCCAGCCGTGCCGACCACCGGAGGCCCCACCCGCACCGCTACCGGCACCGACGGCCACCGCCGGTGCCCACCAGCACCGAGCTGGCGACCACACCACCCCGGCCGGCACCGAGCAGGCCCTACGGCTCCAGGCCGAGCGCGTCGACCACGTCGGCGCAGTTGGTGACCAGCGTCGCGCCCTGCCGGAGCAGCTGGTGTGGCCCGGCCGACAGGACCGATGTGGCTGGACCGGGCACAGCCATCACGGCTGCGCCGAAGCCGCGCGCGGCCTCGGCGGTGTGCAGGGCCCCGGAGCGGGCGCCGGCCTCCACGACCACGGTGGCGTCTGCGAGGGCGGCCTGTAGCCGGTTACGGGCGATCACACGGCGGCGGCTCATCGTGGCCCCGGGCGGCTCGGCGCTGACCAGCAGCCCGGTCTGCGCGATCCGCTCGAGCAGGTTCTCGTGCGCGACCGGGTAGGCCCGGTCGATACCGCACGACAGCACGGCCACCGTGGTCCCGCGCCCGGCCAGGGCACCCCGATGCGCAGCGGCCTCGATCCCGAAGGAGGCCCCGGCCACCACCGCGTAGCCCCGGGCGGCGAGCCCGCCGGCGAGATCAGCAGCAACGTGGGTGCCGTAGCTGCTGGCCGCGCGCGCCCCGGTCACACACACCATCTCCGCGGACAGGACCGCCAGGTCGGCCTGGCCACGCACCCACAACCCCACCGTGCCGCTCAAGGCCGTGGTGGTGGGCCACTGGTCGTCCTCGGGGATCAGCAACCGTGCCCCGCACCGGGAACCGGTCTCGACGTCGGCGGCCGCCCCTGCGGCCGCGGCCCACACCTGCCCGCGGGTCACGTGCTCGGCCAGCGCCTCGGGGATCTCGCCGGTGTAGAGCTGCTCGGCCGCCGCACGGGGCCCGGCCTGCCGGATGAACTGCTCCAGGGCGGTCCCCCCGTGCTCGACCAGCCGCAGCAGGACCGCCCGCGCGGTGCGGGTCTCGGCGAGCGGGTCCGGGCCCGGCATCGGGCCGGGGATGGACAGGCGGATGTGGGTGATGGACATCAGGACACCTCGCGGATCGCAGGAGAAAGGGGGGTGGAAATGGGTGTGCCCGGGGTGGTGGCCACCCCGGGCACATGCGGGTCTCATCGACTGCCGGGCCGCCGCCCTGGCGGCCGGCGCCGCAGGCTGCGGCGGGTCAGTTGCCGGGCTCGGCTTCGCGCTCGGCCTGGTTCTGCATGGCGATGCTGTGGTGCAGCAGCTGCTCGTCATCGGCGAGCCGGAGGCGGGCATCCCCGTCAACGTCGAGCTCCCCGGCGGCCTCACGCTGCTCGGCCTCGGCGAGGGCCTGCTCGGCGCGGTGCACGGCCACGTTGGCGTGGCAGACCCGGTCCAAGGCGGCCAGTGACTGGTCCCCGAAGAAGTCGCGTTGGTCGCGGGCGGCCATCCGCTCGACACAGGCATCCTCGAGCCTGGCCGCGGCGCGGCCCACGGCCGGGGCGCGGAACGACCCGTCGGGCATCAGGCCGAGGTCACGCACCGCGTAGGCCTCGTAGTGCTCCGGCGCCATGATGTCGCCGTAGTAGAACCCCGACCCCGGGGCGATCTCGCTGCTGTCGGCCATGCCGAGCTCGACCATCCGGGCGTCGATCTGGGCCGCGTGGGGGAGTCCCACGCGGCCCTGCGGGTGTCACTCATGCCGATCTCTCCTGTCAGTCACGGGTGTGTGGGCGTTGCCCCTGGGTGTGCGGTGCAGAAAGTCCGAGGTCAGGGCTCCAGCTCGGCTTCCCCGGGCTCCGGCTGGGGCTCGGGTGGCCCGTACTGGGCCAGGACCCGGCGCGCGGCCGCCACGGCGAGGCAGTCCTCGCCCGAGCAGACCTTTTCCGGGTCCTCGTGGTCGGCGAGTGCGTACTCGAGCCCCGTCTTGACGGCCCGGCTGATCCGGTCATCGCCGGGCTGGGACTCCAGGACGGCGGCCGCGTCGCGCCGCAGACGCTGATGTTCTGGCAGAGACAGCGATGTCATGAGGTTCCTCCTGGCAGGGCTCCGCCCGGGGCCGGTGGTGGGCCGGCCCCGGGCGGGCGAGGGTTGGTCAGGTGCCGGGCTCGTCGTCGTCGTCGGCGGGCTCGGCCTTGGTGACGGTGATGTTGTGGGCGACCTCGACCTGGAGCACGGACGCAATGCGGTGCTCGCCGTCGCAGCCCGGGCAGGGCACGACCTCCCCTGCCTCGTGGGTGCCGGGCACGAAGGTGCCCGCGTCGGCGCACCCGTCGGCGAACTCGACCATCGTGGTGTCGCTGAGCAGCAACCCGTTCTCCATGCGGAACTTCTCGGCCATCTCGGATACCTCCGTGTGCTCGGTCGGTGCGGCTGGAACGCGGCGCAGCCTCAGCACGCCCGGGCCGGGGTCCCGGTAGGGACGGCGGGGATCTGGTGCTGGCCCGACCGGTGTGAGACCGCCCGGCGTGCCCACGGCGCACCCGCCACCCGCCCCGGGGTGCACACGCCCACGTCCGGCACCGGAGGGCAGGTGGAGCCCACGCCCACGGGGCACGGCCAGACTGGAGTCGGGGACCGGCATACCGGCACCGGCCGCCCACTGGAACCGATCAGGCGGTCTCACCCGGGCGGGTCGGCGGCGGATCATCGGCGCTCGCCCCGGCCCGGGTGTGCTGACCTTCGGGCGGTCCAGTCGCACCGACCGAGCACACCCCAAGGGGAGACCCACCCCGGACCCACGACCCGGATCCGGGGTGGCTGCTCAGATCAGAACGGGGCGCGGCCCTCGGCCCGCCAGACCGCTGCCGCGGCGAGCAGCTCCGCGGCCGTCGAGTCACCCCAGCCCTGCACCACCCGCAGCGCGAACACCGCCTGCTGCTGATCCCCCACACCGCCGCGGCCGCCGAGGAACTCGAGCAGCTCACAGACGTCGCCGTCGTCGGCTCCGGCCGTGACGGTGGCCGGTCCGCGGCGCAAGCCGCGGCGCAGCCGCCGGGCCTCCCGGGTGGCCTGCATCGCCGACCGCGCCGCCGCGCGGCCCCCGCGCCCGCTCGACGGGTCGAGCAGCCGGCTGGCCCAGTGCCGCCAGATCCGCGTCGTCGAGGGAACGTCGCCGAGCAGCGCGGCTGCCTGGTAGACCGCCGGCTCGCCGCCGGCCCGGTTAGGACCGGGGTGGGGGTCGAGGACGTCCTGGCCGGGGCAGAACGGTTCTCGGCAGGGTTCGCCGTGCTCGGCGCCGCAGTCGCGGCAGCCCGCGGGCAGCGGCGCCCTGCCGAGCACCACCACCGTCGCGTTCTCCGGGTCGTCGGGGTCGAGCCGCCCATAGCGGCCGCACTGACCGCAGGTCACGGTCTGGTGCTCGCCCCAGTCGGGATCGGCCACGATCCGGCCCGCGCGATCGGCCGGGTGCAGGGCCACCGACCGGGTCGAGCAGGGGCACCGGTGGAGGGTGACCCGGTCCGGAATGAACTCGCCCAGCGTTGCGGCGGTCTGGGCGGGTTCGGTGGTGGGTTCGTGAACGGTCATGTGCTGCCTCCAGGTCGTGGCGGTGGGGGACAGCACCTCCTCTGGGCACGACCGGGTGGGCCCCGGGCGTGGGTTCGCGCTGGCCCATCCGGTGTGGGATCACCACTGCCCACCCGCGGCCGTCGGTGCCTCGCCGGCGCGGTGATCCCGCCCGGATGGCGTCAGCACGCGTTCATCGCCGGGGCCCTCTCGGGCGTGCAGGGTGCGGCAGTCACCCCCCGCCACGACCTCGAGGCGCACCCCGCCGGCTACCTGGTGGTCTCGCCGCCGGCGGGATCCCGGTCGCCGAGCTCGGCGGGGCGGGAGAGGTACTCGATCCGGTCCGCGCGCCCGTGCGGGTTCTCGGTGATCCAGTTGGCGGTCGCGGCGGCGATCGCCTCACCGGCGGTGTGGCCGCGGATCTGGTCGTCGTGGGTGCGGCCGTCGGGCCAGTGCACCCGCACTGCGTGCCAGCGGCGGGTCACGACGCCTCCCCACCTGCAGCATCGGGACTCTCGGTGGCGGCGGTGCTGTGGCGGCGGTCGATACGCCTCGGGGATCGAGCGCCGAACGCCATCCCCCGCGTGACGGTGCGTTCTGCTTCGGCCTGGGTGAACTCGTCGACGCCGATGTGGACCGCCGCGGCGTCGAGCAGCAGGGCGTGGGCGTTGTCGGCGTCGAGCTCCCCGCCCCCGACGAGGCGGCCCAGGGCGCGGGCCGCGCCGAGCAGGGTGATCTGGCGCTGCCCCTTCGGTGCCTGTTCGACGGCGGCGGTCTCGCCGGCCAGGATCGCGGCCACGTAGGCATTCGCCCGCCGGGTCGGCAGGACGAGGGCCTCGCCCCGGCGCGGCTCCGGCGGCGGGGGAGGGGTCAGCAGCGCGGCCAGCCAGTCGGGCAGCTCGGCGATCCGGCCGTGCTCGGCCACGAAGTAGGCCCCCTCGGGGCGGACGCTGCCGGCACCGACGACGAACCCACCGGCCGCTCGGGTGTCGATCAGCGGGCCCAGGCTGTGCCCGTGCCCGCCGTGGGTGTTGCGCAGCTCCAACCCGTCGGGCATCCGGTAGTAGAGGTGCTCGCCATCGGTCGGGGTCACCGTCGAGTAGGTGTCGGGCAGCGTGTGGCCGTGCCGGGCGGTGAGCTGGTCGAGAACCTCACGGCCAGTGGTCGCCCCGCCCCAGTCGGCGAGGGGTTCGGTGCTGGTGTCGAGGTCGATGACCACGATCCCCGACGGCCGGCAGGCGATCCCGACGTTAAATCGGGCCGATGCGTCGCCGGACCACCAGCGGCAGATCTGGGCCCGGTCGCGGGTGGCGCGCTGCTCCCAGCCCTGATGCCCCTCGGCGCAGATCCCCCGACCGCGGCAGCGCTCGGCGCTGTGCCGCGGCACGGCCGGGAGCTTGCCCCCGGGCTGGACCGGGAACACGAACAGCCCGGCGGCGGCCGCATCGAGCGCAACCCGGCGCAGCCGCACCACCTCCGGATCCTGGCGCCGTGCGCGGGTTCGGGTGCGTGCCATGCGGTGATCCCCCTCTCGGCCGCGGGGATCAGCATCGCACCGATCAAAGCGATTGCGGGACACATCAGTGCTGGTCTGAGTGCTCATCAGAGGTGGTCTCCGTTCGTGAGATCCGCACGGTGCGCGGCGGGAAAAGGGGTTCGGTGGCGGGCCGCCCGGTGGGGCAGGCCGTGCGCCTGCCCCTTGGGGCGTGCCCGAAGGGCGTGTAGAGGCTCGCGGGTCCAGGGCAGCCCGCCAGGGCTGTCGCGACAGCGACGCGAACCGCGCCCTGGACGCGCGAGAAGCACGCCCGCACCCTCGGCCCGACACCTCTCGAACCAGAAGCAGCGCGGCGTAGCTGCGCTGCCTCAGCGCGGTGGTCGTTGCTGCAGCTCAGCTGCGGTGGGAGGGGTGCAGACCCTCCACGTCGACCGAACCCGACGCCGGCCCGGTGGGCGGTGCGGTGTCGTCTCCTGCAGGACCAGCCGCCGCGCGGGCTTCTCCCTCGGTGCAGTGGTGGACCAAGCCCAGATCGTCGTCCTCAACCAAGTAGCCGTCCCGGGCTGCAGCCCAACACTCCTGGTCGAGCTGCCGGATGGGACGGGGGTCGTTGCCGTCCTCGTCGGCGGCCCGTTGGGCGGCCTGCGCGGCGGCGAACGAACCGGGGTAATGCGGCTGCTCCCACACGTCGTTGCCGTCGACAATCCAGCACGGGCCGGTGATTCGGGCGACCCACGACGCCGGTGCGTCTGCGGCCCGGGGCCGCTGCTCGATCGCGTCCTGCACCCGCATGTGCTCGACGGCGTCTACCGGCTCCTGGGTGGGATCGTGGTGGTCGGCGGGGGACAAGCCCACCGGGCTGTCCTGAGCCCCCTGTGCGTCGAGGAGGCGTGTCACCGCTTCTGCCACCTCGACCGCGGCGTCGTCGCGGGCGTGGTAGAGCCGATCCGGGGGGCAGCCCGCCTCGAAATCGGGGTGGGCGACCAGCGCCGCGTGCGCGGTCGCATACCGCGTGACCAGCCCAGTGAGGTCAGTCAGATCGCTGCTCACGACTGCACCGCCGTCAACTCGTCCTCGGCCGCGCTCCAGGACCGCACCGGCCGGGCCAGCAGCACTACCAGGGCGGCGGGGTCGACCGTGCCGGTGGCGAGCCGGTCGAGCGTGGTCGTGGTGGCTGGGAAGGTCTCGCGCAGCGCGTGCTCCTCGGCGGGCAGCGCGTCGTGCAGCGCCTGGCGCAGGACGGTGACGATCGAGCCCTCTCCGGCCAGCAGCAGGGCGTAGTCGCGCAGCGCGGCCGTGGACAAGCCCCAGTGGGTGTCGTCCTCCTCGTTGTCGGCGGCCGCGTGTCCACGCAGCCACACCGCCGCGTCGTCGATGTGTCCACCTGCGGCGATGGCGGCGGCGAGCGCATCAGCTTCCATGCAGGCCATCGTCGGACCGGCCTCGGCTGCGGTCCAGCCGTTGCCGAACACCCACGCCAGGTGCGCGATCACGGCCTGATCGGTGCTGCTCTGCTGGTTCATGACAGTTCCCTTTCGCATGGGACGGTTCAACGGGTTGCCCCGCACGCGGGGCGGCACGGTCGGCGGCGTTTCAGCGGGTGGCCAGGCCGGTCCCGGTCAGGTCGTAGGCGCTGAGGCAGCCGATGCGTTCACCGTTCGCGGCGGTGACCACGTAGCCGTCGGCGGCCGGGGCGACCCCGTAGGGCTGCGGGCGTTGACGGGCGCGGTGGCAGCCGTCCGGGCACACACCCTCGAGCCGGGCCAGGCGGCCATCGGCGAGGCGGACCGGGGCCCGTCGCAGCACACCCTGCTCTGCGGCGGTGAGCCGGGCGGTGCGGGCCGTGACCAGCAGGTCGTGCACGATCAACGCGCGCGGGTGGCAGCGGCGCCGGTTGAGGGTGGCGACGCTGCTCACGAGGCCACCGCCCGGCCGCGCAGGTCGTCGAGGGCACAGCGCCAGGTGACGGGTCGGGCGGCCACGGCGGAGGCGTGCAGCGTCTGCTCGTCGACCGGTTCCGGGTCGAGCACCTCGACGCTGCCGGCGGGCAGGAACCGCAACCCGTCCTCGCCGGCGGGCTGGATCCCGACGCGCTCACCGGTGCCGCGGGCGTAGCGGTCCGGGCCGATCCAGCGGACCTCCCCGGTGACCCCGATGTTCTTGCCGCGCCGGGTCAGCGACCGCACCCGGCGGCCCACCCGGGGTGCGCTGGCGCGCGCCCGCGCGCGCTCGATCAGCTGCGGCGCCAGCTGGCGCCGGTACCAGGCCAGGGCGGCCTCGCGGACCTGCGGCGTCGCGTCGACCGAGGCGGTGTTGTGGTAGGTCCAGCCCCGCGTGCTGGCGTACTCGCGAGTGGTGACCTGCTCGCCGTCCCAGACCACGGCGAGGAAGTCGCTGTCGTCGTAGCCGTTGTGCTCGTAGGTCTCGAGCACCGCCCCCACAGAGGAGATCTGGGGGTCCCCGCAGGGCCGGCCGCTGTTCTTGATCTCGGTGGTGCAGGCGGGCCCGCACACGGTGATGGACATCGGATACCTCCCGAGTGAAGTGGATCTGCCTCGTCAGCGCCGGGGAGATCAACCCCGGCGGACGCCGCCGGCGGCGGCGTTTCGGCTCAGATGTCGTCGGGCGCGCACGAGCCCCAGCCGGGGGCTCGGGGCGCAGCGCCACGTCCGGTGTCGCCACCGACGATCAGGCGCTGGCGTCGGCGGGCCAGCGCTGCAGCGTGCGCGGACTGACGCCGTACTGCTCGGCCACAACGACGCGCGCAGTGCCCTGGCGGACACACGCCACCGCGGCGGCCCGCCGCGCCTGCCGCGGGCTACGCTCCGCAGCAGCCCGGCACGGGGTGCGGGGCCGCGACCGGCGGCGCTCGTCGTCGGTCGTTGCGCCCCACACCCCGACCTCGCCGGACCGAACCGCCCAATCGAGGCAGGCCGCGGTCACCGGGCAGCGCCGGCACACGGCCTTGGCCCGCTCCACCTGGCGGGCCGCAGGGCGGCCGGTACCGACAGGGAAAAACAGCTCCGCGTTCTCCCGGCGGCAGGGCAGGTCGTGGTCCAGGAAATTCATCACTACTCACCTCGCATGCGGGCTCGGACAGGACCGGCCCCGGGACAGGGCCGGGAGTGGAGACCGGGCGGGGCGCCGCCGCTGTCGGTGGGGCGCCCCGCCCGGTAGCCGCCCGGGGGTCAGGCGACCGGCTCGGGGGCGGTGGTCGACCCGGTGTGCTCACGCCGGGGCTGGCGCGTGACGGTGATCGCCGCCTTGCGGGTGTCGGCCGTGACGATCTTGGCCTGCACCTCGGTGCGGGCGATCTCGCGTGACTGGCCGTCGTCGTCGGTCACGGTGAACGAGTTGTCGGCCAGCTGGCCGATCACGACCACGGGGTCACCGGAGCCCAGGTTGCTGGCGTTCTCGGCGACCGGACCGAACGCGACCACGTTCAGCCAGAGGGTCCGGCCGTCGCGCCACTCGCCAGTGTCGCGGTCCTGGTAGCGCTTGTTGATCGCCAGGGAGAACTGCAGCCGCGCCCGCCCGGTGTGCTCGTTGAACTCGAAGGTGGGCTTCTTGCCGATGTTGCCGATGTAGGTCTGGTCGTTCATGGGTGCCTCCTGGATGCGTGTCGGGCTGGTTGGTGACGCGGCCCTGCCTCAGCGCGCCGTGGTGGGGCCCGTCAGGGGCGGCGGGGGTTCGACGCGGGCCCGAGCGGGTGGGATCGGCCGCCAGGCCGACGAGCAGCGCGAGCTCGTCTCACCCGCTCGGTGTCGGCGCCGGTTCATCGCCGCGACCCCCACCGCGGTGTGCTGACCTTCGGGCGTCTCCACACCGAGACCCGACACGTCTCCGGGAGGCACCCCGGTGGCGAGCCGCAGACGCCCCAGGACCGACGTCCGAGCCCTCGCCGCCCGCTACCGCGGGTGCCGTACACCGGCCAGCACGGTGCGGCCCTGGGTGATCGCGTCGTCGATGCCGTAGATGCCCCAGCAGGCCTCGACCTCGACCCAGTCCCCACCGCCGCATCCGCCGTGCTCGCACGCGGTCCCTGCGGGGCACGGTGTCCACTCTTCGGCGATGTAGCCGACGACCTGCCCGCTCGCCCACTGGTCGTAGCTCTCGACTTCGCCGCGCAGGTAGGCGCGGGCCTGCTCGTCACCGGGGTAGCTGTCCCCGCACGCGGTGCGCAGTTCGCTGCGGAGCAGGTAGGCCAGCCCGGCTTGCCCGGAGTCCCACGGGTCGGCGAATGACCCGACCCGTGCCCCGGCGCGCAGGGCGAGGTCGCCGTGGGCGTAGCCCCAGACCGGCACCACGACGGCGTCGTGGAACACCGTCAGGTAGCGGGCGGGCAGGCGCCACCCGCCGCGTTCGCGCAGCTGCTGTAGCTGGCCGGTGTGGTCTTCCCACGGCAACGCGTGACGGGCCACGTCGAGTATCAGGTGCCCGACGGTGCCCCAGTCGCGCGGTGACTGCGGCGCGTCGTCGGGCAGGACCCGTACCCGGCCGCCGGGTACCTCGACGATCTCGATCTCTTCCATGGCTGGTGTCCCTTCACAGACGACGACGGGGGCGCCCCACCGCGTGCGGTGGGCGCCCCCGGTCGGGGAGTGCAGTGGTGGTGGTCAGTGCCAGATGACGTCGCGGGCCTGGTCGCGGGCGAACAGGGCGACTTCGCGCAGAACGTGGAGCCGGTCCTGCAGGTAGCCGGCGCGCCGGCCGAAGTCCACGACCGTGCCGGCCGTGTTGAGGTCTCGGACCGGTACGCCGGCATCGGCGGGGGCCAGGGCCAGGGCCAGCTCGGCGCGGCCGAGCATCTGCTCGGCCGTGAGCTCCCCGACCAGGGGCGTGTCCGCGTCCGGGGGCGGTGCGGCCGCGGCGCCGGGTGGGGGCTCGTGGACGTCGGCGGCGCCGAGCTCGGCGACGAGCCCGAGCGCGCGCAGCAGCAGCATCGCGTTGCGGTTGCTGATGTTCAGGCTGGGGTCGGTGTCGGTGCTGTAGTGCACGACCACGAACGGGCGGTCGGCGTGCTCGCCGCAGTCGGGGTCGGTGCAGTACCGGCGATGGTCGGCCAGCCCGGCGACGGCGGCGTCGTAGTCGGCGAAGTAGCGCCGGTCGGTCGGCGGATACGCCGGGCACTCGAGGCTCGCGCCCAGCTCAATCGGGCCGCCGGCGGGCGGGGCAGGGCAGAAGGTGACAGACATGGCGGGCACTCACTCCCAGACGAGAGGGTCAGTAGTCGCTGGACAGGGCGGCGTACTGGGCGGTGGTTTCGAACCGGTCGTGCAGGGGGATCGCCGACCCGCCGCAGCCCAGGTGCGCCGACAGCGCGCGGAACCGGGAGTCGCTGCTGTAGATGAACGCCCCGGAGGCCATCGGCCCGACCCGGTCGGGGCGGGCCAGGTCGGGCACGGCGATGCCGTACGTGCCGGCCCGCTCGATCAGCCGCACCGCCGGCGCCTGCTCGTCGGGCGCGAGCACGGCCGCTGCGTAGTAGTCGACGAGGTCCCCGACCAGGGTCACGCGGGTGACCCGACCGGAGATCCCGCCGTTCGAGCAGTCGGGCAGGTCCGCCGCGCGCAGGATGCTGACCCGCAGGCCCCGCCGGGTGTCCTGCGTGCCGGGGTTCGCGGTCGGGGTGATCTGGTTCATGGGGTGCCTCCCTGAAGGCGTGTCGGGCTGGTTGGTGACGCGGCCCTGCCTCAGCACGCCGGGGTGCGGCCCGAAAGGGGCGGCGGGGGTTCGATGCTGGCCCGAGCGGGTGGGAACCGCCTGCGGCGGTCCGAGCCCCCCGGCGAGGCGTGTCCCACCCGCTCGGTGTCGGTGCCGGTTCATCGCCGCGGACCCCGCACCCGGTGTGCTGACCTTCGGGCGTCACCCACCGAGCCCCGACACCCCGAGAGGGCGTGTTCACCCGGCGCGGGCGATGGCCAGCAGCGTGTCCGGGGCGGTGAACCAGGCGCGCACGACATCGCTCGCGTCGTGCTTGTCGAAGCGGGCGGCGAGGCGTTCGAGACCGCCGGGCATGCGCACGTCGATCTCGGCGACCAGGTCGGCGATCGGGTAGTCGAACCCGGCACCGCCGTAGAGCTCGGCGTACTCGGCCAACGCAAGCTGCTGAAACAGCTCCTGGTCGCCGAGCCCACGCACCGCCTGCTCGACACCGCCGGCGGGTGCGGGCAGCTGGTAGACGACGCCGTCGTTGAGCGCGACCTGCATCGGCGGGTTGTCCGGGAACTCGGCGGCCAGGTCAGTGGTGTCGACGCTGATCCGCAGCAGCGGGCCGGGCTGCCAGTACGCGCTGACCAGAACTCCACCGACGCGCAGCGCGGGGCGCTGGTCGTCAGTGGTCTGCGGCAGGAACTGGGCATCGCGGTTGAGCTGGTCGTGGACGTGCTCGGTCTGGGGCATCTCGATCTCCTTCGTGAAGGGTGGTGCGCAGACACGCCCGGGCGGGACGGCTGTGCCGGCCCGCCCGGGCGTGTGGTGGGTGCTGGGTCAGTCGGACTCGTCGTCCGGGAGACCGCCGGGCTCGGCGCTGTCGAGCTCGGCGGCGGCGGTGTCCGGCTCGCAGTCGGGGGCGGGCCCCGCGGCTGCGTCCTCCTCCTCGTCCGCGTCGCCGCCGTCGACGTTGTCGCCCGGGGCGCGGGTGGCGGTGTGGTCGGCGTTCGGGTCGAGGGCGAGCTGTTCGACCTCGCAGAGCGTGTAGCCCCAGTCGCGGAGCTGGGACAGGTAGCGCTGCGTGGCGGGGTCGGCGTTGCGCCAGTTGCCCTGGTGAGTGCCGGCCTCGTAGGCGCCCAGCACGAACGCCAGCGACAGCATCGTGGCCCGGGCGGTGCTGGTGGTGCGGGCGGCCTCGGCGAGCGGGTTGACCCGACCGCTGTAGTAGCCGCCCCCGTCCGGGGCGGCGAGCCCGAGCAGCTCACACGCCAGCGGGTTGCCCGATTCCATCGCCTTGCGCAGGGCGTGAGCACCCTGGCCGAGCTCGGCGGCGACATAGATCGCCGCGCCCTTCGGCGCGGACTTCTTGGCCAGCAGCTCGGCCAGCCACTCGCGGCGCACGGTCTCCGCCGACGTCCACGCCTTGTTGTTGGCGATCACCCGCCGCCGCTCGATGCGCGCCGCTTCCTTGTCTCGGGCTTCGCGAGCGGCGCGCTCCTCGTCGCTCTCACCCGCACTGCCACCGGCGGCTCCCGTGCGGATGCGCATGCTCTCGCGCAGCGGGGCGTGCCCGTGCGCGGTCGGGTCCAGACACAGCCAGCGCACCCGGGACTGGGGGTCCTGGCCGTAGTGGCGGACGGTCACCACTTCCGCGGCGTGGCCGGGGCAGTCCCGGTGGGCCTCCTCCTCCAGGACGGTGTCGTCGGGATCCTCGGAGCTGGGCCGTAGCCGGAACAGCTCGGTCGCGGCGGTGTAGCGGTCGTCGTCGCGGTCGATGACCGGCACCCCGGCCTCGGTCAGTTCGGCGACCGCAGCCGCATACACCTGCTGCTCGGCGCGCGCGTCACGCAGCCGCTGCGCGACGTGGCGGAACCGCTCCGGCTCCCGCACCGCGACGACGGTGAGCTGCTTGACCGCCTCGTCGTCGTCCTCGAACTCGGCGATCATCGACATCTGCACCAGGTCCAGCTCGTAGCGCGACCCGATCGCGACCGCCCGCGCGCTCTGCGCGGCCTGGGTGGTCTGGCGGACCCGGTCGGCCTTGGTGCGCACCACTTTCGCGATGTCGGTCGGCTTGAACCCCAGGCCGAGCAGCTGCTGGTGCGCTGCGACTTCCTCGGCGTCGGCGATTCCACGCCGATGCTGATTCTCGACCAGTTGTTCGACGATTCGTTCGGCCTGCCCGTCCCGGTAGTCCTCGCTGTCGGTGTCGACGTCGTCGCCGTCCTCGGAGGCCGGTTCGGGGGAGATGATGACCGGCACCTGGGACAGACCGACCCGGACCGCGGCCAGCGTGCGGCGCTGACCGGTGCGCACGATCAGGGTGCCGTCGCTTGCGCGGCGGCGCACGGTGATCGGTTCGCGCACTCCGCGGTCGCGGATCGAGGCGCAGAAGTGCGGGTCGAGGTTCGCGTCGAGGCGGGTGTTGACCTCCAGCTCCAGGGTGTTCGGGTCGACCAGCGCAAGACGGCCGAACGCCGCCGCGTCCAGCACAGCCGTCTCGGTGGCAGGGGTCGGTTCTACGGTCATCAGACCTCCCACAGGGGAAAGCGGCCCGCCCCGGGGCACGCGTGCCCCGGGGCGGTGCGCCCCGCGAAGCCCGGGGGCGCACCACGTGGCTCGGGCAGCGCCGGGGCCGGGCCGGCGGGGGTTCTGCCGTGGTCACCCCGGTGTGGACCCGCCCGGCCGTGCCCTGCCCACCTGCTGTGTGTCGTGGGGCGGGTTCACCCGGGGGGATCGCGCGGCAGGTTCATCGCCGATGTCCGGTCCCGGCGCTGCCAGCGTGTGTCCGCCCCTGGCCGGGGCGGACACAGCCGCGGAGCCGACCCTCACTGCACCTGTCTGGCCGTCGCGTGGTCGTGACCGTGCGGGCAGACCGGCTGGTGGGTGTGTGGGCACTGGTGTGTCGGCACCGCATCCACCTCGGTGGTGGCCGCGACCTCGGCCAGAGCCCTGGTCAGGGCGGGCAGCAGCCGAGGATGCACCGCGAGCTGCACCCGGGCATACAGCGGCCAGCGCACACCGCCGAGCCGCACTGCCTGTTCAGGTGGGCCGGTGACGGTTACGTCCGCGGAGGTGGTGTACGGGTTCGTCGCTGGTGAGCGGCGTGGCGTCGTGACGTGAGACGGCCACCGCGTGATCTTTCTCGAGTACCGACCAAGGAACTCCAGGAAGGACCACCACGATGGCCGCACCACACAGTGTGGACCCTGCCCAGCTTGTCGAGGAGTTCGCCTCGGCGGGTGTGTCGCCGGATCTGTTGCAGACGATGATCGCGACGACGGCGAACGCGTTGATGTCGTCGCAGGCCGATCAGCAGTGCGGGGCCGGCTATGGCGAGCGCAGCAGCGAGCGGACGAACCAGCGCAACGGCTACCGGGCCCGGGAGTGGGACACCCGAGCGGGCACGATCGAGTTGGCGGTGCCGAAGCTGCGCCAGGGCTCCTATTTCCCGGACTGGCTGCTGACCCACCGCCGCCGCGCCGAGCAGGCCCTGGTCACCGTCGTGGCCACGGCCTACCTACTCGGTGTCTCCACCCGGCGGGTGGAGAAGCTGGCCGAACAACTCGGGGTGAAGTCGCTGTCGCGTTCGCAGGTCAGCGAGATGGCCACCCACCTCGACGGGCAGGTCGCCGCGTTCCGCGAGCGCCCGCTCGACCAGGGCCCGTACACGTTCGTGTGGGTCGACGCGCTCACGGTGAAGGTCCGCGAAGACGGCCGGGTGGTCAACGTGCACGCGCTGCTCGCGACCGGGGTGAACGCCGACGGGCACCGCGAGATCCTCGGCCTGGATGTGGCCTCCAGCGAGGACGGAGCGGGCTGGTTGGCGTTCCTGCGCGGTCTGGTCGCCCGCGGCCTGTCCGGGGTCCAGCTCGTCATCTCCGACGCCCATCCCGGCTTGGTGGCGGCGATCGCCTCGGCGTTGCCGGGTGCGGCGTGGCAGCGGTGTCGCACCCACTACCTGCGTAACCTGCTCTCCCGTGTTCCGAAGTCGGCGCAGCCGCATGTCGCTACGCAGGTGCGCACGATCTTCGACCAGCCCGACGCCGACGCCGTCACAGCCCAGTACGGACGCGTGGTCGACACTCTCACCGCGCGCTGGCCCGACGCAGCCGAGCACCTCGACAACGCCCGCGATGAGCTGCTGGCGTTCACCGCATATCCGCGCGAGGTCTGGCGCCAGATCTGGTCGAACAACCCTCAAGAGCGACTGAACAAGGAGATCCGCCGTCGCACCGACGTGGTCGGGATCTTCCCCGGCCGCGACTCCCTGATCCGCCTCGTCGGCGCCGTCCTGGCCGAACAGAGTGATGAGTGGACCGAGAACCGCCGCTACATGGGCCTCGATCTACTGGCCCGCTCACGCATCCGCATCGTCACCACCGAAGCCGCACCGACCGGCAGCGAGGCACTCATGACAACCGAGGCAATAACCGCCTAGAATCCCGAACCAAGATCACGCGGAGTCGATCTCATACACCACTCCGCCGGACGTGACCCCGGTGACCTCGTGCCCGAGCCGGACGTCGCTGATCCGGACCTGCTCGACCGCGCCCCGGTAGGGGTGCTCGGTGGACAGGGTCAGCGCGGGCAGATGCGGCGAGCCGGAGCGCTCGACGGTGCCGGGCAGCGCAGCGAGGTGCTGCTCGGCCTCGTCGAGGACAGCGTCCTCGGCCGCGGCGAGGGCGTCGGCGGCAGCCCGCCACGCCCGTGCGGCGGGACGCACGGCCCGGTATGCCCGTAGCAGTCGCCGGGACACATCAGCGGCAATGTGCTCGGCCGGGCGTGCCGGGGACACCGTGATCGTCGCGCCCAGCTCGGGCATCGGCACGTCGCGGGCGTCGTCGGGGTCGCCGCAGCCCACGATCACCCGCCCGGCCTGCGGGCCGTAGCTACGGATGTGCAGCTCCAGTCGGTCACCGCCCGCGCTGACCAGCCCGACCCGCCCCTGGGGCTCGGTGACCCGCCAGGTCTGCTCGTCGAAGGTGCTCAGCGCGGCCGCGAGGCGCGCGCCGATCTCACCGACGCTGCACTCGGGGCGGTTCACGCGTTCACCGCCCCGGCACCCGGGGCCAGCAAGCGGCTGCGGCGCAGGCCGGCGGCCATCTCGGCGGCCAGGTCGTCGACGGTGAGCACGCCGAGCTGGTGGTCGAGTATCCGATCCCGGGCCGGTTCGAGGGCCTGGTCCAGAGCCTGGGCAAGGTAGGCCGCGATCATCGGCACCGCCGGGTCCTCACCATCGGGTGCCGGTCCGGGGTCGACGCGGCCGGCGAGCTCGTCGAGCGGGGCGTGCCCGTCGTCGTCGAGCTCGACGTCGGTCAGCCCGATCGCGGCGAACGCCGCGTCGAGATGCTCGACCAGGTCACCGCCGCAGACGCTGCCGGCGTCGGCTTCGCGCAGCTGGGTCCAGGCCACGAACAATCCCAGGATCCACCGATCCGCCGGCACCTGCGTGCTCATCGCCCACGGGCTGTGCCCGCCAGCGGGGGCCAGCGCGCGCAGGGTGTCGTACTGGCGTGGGCTGGCCGGCGCGGTGGAGGGTTTCTGGTGGCGCCCCAGCACAGGCAGCAGCCCCTCGGGGGCGGTGGTGTCGGTGCACCCGGCCTCGGTCAGCTCGCCGTGCCGGTTCCACGCGCTGTAGGCCCAGCCGATGCGCTGACGGTCCTGCTCGTGCGGGGCGAACCACACCTGCCCACCCAGCCGGGTGGTGAACAAGAACGAGGCCTCCCCCGGCGCGGGGGGCTGGGTGATCCGGTCCGGGTCGAGGCCGCGGACGGAGAAGATGCGGCGAATGTCAGCCAGGGTCGTCATCGACAGGGGTCCAATCTCTGCAAGCGATGCGGGGGACAGCGGCGCCCCGAGCCCGGTGGTCCGGGCTCGAGGCACCGCAGAACGTGCGAGGTCAGGTCGCGGCTGGAGCCGGCTGGGGCGCGGGGCGGTAGAGCTGCGCGACGTGTGTGGCGTGCCCGGCGCGCTGCCATGGCGGCCCGGAGATCACGGTGGGCATGAGCTGCCATCCGCCCTGGGCCAACGCGGCCGCCGCGGCGCGGGCGGCCGGGTCGCTGATCTCGCCGAGCGCCGGCCCGGGTGGGGCGTGCACGATCTGGGTCCCTGCGACCGGATCGTCGATGTAGATCAGCCCACTCGGGCGGTCCCACTCGGCCTCGACCGGCGCAGAGATCGGCACAAACCCGGCGGCCGGTGACCCGGCCGCAAGCTCCCGGTGACCCGCGACGATCCGGTCCTGCCAGGCCAGCCCGGTGACGACGGCGAGGGCGCCCGGGTCGACCTGCAGGACCTCTGGGCGGGGCAGGGCGGCGGCCGGGACGTAGATCTCGCCGGAGCTGTCGCACTCGCCGGTCCACACGCCCAGGTCCGGGGCATACAGCGCGGCGGCGCCGAGGCAGCCCTCGTATGGGTCGTCCCAGGCCAGCCAGGTCGCGCCCGGCGCGACCGCGCGCAGCAACCCCGGCAGGTGCTCGTCGGCCACCGCCCCGTATCCACCCTGGGTGCTGGTGTAGGTGGCGCCGAGATAGATCCCGGCCCGCGCCGCGGGCGGGTCGTCGTCGACACACACCAGCTTGAGCTCGTCGAACACCACGCTCAGCGGGGTCGCCTCGCCGGCCGGGAGGTCGACCACGGTCACCGCGAACTCCACGGCGCTCACGCCGCCACCGCCGGCGCCGGGGTGTGGTCCTCGGGCTGCGGGTCGCGTGTGCCGTCGAACGGCGCGATCGGGGCGAGCTCGTCGACGATGTCACGCGCCACCCGCAGGACGGTGGCCGCGGCGGCCCGCACGATGTCGATGTCGCCGTCGGCCCAGCCCATGACGTAGGCGTCGGTGTAGGGCTCGGAGTCCAGCCCGAACGCGGCGCACACGATGTGGGCTACCGACTCGGCCTCGGTCTCGGCGCGCCCGCGGTGCTGTACCGGCGCGACGAAGCTGACCTGGTCGAGGTGTCCGCACCGGATGTGGGCGAGCTCGTGGATGGCGGTCTTGATCCGCTGGGCGTGGCTGACGTCGTCGCGCACCCGCACCAGCCGTGTGTCCGGCCCGGCCACGGTCACCCCGTTGGCCGTGCCCAGGTAGTCGCTGCCGGGGGCGGCGAGGGCGTAGTCGTAGCCCTCGGCGCGGATCATGGCGACCACGTCGTCGTAGACCCCGGTCGGGTCGTCACCATCGAGCAGGACCGCCTGCTTGCCGCCGTGCAGCTTCACCTGGCGCCGCACCGCCACGGTGGGCACCTCGTAGTTGTCGGCCCACGGCGGAAGCGGCGCGGTCTGGGACAGCTCGAACGTCCGCTCGAACTTCCAGCCCGCGACAATGATCGGCAGCCGGTTCTGCGCGTCGCGCACGATCTTGCGGCCGGTGCGCTGCTCGTAGTCGGTGACCTCGTCCTCGCGCAGCCGCCGCTTGACCGGCGCCCAGATCTTGAACCCGGTCTCGCCGGCCATCACGGTGCGCTTGTGCTTGCGCCAGCCCGAGCTTCCGTCGTGGGCGCCGTAGGCCATGAACATCCGCGGCTCGATGCCGCGCTCGGCAGCCTGGGTCATGAGCAGGATCTGGTTGCCCAGCGAGTAGCGCGCGCCCCACTCGGCGACGGTCTCGATGAACTCCAGCCACTCGACCGGGTCGGCCGCCAGGCGCTCGAGGCGGGCCATCATGTCCTCGTGCGCGGCCGCCATCGCCTCACGACGTGCCTGCAGCTGCTCCTCGGTCGGCGCCGGCCGCGTGCGCTTGCGCGTGCGGGTCTTCGTCGCCGCGCGGGTGCGGGTGCGGGTGGTGGTCTGTCCCATGAGGGGCTCCGATCAGACGAATCAACCGCTCCCACCGGCCCCTGGGGAAGCAGGGCCGGTGGAAGCCCCACCGCGGTCGCGGTGGGACGTGACTCGCCCGCAGACCGGCGGGCGGCGCGGCGGGGCCGCGCGCTCGCCCGACCGGCGTGACACCACCCCACCCGCCCGAGGCGAGCAGACGTCGTGAAGCCGGTGGTGTCACCCGCGTCGGGTGCGGCCGGCGCGGCATCGTCGGGAAAGCCGCCCGCCGGGCTGCAGAGTCACCACGGCCCACCCCCGCCCGCGGTGCGGCCGAACCGCCACCGAACCCAGGCACTACCGAACCGGGTGGTGGCCCTGTGCCGACGCGCGTTGCGCAGCGCCCGGACCGCATGGGTAGTGGTCCGTAGAGTGCGGTCGGGGTGGACGGGCCAGGTAGCGGCCGGCCCGTCCACCCCTTCGCGCGCCGTGGATCACGGCTCGCACTTGCAGCACTTCCACCGCCCGGCCTGGCGGTCGTAAACCATGTAGCAGCCATCAGCACACATCGCTGGTCACCTCCTCTCCCGAGCTCGCGGATGGGTCCGGTCGGCGCCGCCGCGGCGGCCGCGGCCGCCGCCGGTGGTCGTCGGGGTCCAGGCCCCAGGGCTTCTAGAACCGGGTCAGCAGCCTGCGGACCGTGTCCGGGCTGGGGTACCGACGGGCGACGGCGCCGACCAGCTGCGCCCCTGCGGGTCCGAGCCCCCGACCGCGGGCCCGGGTGGCCGCGTGCCAGTGATCACCTCGGCGCTGCTCGGGCGCGGGTTCGCGATGCTGACCGACATGGCCCCGGACGCGCTGCGGGCGGCGCCGGTCGTGCCGGGGTGGACCGGTGTGATCACCGGCTACGACCGGCTCCGCCTCGGTGCACCGGGCGAGCAGTTCTACGACGGGGACCTCGGGGCCGCTGTCCCCGCCCGGTGGCACGCCACCGCGCTGTCTCGCGGCTGGTTGGTCGTACTCGTCGCCACCCGGCTGGATCTGCACCGCGACGACCGTGCCGAGCAGGCACACAGCGCCCTGCACGACGGTCGGCTCCTCGCCGGGCAGGTCCCGCTACGGGGCCGGTGAGCCCCGTAGCGGGCTCCTGCGGGACCGGGCCGCTCAGCCGGTGGGCAGGTGGGTGTCGGCGACGACGTCCATGAGCAGCTCGTCGGCCTCGGCGCCGTGCCAGTAGCCGGCGCGGCGCAGCCGCCCGGCCTCGCGGAACCCGGCCTTCTTGTAGGCGGCGATCGCGCCGGTGTTCGGCTCGAGGACCTTGAGCCACACCGACCGCAGCGCCGAGATGGTGAAGGCGTAGTCCAGGGTCAGCCGGGTCGCCTCGGGCGCCAGGTTGCGGCCGCGGCCGTCCGCGCCGAGCAGAATGATGAACTCCGCGGTGCGCACGTAGTGGTCGATGCGCAGCGCGCTGGTCCCGACCGGCACCGGCTCACCGGTCCGGGTGAGGTCGTAGATCGTGAACCGCGGGATGGTGCCCATGCTGCGGGCTTGGGCGTCGTAGCCGGCCAGGCGGGCTTCGAGGGATTCCGGGGTCTGGCGGCCCATGCCGGCGATCACGGCGGGCTCGTTCTCCCACTGCCAGTACAGCTCGGCCAGCTCGCGGGTGAACGGGCCCAGCGCGGTGCGCTCGCCCCGCATCCACAGCAGCGGCGCGGCCGCGGCGGTGGAGTCGCTCTGCACGGCGCCCCCGGGGTCGGGGGTGGTGGTGTGGTCGTTGGAGGTCGTCAGCGTCATGAGGTGTCTCCTCTCGCCGCCCGGCCACAGGTGCGCGAGGGCACGGTGGCAGGTTCGGGCAGCTGGATCAGTGGTGTGAAGCGCAGCGTGGAGGTGGGCTCGCCGACGGGGCAGCCGTCGAGGCTGAGCCAGGCGTGCAGCCTGATCGGATCCGCGGCGATCCCGTGGCACCACCCAGCTCGCCGGCCGGTGACGGCCAGGGCGAGCATCGCCGCGACGGTTTCCTCCAAGCACGCTGTCCGGAACGGAGACACGCCTCCGATGACGCGTACACAGTCTAGGACCGCCACCACCTGGGTGTCGCGTACCGGGCGTCGTGCCACCCAGGTGGTGATCCGGACGAGGCGCAGGAGCCGGGAGAACGCGTGCGTTCGGCGCCCGGCTGTGCGCACGAGCAGCACCGTCGCCAACGCGCACGCCGCGAGGGGCGCCCACGCCGGCGACAGTGGGCCACGTTCCGGGAGTGCGCCGGGCGCTTCCTGGGTGCCCCAGCTGGGGCCGGTCGCCGGGAGCACCACGACCGGTGCGGGCGCCGTGTCCGACCGGCCCGGGCGGAGGAACCCTGCGCCCGACAGGCTGGCGGCCAGCCCCTCGGCTGCGGTGCCGGGCGCCCAGGTGCCAGTGGCGTCGAGGGCGAGGAACGCTTCGCGTTGGGCACCGAGCAGGGCGCGCACGGCACCGGTGAGCTCGTGTAGCAGCACGAGGGTGTGGCCGAGATCTGCGGCGCGGACCTCGGGCGGACGGACGAACCGCGTGGTCATCAGAAGACCTCCCATCGGGAACAGGTCGAGACCCTCGGTGGCGGGTCCTCGGCTGTGGAGGCCCATCGGGCGGCCGAGGGCCACTGGTCGAGGGCGCGTAGCCACACCTCGGTGGCCAGCACGGGGTTGAGCTGGTGGAACCCGATGCCCGGGGCGCCGGCGGCCGCCCGGGTGAGCAGCGCCCGGTAGCGGGCGGGGTCGATGAGACTGCGGGCGGCCAGTTCGCCGTCGACGAGCGCGGTGAGGGCCCCGAGGTGGGTGCGTAGTCCTCGGTACTGATCGGGAGTGAAGTCGCCCTTGGTCCGGCGCGCGGTCACCGTGTCGGGCAGCAGCCCGGTCATGGCCTGGCGCAGCAGCGGCTTGTAGTCGCCGGGGCCGGCGCGCCGGGGTCCTGGGATCGCGAGCGCGGCGTCGACCACGCCGGGGTCGGTGAACGGGTTGTGCAGGCTGATGCCGTGGAACTGTTCGGTGATCTGAGCGTCGGCTCGGGCGGTGCGGGCCACGACCCGCATCGCCGTGCGGGTCCGCGCCGCCTCCCCCGGCTCACCCCGAGCGGCGGCCGCGCAGGCCTGCGCGAGCAGCGGCCAGACCGCGGTACGCCGCAGGCGGGCCCAGCCCAGTGCGTGCCGCAGCAGCTGGGCCTGGGCGCGCGCTGTTCTTGTGGCGGCGAGGTCGGGCAGGTATCCGGGCTGCGGGCCGAGCAGGGTGTCGCCACCGTCGCCGGTCACCAGGTCACCGACGCCGAGCGCGGCGAGCACACCGAGTTCGGCGTCGAATCGGGCGATCGCGATCGTCGAGGGCGCCGGCTCATCGGTCGCCGGGACCAGCTCACCCATCTGCCCGTAGGGCAGGTGACGGTCGTCGAGCGGGCAGAGCAGGTGTGTCAGCGACCGGGTCCGCCCGGCCAGCCCGATGCGGGCGTAGTCGACTGCGGCGCGGGCGTAGTCGAGATCGCCACCCGCGGTGATCCCGGCCGGGTGCACCGTGACTGCCAGAACGGTGCCGGGCACGTCCTCGCCGCGAGCGTCCCGATGCTGGGCCAGCAGCATCGCCAGCGACGTCGAGTCCATCCCACCGGAGCAGTCCGCCGCCACCGCGGCGCCGGTCGAGCCGGGACCTTCGGCGACCCCGGCGACCGCGTCCCGCAACGCCTCCCGAAGCTGGTCAGCCTGCCGCTCGGACACGGCGCCGGTGGCGGTGAGCGGGGAGATCGTGATTCCCGCCGCGGAGATGGTCAGCCGTACGCCGGGTGGCACCGTGGTGATCCCGGCGAACGCCGACCGGTCCCCGGCCCCGTGCTCGCCCCCGGGATCACCGTCGTGTCCGGGGTGTAGGTGCTCGTGCAGCCACGTGTCGTCGACGCCCGAACCGGTCAGGGCGGCCAGCGCCAGCGAACTCGACCCCCACAGCGCAGCACCGTCGTCGGTGGTCGTGGTGTAGATCGGCTGGACCCAGCCAGGATCGGTGAGCACCACCGTGGCGTGTGCGGTGATCTCGACGACGGTGTAGGCCCCGGACAACGCGGTGACCGCGGAGTCGGGGACACCGGAGCGCACCCATCGGGTCATCAGATCGACGTCGCAGCGGGCTCGGCCCAGGACCGCCACGGTCCGGGCGGGGCCCTGCACGATCGTGACCTGTGAAGCGGGCCAATCCCCGCACAGCCATGCGGTACGGATGTCATCGGCGAGCGCGCGGCCGCCGGCCGGGTACCCGGCCCCGGTGGAGCCGGTGCCGGTGGGGCCGCGGCCGCCGAACCATCGAACACTCATCTCCTGACCTCCCAGGTTGGGGTGTTGTGGGGCACCCCGGGTGGGGTGCGGTAACGACGAGGGCCCGGTGAACGACAGTGCGTTCACCGGGCCCTCGTGCCTCTCGCCTGGATCAGGCGTAGACGTAGCGCTTGTCCTCCGACGTGCCGGAACCACCGCCCTCGGTCAGGACCGCGGCGTCACCCAGCTCGACCATCTCGGTCTCGGTGTGCTGCGACATGCAAGATCACCTCCTCTCAGGTGTGCTCGTGGTAGGCGCATCAACCAGGTACTGGCCGCGCGCTTCCTTCCCCGGCCGCTACCGGCCGGCTCCGGGGCCCACCGCCGGTCGCGGTGGGACGTGACTCGCCCGCACCGCGCGGGCCGCCGCGCCGGGGACGCGCGCTCGCCCGACCGGTGTGACACCACCCCGCCCGCACTCAGTGGGCCGAGGGACGAAGTCGGTGGTGTCACCCGCGTCGGGTGCGGCTGGCGCGGCATCGGTGGGAAAGGCGGACCGTGGGGTGCAGAGTCGCCACGTCCCCACCTCGACGGCGGAGGATGCTCCGACCGGGCGCCACGGTGGTCCCGGCCGCAGTCGTGCTACCCGCGCTGTGGGGATTCACCCCGGCGCCACGAGGCGGCGCAGCGCGTCGGCGTCGGTAGTGCTCTGACGACTATCGTCGGATTCCGCGCTCGTCCGTCTTGTGATCGCGGGTGAGCTGCGAAGGCCCCCCGCTCGCCGGCTATGCGCTGGTGCGGGCGTCGGCCCGCCACCGGTCGAGAGTGCGGCGGCTGACACCGGCCTGGGCGGCGACGTCGTCGATCCGATCGCCCTGCTCGACCCGGGCGATGGTCTCAGCTCGTCGTCGGGCCCGTTCACTGCGTGGAGTCCGGGGGCCGGCGCGGCAGGGGCGGCGGGCGGTGCGGGCGCGCCGCACGGCGCGCCGCTCGTCCTCGCTCAGCCCGCCCCACACCCCGAAGTCCTGCCCCGTGGACAGGGCCCACTCCCCGCAGGCGGCGGCGACCGGACACCGGCGGCACACGGCCTTGGCGGCTTCGAGCTGGTGCGCGGAAGCCTGCCCGGGCCCGGTGACGAAGAACAGCTCTGGGTCCTCGTCACGACACGGCAGGGCGTTGTCCAGGAAGTTCATCGCTACTCACCTCTTTCGGCGGTCGGGTGGGGTGGAGACCGGGCGGGGCACCGCCTGAAGGGGTGGCTGGTGCCCCGCCCGGTGGCCGACCGGGGGTCAGTCGGCCGTCTGGGGAGCGGTGGTCGAACCGTCGGCGGGCTCGGCGGGGAAGAAGGTGACGGTCACGGTCGGCTCCCTACTGCTGGTGTTCGGGCGGGCAGTCCGCCGTGGTGGATGACGTAGAGGTCGGTGAGGTGCTCGCAGACGTCGCGGGACTGACCGGCGGTGATCATCGGGAGGAACTGGCGGGTGTAGATGCCGCTGCTTCCTTCGACGAAGCACGTCCCGCCGGGCAGCAGGTCGCACGGCTCCGGGCCCGCGCCGGGGACCTGCTCGCGTACGTCGTGGAACTCGACCCCGCCCATGTCCGGCGCGTCGAGGTGAGCCCAGAGCTCGACGGCTCCGGCGGGGCCGGAGCAGATCAGGGAGTGCTTGGTGTGGAGTCCGCGGACCTGGCGCCGACCCCAGAGGGTCAGGCCGGGAATGTGGAGGATCTCGCCGTTGATGTGGGCCAGGGTGGTCATCGCGTGTGCCTCTCGTTCGGGACCGGCTCGGAGCCAGAGCCTGTGGTGATCGGCGGCCAGGGGGAGCGGGAGTGCCCGTCCTCGTGGCCGGAGGTGGTCAGGCGCTCGCGCGGTTCATCACGCGCCCGGCGATCAGGACGTTGTGGTAGGCGGTGAGGGCGTCGCCGCTGGTGCCGCCGTCGTCCTGGACGTTCTGCGCCGCGCGGGTGGCGTCGGCGACGAGGCCGGGCAGGACCGGCTCGATCACGAGATCGAGGACGACGTCGGCGAGGGCGCCTTCGTGGTCGGCGAGCACGCGCAGGGGAACCCCGGCGCGGTGCAGCGCGGCGCCGATCAGGCACATCGGGCGGTGGCCGTCGGCGCTGACGTAGCGGCACGAGGACAGCCCGTGCTCGACGCTGTTCTCGGCGAACAGCGGGTGGTGATCCTGCGGGTCGACGTAGGCCTCGGGATCGGTGTCGATGTCGGGGTAGGTCCAGTTCAGGCCGCGGTCAGCGACCACGGCGTGCAGCGCAGCGGTGAGCTGGTCCTCGGTGATGGCGAAGGTAGGCATGACGAATGCCCCCTCTGGAGAAGGTGGGATGGGAGGCGACACGGGCCCCGGCCCTGGCTGGGCCGGGGCTCACCGGGGGTCAGCGGTTGAGCAGGTCGCGGTGGTAGCCGGCCAGGACCACGATCACGGGTCCGAGGTCGCTGGCGTCGAAGATCGGCCGGATGTCGCGGGCCAGGGCATCGTCGGCGAGCGTGTCGGGATAACAGATCCCGACGGTGACCTCGTCGCCGGTGAGCTCGCAGTCCTCGCCCAGCTCCTCGGCCCCCCGGTCCGCGCACAGCGGGTGGACCGAGTGCAGGGTGACCGAGAGCCCGTCGGTCCTCGTGCGCGTGGCCCACGAGTCTGCGAGCCAGCGCATCTCCACCGCGCCGTGGTCGTCGGAGACGACCAGCCGGATCCAGTGCGGATCCGGCGCGATGTGGACGCCCAGCCCGTCGAACCGGGTCGAGCGCTCCCGGAGCCGGTCGAGGCTCAACGCCTCGCCCCGATGGCCGGGGGCGCGCTGCGCGTCTCCGGCGGCCCGACGAGTGGTTCGGTGGGGGTTCTGCCGTGGTCGCGGTGGCGTGGACCCGCCGGGCGGTGGTGCTGCGCATGCGAGTAGCTGCGGGGGCGGGTTCACCCGCGGGGACCCCGCGGCAGGTTCATCACCGAGCCACCCGTCGGGATGCCAGCGTGGGTCCGCCCCCTTACTGCGGGGCGGACCCCGTACCGGCAGCCGCCTACCGCTCCGCGATGGCGAGGTGGTCGTGGCCGTGCCGGCACAGCGGCTCGTGGGAGTGCGGGCACTGGTGTGCTGGCACAGAGCTGATGTCAGCCGCCCAGCCGAGTACCGCGAGGGCTCTCGACAGGTCGGGCAGCAGCCGCGGGTGCACCCGCATCCGGACCTCGGTGTAGAGCGGTGCTGCGCCGATCCCGCCGACCTCACGGTTGGCGTGGGCAGCTCGGATCTCGTGTTCCAGCGACGGCTCGGCGACATGAACCTGATCGATGGGTCCGGCGTGCGGGTGCGCCGACTGCAGCAGCACTCCCGCACCGACGCCGTACGCGCCGCGCCGCACCAAGCCCCGAAGCCCGGCCAGGTTGGAGCGGACCTCGGCCAGGATCGATTCCTCGGCGGCGGCGGTGCGGGCGTCGGCGGCGCGCCGCCATTCCCGCGCCGCAGGCCGGGCGGCGCGGTAGGGCTCGACCATGCGACGATGCAGATCGGCGGCGATCCGGGCCGCGGGACGGGCCGGATCGGCCGTGGCCCGGGCCCGCAGGGCCTCGGCGCCCGGCACGTCCCGGGCGTCCGACGGTGACTCGCAGGCCACGATCAGCCGCCCGGTCTCCGTGCCGTGTCGGCCGATGCGCATCCGCAGGACGGCGCCGTCGGCCGCGGTGAGCAGCACCCCGCGCTGCTGGGTGCTGACCGTCCCGCTGTCCTCGTCGATCGCGGTCAATGCCGCGGCCACGGCAGAAGCGATGTCACCAGTGACATCGCTGTCGCTCACCTGCGCGCGGATCATGACCGCACCTGCCCGTTGTGTGCCTGTTCCGCGAGGTAGAGCAGGCTGCTGTCGTCGTTCAGCCCGATCGCTGTGAACATCTCATCGAGGTGGCCGACCAGGTCGGCCCCGCTGATCGATCCGCCGCCGACGTCCTGGAGGTCCCGCCAGGCCACGAACAGTCCGAGAATCCACCGCTCGGCAGGGCCGTCGGCGCGAAGCGGGAACGGCCGGTGCGCGGCCGGCGGGGCGAGGCGGGCGAGCACGGCGGGGATCACGCGGCACGCCGGTTGGTGAGGCGGTGCAGGACCGGTAGGACGCTCTCCGCCATGGTGGAATCGGTACGGCCGTGCTCGACCAGCGCACCGTGGGCGGTGACGAGGTAGTGCCAGCCGATCCGCCAGCCGGCCCGCTCGAGCGGGGCGAACCACACCCGTGGCCCGTCCGGTGTGGTGAGCACGAACGCGGGTGTGCCGTGACTGTCGGGTGGGGTCTGGGTGAGCTGGTCGGGATCGATACCGCGCACGGAGAAGATCCGCCGGATGTCGGCAATCGTGGTCATCGCTGGAGCTCCTGTTCGCAAGGGGGATGGTGGTCAGACACGCCCCGGACCCGCCGACCGGCACCCCGCTGACTACGAGCGGGTGCCGGTCGGACGGGTTGCCGAGGTGGGGAGCGGTCAGCTCGCGGCCGCGGCGAAGGTGGCCGAGAGCTGCATGGCCTCGATGCCGCGGGACTCGACCTCGTAGGCCTCGTCGACGTCGGGGATGCTCTGGGCGGCCGCGGTGACCGCGTGCAGCACCCCACCCGAGGTCGGGGCCCCACCGCGGATGAAGTGGGTCAGGATCGAGTCCTGGGCGGCGGTGGAGAAGCGCAGCTTCTTGCTGACGTGCTCGATGGTCTGCTGGGGGCGGGTGACCTCGACCCCGGCGTCGGCCTCGATCTCGGCGATGCGCTCGGCGACCCAGACCGGGTCGAGGAACTTCCCGACGGCGTCGCGGGTCATCTTCTTCGCCAGGGCCAGGCTGGCGGCCTGGGTGTCGGCCGACCAGTCGATCTGGCCGTGCTCGAGGCGCCCGCCGGCGTGGACCTCGTCGATGGCGTGGCGGGTCAGGGTCATGCCGTTGTTGCAGATCTGGACGGTGAGCTGGGGGATGAGGCGGAACTTGCCCTGCCCGGTCTCGGAGTTGGTCAGGACGAACCCGGCGAACACCGTCGGGTTGTCGGCGCCGCGGTCCCCGGAGAACGGGGAGGTGTAGCCGGTCAGCAGTGCCGGCGCCATCGCCGCGACCGCGGTGGAGCGGATCTTGACGTACATGCGGGATTCAGACAGGTCCGCCGAGACGATGTCGACGGGGTGGTCGGCCTCCCGGATCCCGTCCAGGCAGGTCATCAGCACGTCGAGGTTCTCGATGGGGCGGTAGCGGTCCGACAGCAGTGCCCGCATCACCCCGTGCCGGCTGTCACCGTCGGTCAGGCCGCGCACCAGGAACCGGCGATCGGGCCGGTGGGTGAGCCAGCCGTTGACGTTGTCGTCGTAGAGGTCGATGTTCTGCTCGCGGGTCCGCCGCAGGTAGGCGGCCGGGATGCCGAGCTTGTCGGCGATGCCGTTGTCGGCGGTACGGGTCGGTGCGAGGGTCAGGTCACCGGTGGTGACCCCGTCCATCGACAGCTCGCTCCTGCCGGCGCCGTGCACGAGCATCTGCCCGCCCTGGGCAGCCAGGGCGGACGCGGCGACGACGTGGTCGGTCTTGGCTGCCTGCTGGGTGCGCAGCAGCTCGACCATGCTGCTCAGGTCGGCGTTGCGGGTGGTCAGCGCAACGGCGTTCTGGTCGGTGATCTGCTCCATGACAGGGGTTCCGTTCTCTCGGGCGTACGCACCGGCCCCTGGGGAAGCGGGGCCGGTGCGGTCCCGACCGCTGCGGTGGGACGTGACTCGCCCGCACCCCGCGGTTCGGCGCGGCGGGGCTGCGCGCTCGCCCGATCGGCGTGACACCACCCGAGCACACGACCGGAAGCCGACGTGGCGACCGTGGTGTCACCCGTGTCGGGTGCGGCAGGCGCGGCATCGTCGGGCAAGCCGGGCCGCGGGGTGCAGAGTCACCACGGCCCATCCGGCTGCGGTCGTGGCCTCCCCGGACCCTGCGCTCACCGGCAGCTCATCCCAGGTGGCGCAGCTGTCGCTAGTCCAGGTCGAAGCCGTTCTCTTCATCGAGTTCATAGGCCTCGTCGATGGCGTCGCCGAGCTCGTGTGCCTGGAACTGTCCGTTCTGGATCTCGTGGTGGAGCTGTAGCTGATGGTCGACGTCTGTGTGCACGGTCGTGAGCGTTCGGTGCTGTGTGTCGAGGCCGTGGAAGTGCCACGAGTCGAGGCCGGGGGCGGCGGCTTGCTGGACCAGACGTTCTGAGAGGACGGCCATCTCGACCGGTCCGATCCCCCCGGGGACGGGGGTGAGGTTTCGCGGCAGTAGGGCCGCGTCGGGGTGGAGGTCGCCGCGGGGGCCTGCTGGGTGCGGGGTGAATCCGGAGTCGACGACCAGGCGATGCCCGGGGTGGATGTGGTCGGGGGTGAGCAGCCAGGGGCTGCCGGTGGTGGAGAGGACGACGTCGGCGTCGCGGAGCCGTCGCAGGTCGTCGCCTACCTCGAGGAGCATTGGGTCGTGGCCGCCCTGGTGGAGGAGCGCGACGACGCCGGAGCCGACGAAGCCACTGCTGCCGACCACTGCGATTCGGGCGTCGGCCAGGTAGGGCTCGGCGATGCGCGCGACGCCGGCCGCGGTTGCGCATGCTGTGCGGGGCGCGAAGACACCGAGCGAGTCGATGTCCTTGGCAGGGTCGATCTCGTCGAGCAGCGCGAGCACAGGCCGAGGTGGCGGGGCCTGGACGATGATCGCGGCGACGAGGGGGTCGTCGTTGGCGCGGTGGATGAGTTCAGAGATCTCGCTGTCGCCGATGGTGTCGGGCACGACGACGAGCTCTGGCGTGACGCCGAGCGCGGTGAAGGTGCGCACCTTCTGTTCGGCCGAGATGCGGGACGCCTCCATTCGTGTGGCCCAGAGTGGGGCGTCGGTCGTTGACTCGAATCGCACGACCATCACCCTGACGCCGTGTTCCTGCAGTGTCGCGGCGTAGGCGTCGCGGTAGGTGTCGCGCACCTCGCTGAGGATGGCGCGGCCCGGGACCTCGCGGGTCTGGGATGTGCCGGTCATCCCTGGGGCGTGCCGGTGTCGGCGCTGTCCTGCCGGGGCCGGGGGATGTCCCACGGCATCGCGGCGAGGACCTCCTCGACCGGGCGCAGTCGGAGCTCGCCGAGCAGTCGGTCGGAGTCGTCGTAGTTGAGCCGAATGACCTTGTCCCAGCCCGGGGCGGTGTAGCGGTCGAGTGTCCAGTGCAGGCCGACGCGGGTCAATAAGTCCGGGCCAGTGGGGTCGACGCTGGAGAACTGGCCGTGGTGGACGAGCCAGGTGATCGTGCTCGGATCGACGCTGCGCGGCACGAGCTGGGCGTACGCGTTGTTCGCGGCGCCGGCGATGTCGGACAGGATGTAGTGGCTGCGGGGCTGGCCACGGAGCTCGCTGAGCACGACGGTCAGCAGGAGGCGATCGGCCGCGGCCGGGTCACGGGCGCCGCGCAGCCGCGCCAGGCATGACGTTGTCGACCCGTAGCGGTGCGTCCAGCTCAGGATCGCGTCGCTGGCCAGTGTCAGGCCGTGGGTGTGGGCCGAGGTCATGGTGTTCATCATCGTTCACGGCTCCGGGTTCGTCATGGCCTGCTGAGTGGGGGAGCGATCGGGGCCGCGGGTATGTGGGCGTCGAGTAGTCGCAGCAGCAGCTCGTCTGCGCGGGGACGGGCGATGATCTGCAGGCCGACCGGGCAGCCGTCGGTAGTGAATCCGGCCGGCACACTGGCTGCGGGGTGCCCGGAGAGATTGATGCCCCACGTGAGCGCGACGCTGAGGTGGTCGCCGGGGCCGTCGTGGCCGTGTGCTCGTCCGGGGGTTGTGGGTGTCAGCAGCAGGTCGGCGCTCTGGAAGAGCGCGGCGAGCCGGGTGTTGTGGTCGCGTCGCGATCGCTGAGCGTGGCGGAGTTCGGCTGCGCTCGACGAGGTGCTGCGCAGCGTCGTCCAGGCGCGCTCGGGGTCGGTGAGGGTGACCCCGGGTCGGGACAGGGTCAGGCCGGCGCGGGCGCACACGGCCTGGGCTGCTCGTTCAGCGATCCCGGCCACCTCGGGGTCGAGGTGTGGACCGGCGTAGCCGAGGGTGGCCGACCATGCTGCGGTCGTCAGAGGGCTCGGTGATGTCCCTACCTGGGGGGACCAGTCGGGGAGCACGGTTGCGGCCCAGTGCTGCAGGAGGGTCGGGTCGCGGACCAGCACGCCGGGCACGGCGAGCCCTGTCGGGTCGGAGGTGGGGGCACGGCCGGTGGTGGGCTTGAAGCCGATCACGTGGCACCACGCGGCCGGGATGCGGACGGATCCGGCTCCATCACTTCCGCAGGACAGAGGGACGATTCCGGCAGCCACCGCCGCGGCGGCGCCGGCGGACGACCCGCCGGGGGACAGGTCCGGTCGCCACGGATTACGGGTCGGGCCGCGATCGGTGTGACCCCAGGTTTGGTGGCGGGTTCCGGGTCCGGGCACCGTAGTGGTGCCGATCGCTACTGCGCCCGCGTGGATCATGCGTTGAGCAGCGGGGTGATGCAGCCCCCGGCGGCCTTTCACGGTGATCGGCAGGCCGGCTAGGCCAGGAGCGTCCTGAGGGGACGCTGGGGTGCTGCCGCCGGGTAGGCGTCCGATCTCGAGGAATGCGCGCAGTGTCGGGTCGGCGCGACGGGCATGCTCGAGAGCAGCGTCGACAGCCGAGTTCAGGCCATGGCCGGGGTCGGATGTGAGGTGGTCCGCAGTGCGGGTGTCGTTGATCGAGGCTGTGCCCTCCTCAGTTGCACGGGCAGAGCCCGTTGCTGACCGTTCTACTCGGCTGGGTGGCCGGTGCTGTTGAAGATCTGGGCGTAGGAGTCGTCGGCCAGCTGGCGGACCAGCTGCCGGGACTGCCCGGGATCGAGTGCTGCGTCGCGGTAGATGCGGTGCCGGCGCCGGTAGCACTCCACTCTGGTGGGGTCGTCCTCGCGGTACTCGCTGGCCTCGAGCTCGACGACGACAGTGGCCGGAGTGTCCTGCCCGGTGAACTCGAACAGGTCGAAGCTCGCCCCGTATCTGCTGGGCATGTCGGTGTCGGTGGGGATGATGCGAAGCGAGACTGTCGGGAAGTCGGCGACCTCGGCGAGGCGGCGGAGCTGTTCGGCCAACACTGCCGGGCCGCCGAGACGGTGTCGCAGAACGGCCTCGGTGATGACGACATCGAAGTTCGTCGTGGGCTGGTAGAGCAGTTCCTGGCGGGCGACGCGGGCCATCACGGCGGCATCGGCATCCTCGGCATCGAGACCGACGACCTCGCGCATCAGGAAGTTGGCGTAGCGGGCGGTCTGCAAGAGTCCGGGGATCATGGCGTTCTGGAACACCCGGATCTGGGTGGCGGTACGCTCCAGCTCGTCGTATCGCGCCTGGTGGGCACGCCATCCGGCCGTATGCAACGTGGTCCAGTCGACCATTCCGCCGGCTTCGGCGGCGAGGCTGAGCAGCGAGTCGAGGTCCGCGCCGGTCGCATCGACGGTGTGTTCGGCCCAGGACCGGATGAGGTCTTCGTCGAGACGTCGGGTCTGACCTGTCTCGAGTTTCGAGACGGTGGCCTGGGAGATACCGAGCAGCAGGCCGAGCTCGGTACCGGTGAGCCCGGCAGCCTTCCGGCGCGCGCGCAGGCGCGAACCGAGCTGTGACTTGGCCTTCTGCAACCAGGGACTCCTTCGGGGACTACCGGCTCAGTGACGGGACGGTGAGGGCGG
The DNA here is from genome assembly GCF_017312155.1 of Pseudonocardia sp. UM4_GMWB1. Classification (NCBI taxonomy): domain Bacteria; kingdom Bacillati; phylum Actinomycetota; class Actinomycetes; order Pseudonocardiales; family Pseudonocardiaceae; genus Pseudonocardia; species Pseudonocardia sp. UM4_GMWB1. The sequence goes on along the minus strand of NZ_QJPN01000002.1, from coordinate 126,356 downwards.
GCGGTGCGGGTACCGGTGTGGTGCGCTGGCGGGGCACGGTGTCGAGTGCGTAGCGCCCGGCCGGCACCGTCGTGGCCAGGTCGATCAGGAGCTGGCGGATCTGGACGAACGGCGCGACGTCTTCGACAGGCTCGGCTCCGAGGAACCGCCCCTCGTCGTCGAAATGTTGGACGAATGCCGTCGTGTCGTCGAAGAGCCAGAAGTCGGGGACCTCAGACCAGGCTGGGTCGAGCTGTTCGCGGTCGATGACCTCGATGTCCTCGCCGGCGGCGATGTTGTCGGGGTAGGCGGCGAACTCGAAGCGGGTGTAGTCGGTGACGGGTCGGCCAACGACCCGCACGCGTCCGATCTGCGCTCCGCGGGTTCGGGCGTCCTCGACGATGCGGATCCAGCCGTTGTTGTCCCGGGTCTTGCGCGGCAGTGTGCCCTCGCGCAGGAACGCCTGGATGCGTTCCTGCTCTCCGTCGACGGTGTAGACGTCGCGTCCCTCGTAGCGCCAGGCGTAGTCGGTGAACCGGTCGTACATCCGCCCGAGCTCCTCTGCGCTCATGCGACTGCCTCCTGGTCGAGTTCGACGAGGTTCTCGTGGCTGGGGGCGTTGATCGTGTTGAGCACGATCGGATCGGTGACTTGCCTGCCCCGCACGAGCACGCGGTCATCGCCGGCGGGGCTGACGGTCCAGGGCCAGTCGGGCTGCCCGGTGGCGTGGGCGTGTCGGCGGAGCAGCTCGTTCGGGACCACGACCGCGTCGGTGTCACCGCTCACTGCGTCTCCCTGCACGACGATCGTTCCCCGGTCTGTGGCGTAGGTGTTCGGGCAGTTCCCGCCCTCGCAGCCCATGTCCGCGATCCTGCGCATTCCGCCTCCGCGTGCCTCATGACGAATATTCCACGAGCACCGACGAGCGTAGCGGCCGACCCCCACCCGCGAAACGTCCAACGAGGAGCCAATCGGCGCGGTTACGCCGGAGTAACCACACACCACGCTAGAGAATATTCGTAATATTCGCTAGCGTTGAGGTGCCTCGGCGGGTGTTGCAGCACCCGCCGAGGCGTGGATCGCACGACCTGACTTCGACTCGAGGGGTACGACCCATGTCCAGGATCGCAGTGTCCTTCCCGCCCCGTCCCGGGCCCCTGGCCGCTGGAGGCGGTGCGTTCGTCCAGATGACGGCCGTCGACGGTCTCGAGCACGAGATCGGGCCGGACGACCACAGCTCGGGCCTCGGCAGGGGGTGCTACCGGGCGATGTGCGGCGCGGTGATCGCGCCGGCGTCGCTGACCGCGTCGCCGGGAGCTGTGTGCCGTGTGTGCGCGGTGGAGGCCGTGCCGCATCCGGAGACCGTTGAGACGGACAGCCGCAGAGCTCGTCGCTCGACGGCAATCTGGCTACGTGGTCTGCGGGCCCGTGCCGCCCGGCTGACCTCGACGGTATGGGCCGGGGGCGTGGATGTCGCAGCGTAGGTCCGTGCAGTCCTTGCGGGAGCGGGCCGCTCAGCTCGCCGCCGAGGCGGAGCACTCGGCCCAGATCCGTGCGCTGTCGGTGCATCCCGATGTGGTCGCGTTGCAGGTTGAGCGGGTTCGCCGGACGGTGAACCGGTTGATGTGGAGCGGCATCGTGCTCGGGATGGCGTTCTGCATGACCAACGTGCAGGAGTTCGGGGCGGAGGGGACAGCGCGGTGGTCCCCGGGCTGGTGGGCAGCGTGGCTTCTCGATCCGATGGTGTCGCTGGTGTTGATCGCGGTGGTGCTTGCGGAGCAGACGACGTCGCGGTGGCAGCTGTCGACACCGGTCTGGGCTCGTCGCGCTCGCTGGGCGACGCTGGGCGCGACGTATGCGATGAACACCTGGAAGGCGTGGGGAGCGCTGGATCCGGGGCTGATTTTGCTGCACTCGGTTCCGCCGCTGGTCGTGTTCGTCGCGACCGAGGCTGCGCCGGAGATCCGGGACCGTCTCACCGAGGCGGTCAAGGCCGCTGCGGCGGACTCGGGGCGGGGGCCGGCGACAGTTGCTGAGGCCGCTGCCGCGATAGGCATCGCAGGAGCTCAGCCCACAGCCGCCGACCCCACCGAGCTGCAGGCTGTGTCCGCACCGGGTGGCGCTGACGGTGAGCCGCAGATTCGTCCCGCGGACGGTACGGACGTCGTGGGCCGTTGGGACCGTGAGGAGCTCCTGAGCGCGGCCCCGGCGGTTCGGGTCGAACAGGTCAAGGACCTGATACGTGGGGGCCTGGTTCCGTCGGTGGAGCTCACCGGCTCTCAGGTCGGCGCCATCTTCGGGCAGTCGGCGCGCACTGGGCGCCGCGATATCGAGGAAGCCGAACGACAGCTGGGTACGGCACAGAACTTGGGTGCCACCGATCGGCAGCGGCGTGGAGGCCTGACTGCCGCTCCGGAGCACGACATCGCCTCAGACGGTCCTGGTGTGTTGGTCGTCGTGGGGGCGGAGCGCTCTACGCCGGTGGGGGTGAGCGCATGACTTCTGCCGAGTTGCACGGCGTGTTCCCCGCCCCCGAGGACTCGTCGACGTTCGAGCCCCAACAGAGTCGGGCGACCGATCCGGATCCACTCCGCGACTCCGCCTCGTCCCGCCCTCCGATGCCGTCAGGGCCGACCGCCGCTGCGTGGAGATCCGTGCGGTGGGCGGTGAGCCGGGTGTGGTGGTGGGTGCTGCTACCGCTGGTGCGGTCGGTCGTGGCCTCTGCGGTGTGGGCTGGGCTCGGGCAGCGCTCGGCCGCGGTCCTGTCCCGAGGAGTGATTCAGGTGGGCGCCGGGTGTTCCCTGTCGTTGGGGATGGTGTTGCTGTGTGGGCCGGCGGTCGTGGCGATCGTGGTCGGCGCCGTCGTCACGGGCGGCGCCGCGCTGCTGGTGTGGCGCCGGGTCATGCCCGTTGTGGTGCCGGCGGCAGGCCTGGTGTTGGGGGCAGGCCTGCTGCTTTTTCCCGGGACGCTGGTGACAGTCACTGGGCTCGTCCTGACGGCGTGCGGCGGCGCGGTGCTGGCGATCCCGATCGGGAGGGCGGCCTATGCCCACACCGAGAGGTCCCGGGTCCGGACCGGTTATGGAGTCGACGGGTGGGCCGGGTGGTGGGATCTGCATCGGCACCTGTCCCTGCATGCGGTTCGCCTGGTCGCCGCGGTGACCAGGCCCAGTGTGACCGCGGAGGTCAGCTGTGACGGGTCTGGGGGCGGCTTGGTCCCCGGGTTGGTGGAGCGCCTACCGGCCCGGCGGTGTGGGACCTGGCTGGGTCGTTCGGTGGTCGGGCCGGTGATCGGTACCGACTGTTATGCATCGCATCGGGATGTGGTTGGTCTGGTGGCTCCGCCGCAGACCGGGAAGACGGCGTTGATGGGCCATCACATCCTCGACCACGACGGCCCGCTGCTGGCCACCTCGACCAAACCCGACCTGTACACCTACTGCGGCGGGAAACGGGCTCAGCAGGGCCCGGTGTGGTTGTTCAACCCCGAGCAGCTCGGCGATCTGAGGTCCTCGGTGTGGTGGTCTCCGGTGTCGGGGTGCGCGGACGCGCAGGTGGCTGCGGTGCGGGCTGGGTTGCTGGTCGGTGGTGTGTCGACAAGCGAGGACGGCGGTGATCGCTGGGATCAGTGGTCGGTCAGTGTGCTCACCGCCTTGCTGATGGCCGCGGACCTGTCCGGCGCGGATATGGCCACGGTTGCCCGGTGGGTGTTCTCCCCGACCAGTGACGCGCGCAGTGGTGGAGCCGGCGAGGCTCTGCAGATCCTGGGCCGGAATCCCGGCAGGCGCGTTCCGGAGGGGACGCTGGATGCTCTGCGTCAGGTTCTGGCGACCGATGCCCGCAAGACCCGCGATTCGATCTTCATGACCTTGTCCGAAGCGGTGAAGTTCATGACCGATCCGCAGGTTGCTGCTCTGGTCACCGGTGACGCGGGCGGCCAGGAGCTCGATGTCGAGCAGCTCGTTGCTGGTCGCGGATCGTTGTTCGTGGTCGGGTCGGACCGCGAGCATGCCTCGATCGCGCCGCTGTTGGCGGCGATGACGGGCCATCTTTTCGAGACGGCCAAACGGGTCGCCTCGTCGCGGCCGAAGGGGCGTCTGGATCCGCCGCTGGGGTTGTTCCTCGACGAAGCTGCGTTGATCACACCGGTGCCGCTGGACCGCTGGGTGGCCGACGCCGGTGGCCGTGGGATCCACATCGAGTGGGCGGTGCAGTCACCGTCCCAGCTCGCTCAGCGTTGGGGCACCAAGGGTGGCGAGACGATCTGGAACGCCACCAACGCCAAGGTCATTTTCGGGGGGCTGTCGCTGCGTGAGGACTTGGAGAAGGCCTCGGTGTTGTGTGGGGACAGGCACGAGCCGCTGTACACCGGCGGGGGCGAGGAGCGCTACGAGAAGGTGCGGGTGTGCCCGGTCGACCGGGTGCGCACGATCCCGCAGTGGCACGCGCTGCTGATCCATCGCGCGACCCCCGCGACCGTGGTGCGAGTCAGTCCGGTGTGGGAGCGGTCTGACCTGTGCCCGCCGCCTGCGATCATCACCTGGACGCCCGGTGTGACGCGCGGTGGGGTTCCTGCCGCCGCGCAGGCGGTGGGTCCGGTGGCCGCGTAGATCTGGCTGGTCCAGCGCACCTGCGCCGGACCAGCCACTGTCGCCGTGTCGTTGAGACGAGGGGAGACCGGTCACTGTGACCAGCGATGGGCCGGGACCGCCGCAGGGCGAGGATCGATCTGCTCCTGGGGGGCGTCGGCCGTGGGCGGTCGTCGTGGGGGAGCAGCTGCGCCAGGTGCAGCGCGAGCTCGACGCCACGGCCCGGCAGGGTGATGAGACCGCCGGTCACGTCGCCGAGATCGCCGACATTCTCGGTCGCATGAGCCCCCGGCTTGACGACGTCGAACAAGGGGTTGCCGCCCTCGGTGGCGCGGTCGAGGCCGCCGTTGCGGGGGCGGGTGCCGGGGACGCGGAGGACGAGGCGCTGTCGCTGACCCCGGCGCTGCGCTGGTCGCAGCTGGATCGCACCGCCAAGCACGCCGCGTGGGACGCCCTGGGAGGATTCGTCTCCGAGGTGCTCAACGACGACTACCAACTGTCGCGGCTGGAGCTACCCGACTGCTGGCCGGTGCACCCGCGCGCGGTGCGTGAGCTCGCGTGGCTACGCACCCTCTACATCTCCTCCAGCGCCCCCGGAACCCGCCCGGAGCTGGTAGCCGAGTGGCACGTGCGCTGGCTCCCGGCCGCGATCACCAACCTCGCAGTGGCCATCGACGGGCGCGAGTGCGCCCCGGGCAAGCACCGCGTGACCGAGGAAGAACGCCGCCGCTACGACGACGCCGTCCAGGAGGCCGGCTCCGCCGGCCAGCATCCGCCGGCACTGACCTCCGAGCGGAGTGTCGATCGCCCCCGGTACTTCCCCGCCCAGTTCCCGCCGCTGCGGGGTCACGATCCCAGCTACGGCGCGCGCCAGGCTCGGGTGGCGCTGCTCGACGCGGAGACGCCGGCACCGCCGAGTCGCCCAGAGCACTGGCGGGAGTACTTCCTCGACGCCCGTATGGCCGACATCGGGGACGGGACCGGCGCCTGACGCATCCGGCCGGCTGATCCGATAGTCAGCTCGCCACGACCGTCGCCCGTTACGGGCGGGTCGATGTGCTCTGCATCGGTGTGACCTGACGCCGACGGGCCGGTTCGCAGCCTTACGGCTGCCTGACGATCTGTCGGAAGGGTGCACCACCGCACCTTCGGCGGCGTCTCATCGCAACCCGCTCCGACCTGTACGCCGGCTCCCCGTCGCCGTGCCTGTTCGCTCCAGAAGAATCCAATATGTCCGAGATCCTCGCGAAGATGGCCGACTCCACCGCACGGCAGCTCGAGGAGCGCGCCGCGAAGGCCACCGACCCCGTGAAGCGGGACAAGTTGCTCGCTAAAGCTGCGAAGCAGCGGCTGGAAGCCGAGGGATACCGGCGGCCGAGGAGATCGGCACCGACTCCGCCGCGGGCACTGCGGCCGGGCCCGATGCAGGGCACCGGTGCGCCGCTGCCCGCACCAGGCCCCGGTCCGGGGGCTCCCCCAGCTGGGATGAACCCCATGGACGCGCCGACGCATCAGCTCCGGCCAGTGCAGCGGGGTGTGGGCCCTGCTGTGCCGCCCTCGCCGCAGCATGGCTTCATCCCGGCGCAGGGCGCCCCGTTGCCTGAGCCGGCCCAGCCGGGCACGGCCCCGATGCCGCGCGCCAAGAAAATCGGGATCGGCGTCGTCGCAGTGTTCGCGCTGATCGGTGCTGCGTCGGTGTTCGGGAACGGGGACGCTGAAGCGCCCCGGGTTCAGTGGAGGCTGGGTTCTCCCGAGATCGGTGTGTCTCGGTCTGGTTGGTGAGCGTAGTAGTTCTGTTCGTACTCGACCGGCGGCATGTTGCCGATCATGGAGTGCAGCCGGTGAGTGTTGAACCAGTGCACCCAGCTCGCGGTGGCCAGCTCGAGATCGTCGACTGAGCGGATCGGTCCGTCACGACCGATGCACTCGGTCTTGTAGAGCCCGATCACCGACTCGGCCATCGCGTTGTCGTAGCTGTCACCGACCGAGCCGATCGAGGCGATCGCGCCGGCCTCGGCGAGGCGGTCGCCATACCGGATGGCGCAGTACTGCCTGGGTTCAACCGGTCGTTGCAACACCGGGTTGTTGGAGTGAGCGTAGCTGCTCTTCGAACACTTCGGCGGGGGTCTTCCAGTCGAGGCTCTTGCGGGGCCTGTTGTTGAGCGCGAGGGCGACGGCTTCGAGATCTTCGGCGGACCAGCGCGAGAGATCTGTGCCCTTCGGGAAGTACTGCCGCAGAAGCCCGTTGGTGTTCTCGTTCGTCGGCCGCTGCCAGGGTGAGTGGGGGTCGGCGAAGAACACCTTCGTGCCTGTCTCGAGCGCGAACTGGGCGTGTCCGGAGAGCTCCTTGCCGCGATCCCAGGTGAGCGTCTGGCGGAGCTGTTCGGGCAGCGTCGTCATCGACATGGTCAGGGCGGCGTTCATCGCCGCGGCGCCGTATCCGCCCAGCGCGGGACCGTTCTTGACCGGCGGGGTCTCACCCCAGCCGTTCAGCCGCGGCAAGTGCACCAGCAGGGTCGAGCGGCTCTTGCGTTCTACGATCGTGCCGATGGCGGAGCGACCGGTGCCGATGATCAAGTCGCCTTCCCAATGCCCGGGAACAGCACGGTCCGCCGCCTCTGCGGGGCGCTTCGAGAACACGACATCGGCGGTGACGTGTCCTTGCGGGCGATTCTGCGCGCGAGCCCGCGGCTGCCGCAGCGCACGTCCTGTTCGCAGGCAGGCGACGAGTTCGCGTTTGAGCGCGCCACGGCCCTGGATGAACAGCGACTGGTAGATCGCCTCGTGGCTGATGCGCATGGACTCATCATCCGGGAAATCGACCTTCAAACGGTGCGAGATCTGCTCCGGACTCCACGCGGTCGCCCACCGCCGATCCTGCCGATGCGGCTTGTTCAGCCCCTTCCATGCTGGCGGCTCCGGCCCAACGACGATGCTGCCGTCCGGCCGGCGCACGCCCCCAGCGAGCCGCTCCTGCACGTACTCCCGCAGCTCGTCGTTGCTCGCGAGCTTCGCGGTCTTCGGTCGTTTCGCTGCCTGCTGGGCCTTCCACTGCGCCACCAGCGCTCGGTACTCCGCCTTCCCTCCCCGGGTGGCCGCGTTGCGACGCAGCTCGCGAGAGACGGTCCCCGGGTCACGCCCGATCGCCCGGCCGATCTCGCGCACTCCCGTGTTCTTGGCGTGCAGGATCGCGATCTCCTCACGCTCCTCGAAGGACAAGTAGCGGCCGCTGGGCTCGGCCAGTGAGATCGGAGGCATACCGCCAGCGTGGCGAAACCACCGTGCGCCGACCGGCACAGACACGCCCACCTTCAGCGCCGCCTCGGCTGAGGTGATGCCCGTCGCGATCAACCGCCAGAACTGCCGCTGCACCGCACGCGAGGGCTCGGGCCGCCCAGGCGAACGCATCGGGGGCCGCAACGCCCGATCCGCCCGCCACTGACGTCTAGCCCCTTCGGGCACCTCGCTCGTCTTCGCGATCCAGTCCTTCGTCGCCACTGCCGAACACCTCCATGATCGAGGTGTTGCGACGACCAGTTGAATCCGCCCTGACTGCCCGCGTCGCTGTGATGGATCAGCCCGTCCAGGCGCCCGTCGGTGGTCTGACCTGCGCTATCACGGGTCCACAACGCCATCTCCAGAGCGTCGAGCGGAAGCTCGGTGGGCATCGAGGCGGCGCAGCGCCATCCGACGATGCGCCGGGAGAACACGTCGGAGACGAACGCGGTGAACACCATCCCCGACCAGGTCGGCACGTAGGTCAGGTCGACCACCCAAAGCCGGTTCGGTGCGGCGGCGGTGAAGTTCCGGTCGACCAGATCAGGCGCGCGTGTGGCCTGCCGGTCGGGCTGGGTGGTCAGCACCGGCTGTCCGCGGCGGACCCCGCGCAGGCCAAGCTGGCGCATCAGCCGCTCCACCGTGCACCGGGCGACCGGACTCCCTGCGGCGCCCGTGACGCCGTCACGGCGCAGCTGGTGCCACATCTTGCGGGCTCCGTACACGCCGCGGCCCTTTGTCCGGTCCCAGAACGTGGCCTCGATCGTCTCGGCCAGGGCGGCGTCGGACAGTGCTCGCCGCGAGGGCGGGCGGGTCTTGGCTGCATAGTAGCCGCTCGGGGCGATCGTGGCGCCGTGCTGGGTCAACACGGCACAGATCGGCTCGACCCCGAACCGGTCCCGGTGGGCGTCGATGTAGTCGACGATCACCGCAGTCGGCGGTCGAGCTCCGCCGAGGCGAAAAACGCCGAGGCGGTCTTGAGGATCTCGTTCGCCCGCCGCAGCTCGGCGTTCTCCCGACGCAGCCGGGTCAACTCGTCGCGGTCACTGGTCGTGGTCCCAGGCGCCAGCCCGTCGTCGATATCGGCCTGCTTGCACCAGCCCCGCAGCGTATCGGGCAGGATCCCCAGCTGCGGCCCGATCCGCTTGCAGGCGGCGTTGACCGACAGGCCGGGCTCCTGCTGTCGTGCTTCCCGGACCATGCGCTTGGCCCGCTCACGCATCTCGTCGTTGAACTTCCTCGGTGCCGGCACGAAGACCACCTTCCCGTGGCTTCAGAACCTCCACCAGACCCGGGGCGCTTCACGCCGCGCAGGACGGATTCGACGCGGCGACCGCTCCGCCCGCACCGTCGGCAGCCGCTCCGGCTGCCGCTCCGGTGGCGTCCGGGCCGGACCCGGCGGACGTGCGAGCGTGCCAGCGGGCCGGTGAGGTAATGGAGGCTTGGGCCCCAGCGGCGCAGGGCCTGTCCACCGGTGAGACGGACCTGCCCGAGCTGGCGCGGGAAACTCGCACGGCGATGGACGGCATGTCCGAGGTGCCGATCATCGCGAACGACCCGGGGGTGACTGCGGCGTCGCGCGTGTTGACGGGGCAACACGAGATGATCGCGGCCGCTGCCGGTCGCGGTGACCTGTCGAACCTGGCGACACTGGCTGGTGACGGCGCCGGGATGGTGGACGACCTGGTGAGCGCCTGCCGGTCGGCCGCGAGCGCCTGAAGCTAGCTCTGCTGGGCGGCCATACGGCTCCGGCCCCTGGCAACCTGGGCGGCCCGTTCCGCGTTCCGGGGCGAGCTCGGGCGACCGGGCCGCATCCCCCCGGGGTGGACCCGGCCGCCGGGTGCGGCTCGGCGCGGGGGTCGACCGGACACCGCACCCCGGCCGGATGCCCAGTGGCGGCCCGGCTACTCGCTGCGCCACGATCGGGGATGTGGACTTGACGCCTCTCCAGCGGGTGACGCTGCACCGCCTCGTCGACAGCGGGCAGGGCCCGGGGTCGCAGCCCCGGACCGCATTGCGGTGGCTGCGCCGCTACGGACTCGTCGACGCGGACGGCTTCCCCACCGACGAGGGGCGGGCGTACCTGGCGGAGCTGCACCAGCAGCGGCGACGTCGGATGGATCGGCACGAGGCGGAGGATCGGCGGCGCCGCGAGGACCCAGCGTGGAGGATGCGGGACGCGATCCGGCGGTGGAAGGCCGGCGAGCGTTGAGCGGTGACGGGTCGTCCGCGGAGGAGCTGACCGACGCGGCGGTGTCGCGGATCCAGGCGGTGTACGACTCGGCGGTGCTGAAGCGCATCACCGCGTCCCGTGCCCGAACCCGGGCCGCACAACTGGAGCAGGAGGCCGCGCCGGAGGGCACGCGCCCGGTGGTCTACGCGAGTAAGTGACTCGATATCGCTATTTGCTCCGATTGGAGGTATCGGCCCGTTTATCCGATTCCGTAGCTTAGCGGGTCCGCGCGGACACCCACTGCTACGACGGATCGGAAGATCATGCGAGCACGACTCAAGTCCGCGTCCCGCGCTGCCCTCGCGGTATTCGCCACCCTCGCCCTCTCAATCGGGACAGCGCTTGCTCTGGCAACACCGGCACACGCCACATAGGAGGTGCCGTGCACCTCGACCACGTCATTCGCCCTGTCGACACCGTTCGACAACTTCGGTACGACCTGCTTCGACGGCGGCGGCCCCGTCAACAGCGTGGTGTCGGTGTCCCTCGGCGCGAACGGCTTCAACGCGGGCCCGAGCAGCGGGAACCTGTACCTCATCGACGGCTCGAGTATCCCGTTCTCGAACGGCGACATCGTCAATTTCCCACAGATCATCGACGTCACCGGTGTCCAGGTGTTGCTCCGGGTCCGCTGACCGGGCGCACACTGAGGTGATGGAACGCGTAGACCTGACTCCGCTGCTGCGGGTGCCGGATGCCTGCCCGGTGTGCGGCGGGCCGGTGCAGTCCGAGCCGGTGTCCGTCGCTGGGCGAACCGAACCGATCGGGACCCGCTGGTCGTGCCTGAACGGCTGCGATCCGCGGGACGCACCGGACGCGGAGGAGATCGTGAAGCCCGTCGAGCTTCCGCCGACACCTCGGCTCCAGGCCGTGCTCCATCGTGCAGCTCGGCTCGCTCACGATCAGGGCCTCAACGCGCTCACGGTCGAGCACGTCGTTCTCGCCGCGCTGGAGGACGAGCGTTCGGTGCCGGCGCAGGTCTTTGGTCAGCGCGCCGACTCGGCGGTCCTGCGGGCCGACCTGGAGCGGGTGATGCGATCACCGGAGTACCGCGCCAATCTGTAGGCCGTCCGTCCCGGTCACACATCCCGGGACGGCCGCACGGCCCGCCCCCGTTACTGCCGGGGGCGGGCCGTCGTCGTCTGGGGCGGCGCGGTCAGTCGTGGTCAGCACCGCAGGTTGTAGAGCGACCAGCTGGTTTCCTGGCTCTGGGTCGGGTTCCCGTTGGAGATGCAGCAATACTTCGAGGTGTCGGGCGCTCCCCGGTAGGCCGCGATCGCCGCGTCACATGCTCCTCTGTTCTTGTAGGGCGCGACGTAGCTCCAGGTTGGGGACTGGGCAGGGGCGATGGGAGCTGCGGCGGCGACCCCGGCACCGACCGAGGTCAGTGTGGCGGCCCCGAGTGCGAGGCCGATCATCGTGGATCTGAGAACCCGCATGGTCCTACTCCTCCTGCTTGGTGATCTTGGACCTGACGGAGGCTAGGAGCACTCTCTCGGGACCCCTACCGAACTCGACTCGAAGCCCGGAGGGGGCCTGCTGCGGCGGCACGGCCAGTTCATCGGATCCGCCTGGTCCTCGTCCCAGACCGGTGCGGGACTCCCTGTGTACGGCTCGACGGGAGATCGCGGGCCTCGCGCAGCTCGCGGAGGTGCTCGCTGAGCGCTTCCCTGGCGGCCATCCGGGCCCCTCGTCCCGCCGGCCGGTCCCGCAGAACCGGCGACAGCGGCGCAGGAGGGGTGGGCCCGTTGCCGGTGCTCGCGCGCATCCGGCCGATCTGTACGGCGCGGATCTCGCCGAGGCGTCCCTGCCAGGGGCGCAGGCGGGCGCCGATGACCCGCAGGGGATCCCGGGCACCGGTGGTGACCGGTCCACGCGGTCGGTCGGGATGGTCGGGGTGGTGTTCGAGTGCGTGGCGCAGCCCAGCGACGGTCGCGCCGGCCTCCCACCACGGCTTGAGCAGCGACCGGGCACGCCAGATGTCGATCGTGCCCCGTTGTCGGCCTCCTAGGCCGAGAAGCGTGAGCAGGGTGAGGGTGGCCCGGTTCCTTGCACCGGGGGTGTCGGGGACGTTGTAGGGATGCCACTTGCTTGCTTTGGTGAGGCTAGACCGTCTGCCGCCCGACAAGGGCTTAAGACTCACGTAAGAAGTGGGGAGGTCGCCACTTTCATCCACAGTGGTCTGAGCTGGGTGTTCGTGTGCGTGGTCGGTCGGGGTGGTGAGCTGGGGGAGGGGGCTGTGGGTGACCAGGGCGTAGGTCGGTGTGCGGCCGGTGTCGGTGCCGAGGAACTCGGCGCTGGCCCCGGCTTCGACGACAACGAGCAAGCCGCGGTCGCGGGCCCAGGCCAGGACGCGGGACACGGTGCGGGCGGCGCGGCCGCCGGCGGCGCCGAGGCGGTCGGTGGTGAGCCCGGTGATCAGGCCGGTGTCCCAGTCCATGTGGCAGACCAGGCGGCGCAGGATCGCCGACCAGCTCGCGCGCTTGTCCGAGCGCCACTCCTCGTCGTCGACGAGGCGGGCGATGTAGCCGAGGGCCTCGGGCTGGGAGGTCAGCACCCGCCACTCGCGGTCGATGAAGTTGCGCCACCCGGGGTGCGGGGTGAACCCGCGGGCGTGTCGGGCGCGGGCGCGGGTGACACCGCGGGCGCGCGCTCGGGCGGTGGGCGGCAGAGCGCGGCTCGGGCGCCCGGGACCGCTGGATGAGCCTGAGGTCGAGCGCGCGGCGCGGCCGCGCGGCGCGCGACGAGGTGCGGCAGTGCGGCGGATGCCGAAGTCGCCGGCGGGCGGTTGCGCGCCGAGGGGGAGCTGGTGGAGCAGGCAGAGGTCGGAGGTGGGGCCGGAGGCCAGGGTGAACGCGCCGTGCTCGTAGCAGCAGATGCAGAACCCGGTCTCCGCCGCTGGTGAGCGGCGGTTTTCCGGGCACGACGAATTCGCCCCGTGTCTAAGGTGGTTGGCTCCCGGCCCAGGATGTATCCTGGACACGCGAAAGCGCCCCTTCTTCGCAGGTGGGGTAACGGCCCCGGTTCGCCGGGGCTACGGCATCAGGCGGGTGCAGGTCCGGCTGACGCGAGAACGATCCGAGGCGGTCTCCTGGCAGGGAGACCGTCTCGTTCTTTTAGGAGGCCTTGGTCAGGGGCTGCTCCGGGCGGTTGTACTGAACCGGGATCTGGCCCGGAATCTCGTTGCGGTAGCGCAGGCCCAGGTGGATCAGTGAGCCGGCGACGAGCGAGATGCTGCGGTCGCGTTCCCGGGCGATCTCGCGGACGACCTGGTCGTCGGTGAGGGGGATCCGGGCGGTGAAGTCTGTCGACTCGCTGGTGGGGACACGAAGAGGCAACTCGTCTGGGAGCTCGTCGACGTGCTGGAGCCCGATGTTGATGAGCTTCGCGGCAGTCTCGGAGACGTACCAGCCGAGGTTGGTGGCCAGCGTCTTGAGCGCAAGATCGTCGGCCAGCAGTACCCGTGGAAGAACCACTGCACGCGGGCCCTTCGACGGGCGCCCTGTTGGTCTTCTCGCCATGGCGGTGATCCTGCCCGGTTTTCTGAAACCAGAACAGCGCGACACGCCCGCCATCTTTCAGAAATTCTGACACCGGACCGGTGCAACATCAGGGCAGTGCGTCGGCCCTGGGGTGAGCGCCGCAAGCGTCGGCGGCAACGGACCTGTCAGCGCGGTCGCAGGCGTCGCTAGTGAAGGCGGGGTTGCTCGCCGCCTGCACCAGCGGCCGTTGCTACAGCTGCATCACGGCAGCGGCCGGGTGCTCTATCTCGGGTGCCTTCACGCCAGCGGGCGGCATCCCAGGACCGACATCTTGCACGAGTCCTCGAGGGCGGGGGTCAGCCCCTCGGTGTCAGATCCTCACCGCCGAGTCCGACCAGCGTGGCCGGCAGCGGTGGGCGGCCTGCGGGGTCAGCTGCGACAGGGTCGGATGGGTTCCGGCCGTACATCGAGGTCCAGGGGGTCCGGTACTGCACCGCGTGTTCGCCGTGGCCGTCGGTGGGGTGCCAGGTCGACACCGAGACCACCAGCGCCCCGCAGCTGCTGCAGGCACCGATCGCGGCCGACATGCGTTCGCCCGGGCGTAGCGGCTCGGCGAGGTGGCTCCACTCGATCGGCTCGAGGTCAGCCGGGTCTGCTCCGCTCGGCGCGATCGGGCCGGAGCCGATCAGGCCGTGGACCTGCGCGCCGGGGTGAGTGCAAGTGCTCATCGGGGTGCTCCTCGTCGTGGTGTCTTTCCCCGAGCCAGGGAGGTCGTTCCCCGGCGTTCCTGGGCGGTCTGGCGGGCAGGCCGCCCGTGGCCGGCTCCCCGGCCCGCGTTGTCGGGATGGGTCCTGCCTTGGTTGTGCTGATGTCCGCACGGTTCTACTTGGCTTCGGGTCGTCGGTGCAGCTCAGGTGCGGCGCCACCACCAGGGGAGTGACGGGTCGGCGGTGGGATTGTTCAGGGTCTTGTCCAGGAACCGGGCGTCGAGCTGGGCGATCTGGCGGCGGAGCGATGCGCGACGATGCCGAGGTAGGGCGTGCAGGGCCTGCTCGAGGACGTCTCGGCTGAACGGGCCGATGAACTGGACCCAGTCGTTGTTCTCTCGCTGGAGCGTGGAACGTGGCTTGAGGGTGACGCGACGCCACGAGAGAAGATCGGTGCGGACGCTGCCCGAGGTGAGCCGTGGTCGGTCGAGTCGGTCGAGCGCCCGGCTGGTCGAGAGCGAGACACCGCGTATCACAGTCGGGCGCGGCTCACGCTGGTTTCTCGCCCGTACCTGGGCTGGGCGCCTACGCGGCATGGGTTACGTCCGCGGAGGTGGTGTACGGGTTCGTCGCTGGTGAGCGGCGTGGCGTCGTGACGTGAGACGGCCACCGCGTGATCTTTCTCGAGTACCGACCAAGGAACTCCAGGAAGGACCACCACGATGGCCGCACCACACAGTGTGGACCCTGCCCAGCTTGTCGAGGAGTTCGCCTCGGCGGGTGTGTCGCCGGATCTGTTGCAGACGATGATCGCGACGACGGCGAACGCGTTGATGTCGTCGCAGGCCGATCAGCAGTGCGGGGCCGGCTATGGCGAGCGCAGCAGCGAGCGGACGAACCAGCGCAACGGCTACCGGGCCCGGGAGTGGGACACCCGAGCGGGCACGATCGAGTTGGCGGTGCCGAAGCTGCGCCAGGGCTCCTATTTCCCGGACTGGCTGCTGACCCACCGCCGCCGCGCCGAGCAGGCCCTGGTCACCGTCGTGGCCACGGCCTACCTACTCGGTGTCTCCACCCGGCGGGTGGAGAAGCTGGCCGAACAACTCGGGGTGAAGTCGCTGTCGCGTTCGCAGGTCAGCGAGATGGCCACCCACCTCGACGGGCAGGTCGCCGCGTTCCGCGAGCGCCCGCTCGACCAGGGCCCGTACACGTTCGTGTGGGTCGACGCGCTCACGGTGAAGGTCCGCGAAGACGGCCGGGTGGTCAACGTGCACGCGCTGCTCGCGACCGGGGTGAACGCCGACGGGCACCGCGAGATCCTCGGCCTGGATGTGGCCTCCAGCGAGGACGGAGCGGGCTGGTTGGCGTTCCTGCGCGGTCTGGTCGCCCGCGGCCTGTCCGGGGTCCAGCTCGTCATCTCCGACGCCCATCCCGGCTTGGTGGCGGCGATCGCCTCGGCGTTGCCGGGTGCGGCGTGGCAGCGGTGTCGCACCCACTACCTGCGTAACCTGCTCTCCCGTGTTCCGAAGTCGGCGCAGCCGCATGTCGCTACGCAGGTGCGCACGATCTTCGACCAGCCCGACGCCGACGCCGTCACAGCCCAGTACGGACGCGTGGTCGACACTCTCACCGCGCGCTGGCCCGACGCAGCCGAGCACCTCGACAACGCCCGCGATGAGCTGCTGGCGTTCACCGCATATCCGCGCGAGGTCTGGCGCCAGATCTGGTCGAACAACCCTCAAGAGCGACTGAACAAGGAGATCCGCCGTCGCACCGACGTGGTCGGGATCTTCCCCGGCCGCGACTCCCTGATCCGCCTCGTCGGCGCCGTCCTGGCCGAACAGAGTGATGAGTGGACCGAGAACCGCCGCTACATGGGCCTCGATCTACTGGCCCGCTCACGCATCCGCATCGTCACCACCGAAGCCGCACCGACCGGCAGCGAGGCACTCATGACAACCGAGGCAATAACCGCCTAGAATCCCGAACCAAGATCACGCGGAGTCGATCTCATACACCACTCCGCCGGACGTGACCGCGGCATGGACCTTACGGATCGGAGCCATGCCTCCAGCCTCCAGCCTCCCAGGATCCGGCAGTCGGGAGGAAGGTCAGGGGAGTCTGCCCTGTTCAGGGCCGTCTCCCGCGGGCGGATCTGCCTCGTTTCGGTCGTCGTGGGCGGCGCACCTGGTCACTTCCACCTGTGCGGCTGAGACACGCGATAATCTCCCGTTATCTGACCTATCCCGCGGCCACGGGCGCAGGTCCATGTCCAGGGAGGGCCCCGAATGAGCGTGGAGAAGGCCATCGACGCCCACCCGGGCACCGACATGGGCCCCGGTGCGGGCGCCGCGGCCGAGCCCAGGGTCGAGCTCGACACCGCGCTCGACACCGCGGTGCTGCCCGGTGGCGTCGCGGCCGCGTCCGCCCGTGCCGCGTCGCTGGCCGCGCTGGCCGCCCGCGCCGACGCCCACGCCACCGCCGCGCGGGCGCCGCGCACCCGCGCCGCCTATGCGGGGGACTGGGCGCACTTCTCCCGCTGGTGTGCCGCAGCGGGGCTACCGGCGTTGCCGGCGGCGGTGGACACCGTGCGGCTGTACCTGGCCGACCTCGAGGCCACCCGCACCGCGGACGGACAGGCGGTGTTCTCCCCGGCCACGATGGGCCGGCGCCTGGCCGCGATCGCCGCCGCCCACCACGACGCCGGCCACCCGTCCCCGACCCGCGACCCAGCCGTCGGTGCGGTGCTCACCGGGATCCGCCGCACCCGCGCCCACGCCACACACCAGATGCGCCCGCTCCTGCTGGAGGACCTGCGCACCGTGCTCGCGGACATGGAGTTCGGGACGTGGCCGGCCGGGTTGATCGGCGCCCGCGACGCCGCCGCGCTGCTGATCGGATTCACCGGTGCGCTGCGGCGCAGCGAGCTCGCCGCCCTCACCGTCGCCGACGTGTCTTTCCACCCGGTCGACGGGCTGCACGTGCACATCGCCCGGTCCAAGACCGACCAGACCAGTCGCGGCGCGACCGTGGTGCTGCCCTACGGCGCCCGGGCCGGGACCTGCCCGCCGTGCGCAGTGCTGCGCTGGATGGGGCTGCTCGCCGCCGCCCCGCACGGTCGCCCGGCACTGATGCGCGCGGTCCTGGCCACCCCGTCCTGGCCCGACCTGGGCCACCTGTTCCCGCACCCCGAACCCACCGCCGACAGCGCTGACGACAGCGCTGACGGCGTCGGCGCCTTCTCACCGGTCGACGCCGGCGCGGCGGGGTCTCCCGGGCAGACAGCCCGGTCGTTCCGGGCCCCGGTGCCTGCGCTGGCGGGGCACACACCGCTGCTGCGGGCGATCCGCCGCGGCGGCGCCCTCATCGACACACCGATGACCGGCGACGCCCTGCACGCCATGGTCCGTCGCCGCGCCGACGCCGCAGGCCTGCCGGGCCCGATCGGCTTCCATTCACTGCGCGCCGGGTTCGTCACCACCGCCCGCCGCAACGGCGCCGACCACCGTTCGGTGCGCCGCCAGACCCGCCACACCAGCGACGCCATGATCGAGACCTACGACCGCGACCACGCCCCGCTCGTGGGCAATGCCGTGACCCGGCTGGGCTTGTGAGCACTCGAGTCCGACGGCGAGCTGCTCCACAAGGCGTATCCGCACGGGCCTAGGGCGTGTCTCCGAAATAGGTGGGTCGGGGTGCGCGATGCTGTAGCGGTGTCGCGCACTGCGGTCCTGACCGACGTTCAGTGGGCCCGGCTGGCCCCGCTCCTGCCCTCGTCGGAGGGTCGTCGCGGGCGCCCGTTTCGAGACAACCGTCGAGTACTCGAGGGCATCATCTACCGATACCGGTGCGGCCTGGCCTGGCGGGATGTCCCGTCCGAGTTCGGGCCGTGGCAGACGTTGTGGAAGCGGCACCGCCGCTACTCCGGCGATGGCACCTGGGACCACGTTCTCGCGGCTCTGCTGACCGACGCCGACACCGCCGGGATCGTGGACTGGGCGGTCAGTGTGGACTCCACGATCCTCCGCGCCCACCAACACGCCGCGACCCTGGCCCGCGACACAGGGGGCAGGATCGAATTACACGAATCTGCTCGCCGAGCCCGGCGATCACGCCTTGGGTCGGTCTCGCGGCGGGCTGTCGACGAAGATCCACCAGCTCGTCGATGGTCACGGCCGGCCGCTGGTGGTCCTGCTCGGACCGGGCCAAGGCGGGGACTCGCCGATGTTCCCGCACCTGATGGCGCATCTGAGCATCGCGCGAGCGGGCCCGGGACGTCCCCGAACACGGCCGGAACGACTGCGCGCTGACAAGGCCTACTCCTCGCGCGCGATCCGCCGCCATCTACGCGAGCGGCGGATCGTCGCCGTCATTCCCGAGCCCGCCGACCAGCAAGGACACCGCAAACGGCGAGGGGCACGCGGCGGCCGCCCGCCCGCGTTCGACCGCGCCGATTACCGCAATCGCAACGTCGTCGAACGCGGGTTCTGCCACGTCAAGCAGTGGCGCGGGCTGGCCACCCGTTACGACAAGCTCGCGCTGACCTTCCGCGGCGGCGCCGTCCTGAAGGCGATCGTCACCTGGCTCCGCGCTTTAGGAGACACGCCCTAGGTTGAATTCGGTCAGGCCCGCCACCAGCAGGAATGCTGAAACGAACGCCGAGACTTCTCCCACGGTGGTCGGCGAGACGAACCGGGCTGCGAGTACCCAGCTCAACATCCCCGCGCCAGCGCTAAGCGCCGCGCTGATCGACAGTGCCAGCCCATCGGACCAGGAACGGTCTGGTCTGGAGGCGCCATCGGCATCCGACACTAGTCGTGGCATCGGTGCACTCCGCCACACCTCGCCGGTCGACGGTGTCGCCGCTCGGCGAACCGATGCTCTCGGCCAACATGTGCGGCTCGGTCCGGCGCCCGGCAATCGGCCACGTACCTTCTGCGGAGGGGATGAGGGAGCCTGCTTGTGGCTCTTCGTCGGAGCTGGACGGAAGTCACGTGTCGGCGTCGCTCACGTGCGAGAAGGCCTGCTGACGCCGGCCGTAGGCATGGGCCCAAAGCCGACCGCGATGATGAGCGCGGATATGACTGCGGCGTGCCGCCGCAGGGCCGTCATCACGCGGCTCGTACCGGGCCGCGTCCGCGGGGTTGGTTGTGTACAAGATCCCTCCGCGTGATGAGAAGCCAATCGGCGATTGTGCGCGGGGTAGAACCGTGGTCCATTCGCCACGGTTGCTGCTGTCCGGTCGATGAATCACTCCGGCGTGTCTGGTGACGATCCGTAACGAAGCGGCCGCTTACGGCTCTGCCAGGTACCGCTGTACTGTCCGGGCCACTTCGCCGGGTTCGGTGAAGACCACCGGCGAGGCCACTCGGCGTACTGATCCGTCGGGTCGCAGGACGTAACTGGTTGGGATGGCATTGGGCACCTGGAGGGCGGCCCACAGCGTGCCGCGCGTGTCGACGACCGAGGGGTAGCGGGCGTCGAGATCGGCGAGCAGGCCCAGGGCCGAGGTGGCGTCGTCGCGTACATCGATGCCTACCACGGGCACCGCGCCGGGTAGCTCGGCGTAGGCGTTGAGCACCGGGATCTCCTCGCGGCAGGGTGTGCACCAGGACGCCCACACGTTGAGGAGCGCCGGTCGCCCTGCCAGCGCAGCGGCCAGGTCGACCGTGCCGGGAGTACCGAGACACGGGACCGTGATGTCGGCCAGCGGCCCCCCGGGCGGCGGCCCGACGTCCCCTGGCGTCGGACATGGTGCCAGGTCCGCCCGGGAGCGTAGTGGAGCCAGCTCGGCGTCGGGCGGCATCGCGATGAACGGCTTTTCGCCCGTCACCCGCCACTGTGACGTCTGCGGGTCGCCGGATGCGGGGTCGCTGTCCTGCGGCCACAACGCCACGATCCCGACGATCGCCAGCACGACGACGACAATCGTCCACAGCAGCTCCGAGCGCACGCCGGTCCGCAGCATCTCAACTCCCGAAACCCAGCGGCGCCCCGGAAGAAGGCTGCACCGGCACCGCTGTCCGCGGCTGTGGGCGCTGGCCGGCGAGCACCGCACGGGCCGGCAGCGGGTAGGTCGTCGGTCCGACAGCTTTCGCGACGATGGTGGCGGCCGGATCGATCACGAAGGTCTCCGGCACGCCGAAGATCCCGCTGTCGCGGGTGGCGCGCGGGCCGGGGTCAGTCACATAGCGGTAGTCGTCCCCGCCGCGCCCCCTCGCATCCAGGAACGCCACCGCCGAGTCCGGGCCGTCCTGGTAGTCGATTCCGACGAGCGTGACCCCGGCGTCGCGGTCCTGTTCGGCCACGCTGACCGACGCGGAGTGCTCCTCTTCCCACCACGAGGCCCAGAAGTTGCAAAGGACGACGCGACTGCGCAGCTCGCTGAGAGAAGGTGTGCCGTCTCTCTCGATGTACAGCAGCGTCACCGTTGGTGCCGGCCGGCCAGCGCGGGCATGGATCCGGTCTCGCGCGGCGCAACGCGTGCGAGCACGTGGAACTTGCTGGACGGGCGTCCCCCCGACCGGCGGACACGCATGATCGGTCGTCCCGCGCGCAGTGCGGCCAGCGCTCGTTCGACCCGGTCGAGTACGGCCGTCCTGGTCCGATCATCGGTGCCGACAGGTTCGATCGTCACCGTTCCGAGGAGGTCGGACGCCGAGCCGTACCACTCGTCCGCCCAGCTCACGATGAGCCGCGGGTTGCGTCCGGTCCGCTCCTCACCGATTGTCCGGTGGTCGAACCCGAGCATCGCCAGGATGGGGTCGTCGATGAGCGTGTCGATGATCTGCTGGTGCACGGTCTGGGGAGAAGTGGTCACTCCGCGTCTCCGGGTAGTTCCTCTGCAGCGGCTGCTCCGCCATCCTCGGTACCGGAGGCTAGGAGGCGTCGTGCAGCGGAAGTGCAACCGAAGTTAAAGCGACGGTAAAAATTATCGGGTGGTCGCGAGAGAGTGCGCCGTACCCGGTTCTTCTCAGTAACATCACAGTTCGATGGGCGATAGTTGTGCCATGAACCCGTCGCCGACTCCCTCCCCAGACCGGGTGGCGGCGGGTCCGGCTCCCTTCGAGGTCTAGGATCTGGCGTGCGCATCCTCAGTGGCCCGGTCGGCCGGTCGATCGCATTGCTGGCGGGGCTGAGCGTGTTGCTGGGGGTGGTGGTCGCTGGGATGGCCTTCCCGGTGGTCGGCGGCCTCGGGATCCTGTCGAACGAGGCAGGTGACAGCGTCACGTCCAGCTCGGCCGACCTGGTGAACAACCCGGCGCCGCTGACGACCACGGTCACCGACTCCGACGGGCGCCCGCTGGCCTATCTGTTCGACCAGAACCGCACCGAGGTGGCCAACGACCAGATCTCGCCGACGATGAAGGCGGCGATCCTGGCGATCGAGGACCGCCGGTTCTACGAGCACCAGGGCGTCGACTGGCAGGGCACGCTGCGTGCGGTCGTCGCGAACTCGACGTCCGGGGATGTCGTGCAGGGCGCGTCGACGCTGACCCAGCAGTACGTCAAGAACTACATGCTCTACGTCGACGCCCAGACCGAGGCCGAGCGGCTCAAGGCGACCGAGCAGACCCCCGCCCGGAAGCTGAAGGAGGCGCGGATCGCGCTGCAGCTGGAGCGCCAGCTGTCCAAGGACGAGATCCTCAACCGCTACCTCAACATCGTCTTCCTGGGCAACGGCAGCTACGGCATCGCGGCGGGCGCCCGGACCTACTTCAACACCACGCCGGACAAGCTGACAGTGCCGCAGGCCGCGTTGCTGGCCGGCATGGTCCGCTCGACGACCCAGTTCGACCCGGTGCAGAACCCGGAGACCGCGACCGAGCGGCGCAACCTGGTGATCGAGCAGATGCGCCAGCAGGGCATGATCGACGACGCCCAGGCCCGCCAGGCGACGGCCGCGCCGCTCGGCATCGCGGACCCGCTGGTCCGGATCCCGAACGGCTGCATCGGTGCCGGTGACACCGGCTTCTTCTGCAAATACGTCGTCCAGTACCTCACCGAGGCGGGCTTCTCCGAGGAACAGATCAACCGGGGCGGCTACACGATCCGGACGACGCTGGACCGGCGGGCGATGGGCGAGGTCAAACGGGCACTCGACGCGGAGGTCCCGCCGCGGACCCCGAACGTCGCGAACGTGATGTCGCTGGTGCAGCCCGGTCAGGACGCGCACCGGGTGCTGGCGATGGGGTCGAGCCGGACGTTCGGCCTCGACGCCGACGCCGAGGAGACCAGCTTCGGCCTGCCGTATCAGCCGGTGAACCTGGGTGCCGGCTCCACGTACAAGATCTTCACCGCAGCCACCGCGCTGGAGAAGGGGCTCGGCATCAACTACTCGATGCAGGTGCCTCCCTCCGGCTACGCCTCGCCGATCTACGTCGACGGCAGCGGACGCCCGATCCCGGTCGCCAACGCCAGCGAGGGCCTGCCGCCACGCATGAGCATGACCGACGCGCTCGCGCAGTCGCCGAACACCGCGTTCATCAAGCTCGAGGAGTCCACCGGGGTCCCGGACGTCGTCGACATGGCGGTCCGCCTCGGGCTGAAGTCGCTGGCCACGACGCCGTTCGTGGACCCGGGAACGGGTGAGCGCACCGACCGCTCGATCGCCGAGGTGATCAAGCAGCAGCGGCTGGCGTCGTTCACGCTCGGTGTCACCCCGACGTCGGTGCTGGAGCTGGCGAACGTCGGCGCGACGCTGTTCTCGCAGGGCAAGTGGTGCCCGCCCACGCCGATCGACTCGATCACCGACGCGAACGGGAAGGACGTCCCGATCACCGAGGAGCCCTGCCAACAGGCGGTCGACCCCGGCCTGGCGAACACCCTGGTGACCGGGATGAGCCAGGACGACATCTCCGGGACCTCGGCGGCCGCGGCCCAGGCGGCCGGCTGGACCCGGCCGATGGCGGGCAAGACCGGCACGACCCAGCAGAACAAGTCGGCGGCGTTCGTCGGGGCGATCCCGGAGATGTCCGGTGCTGTGATCACCTTCGACAACTCGAACTCCCCGCGCCCGCTGTGCGACGGCGGCAACGGGCCGTTCGCCTGCGGCGAGGGCAACATCTTCGGTGGCAAGACGCCCGCCCGGACCTGGTACGGAGCGGTGATGCCGCTGGTCGCGGGCACGCCGCCGTCCCCGCTGCCGCCGACCGACCCCCGCTACCTCGACGGTGGCGCGGAGTCCCGGATCCCGGACGTCGTCGGCCGCTCCGTCTCCGACGCCCGCGGCGAGCTCGAAGGAGCCGGCTGGCAGGTGACGACCCGGACGGTCGACAACCGGGCCGCCGAGGGGACCGTCATCGGGCAGGAGCCACGCGGCGCGGCGCTGCCGGGTGAGCCGGTGACGCTGCAGGTCAGCAGCGGCACGGTGCCCGCCCCTCCGCCGCCTCCCGGCTCGCCACCCGCGGTCGGACCCCCCGCCGGGCCACCGCCACCGGAGGAAGGCGCGACCGGCGGTGACGGTGGCTGATCAGCCGGTCGTCTTCGCGGTGGAGCCCGGGTCGTTCGAGCCCTCGGCAGAACCGGCCCTGGACCGGCTCGGTAGCAGCAGGGTCACCGGCGACGAGGTTGTGCCGACGGTGAGCCGCCCGCCCTCGCTCTCGGCGAGGCGGCGTGCCAGTGGCAGACCCATGCCGCGTCCGACGCCCCGATTCGTGAGGGCGGAGCTCGGGACCCCGGGGCCCTGGTCGCCGACGTCGATCGCGATCGCGTTCTCGCCGACCTCGCGAGCGGAGATCGACACATCCCCGGCTCCGTGCAGGAGCGCGTTATCGAGCAAGACACCGAGGATCTGCCGGACGGCGGCAGACGAGGCGTCGAGCTCGGGCAGGGAGCCCGGGAGTAGGGAGGAGAACGAGCGGCCGTCCCGCGTCAGGCGCGGGCGCCACTCGTCGTCGAACTCGGAGAACAGGCGTGGGAGGTCGGCCGGCGCCGAGGTCGTCTGCCGTTCACGCGCCAGGGCGAGGAGCTCGTCGATCGTCCGCTCGAGCCGGTCGATCGACCCCAGCCCGTACTCGATCTGCGGTCTCGTCATGGGCTCCGCCGCGTCGAGTGCGGACTCCAGTCGCAGCCGCAGACCCGCGAGCGGGGTTCGGAGTTGATGGGAGGCCTCCGCCGAGAACGCGCGTTCGCGGGCGAGGAGGTCGTCGAGCCGGCATGCGGTACGGCTCAGGGCTCCGCTCACCCGGTCGGTCTCCGCGATGCCGCTGCGCTTCGGGCTGATGCCGAAGTCCCCATCGCCCAACCGGTCCGCGTCGTCGACCAGTCGGTCGAGAGGTCGGGACAGGCGCAGCGCCAGGCGGCGAGCGAGCAGCCATGTCGACACCAGCACGACCGCGGCCAGAGCCGCCATCCCCAGCCAGATCGGCATCACGGATGCGTAGACCTGTGACGAGGGCGCGGTGGCGCGGACAACACCGACGATGTCGTGTAGGCCGCTGACCGGGACGGCCACGACAAGGTCGTCGGCAGGCGGCAGCCCGGTGCGCCCACCGAGGACGTAGTCCACCGCGGCGTCACCCTCCGAGGGGCCTGCTCCGAGGAGCAGTGCGCCGTCGGCGTCGTAGAGCGCCACGGCAGCGTCACTGGGGCCGTCCGGAAGCGCGCGCGGCACGCGGTCATGGGCCATGTCGCTCTGCACGCTGCGCGCCGCGAACCCGGCCAGCCGCTGCAGGGACGAGTGTTCCTCGGAAACAGCGAACTCGGCCAGGCCGATGGCCAGCGGTATCCCGAACAGCGCGACGGCGAACGTCGCGGTGATAAGGGCCAGTCCCACGACCCGCGACCTCATCGATCCGTCCCTTCGCCGCCGTTCGGTGGCCACTCCAGGCGGTAGCCATGTCCCCGCAGGGTCGTGATGCGGGGTGCCCGGTGCGCGGAGAAGGACGCCAGGAGCCTGCGCAGATTGCCGACGTGGACGTCGAGTGTCTTGGTCGGGCCGATCCAGTGCTCGTCCCACACGTCCGACATGAGTTGGTGACGGCTGAGCGCCGTGCCGGGTTCCCTCGCCATGCGAGCGAGCAGGTCGAACTCCTTGTTCCGCAGCTCGACGCCTGTGTGCCCGATCGACACGCGCCGACCGCTGAGGTCGATCCGCAGGTCACCGAGTTCGATGACCGGGGTCGTGGCCTTCGGTTCCGACCGGCGAAGGTGCGCGCGGACCCGGGCCAGGAGTTCTGCGAGACGGACGGGTTTGGTCAGGTAGTCGTCGGCGCCGGCTTCCAGACCGACGATCACGTCCATCTCCGCGGTTCGGGCGGTGAGGATGACGATGATCGCCTGGGGGAGGACCGTCCGCATCCGGCGGCACACCTCGGTCCCGTCGATATCGGGCAGGCCAAGGTCGACCAGGATCAGGTCGAAGGGGACCTCGGCCACTGCCCTCAGCGCCGTCGCGCCGTCGGTGCGCCACACGGTGTCGAAGCCGTGGCTCCGCAGGTTGGTCTGCAGGAGGCCTCCGATCGTATGGTCGTCCTCCACCACGAGCACCCGTACCGACGCGGCATTGGCTCGCACGTTCACGGCGTTGTCCATCGACGGTCCTTCGATAGGTGACCTGCCGCGACGATGAAGACGGTGACGTAGACGCCGACGGCCCCGAGGAGGACGAGCGCGGAATTCCACAGGTCGGTGGCCGGGCCGACGCCACTGACCGCGACAACGGCGCCTGCCCCGAGCGCCGCGGTCGCCGCAGCGAGAGCCGGTCGGAGCAGCGCTCCGGCGGCTCCTCGGAGCGGTCGCCGTCCCGTGGTTCGCACGATGAGCCGGGCGGTGCAGACCAGCCCGACCGTGTAGGCGAGCGAGAAGGCCGCGCCCAGCCCCACCACGACGTCCCCGGCGGGCAGCAGAAGCGATGCCAGAACGGCCAGCAGCGACTGGATCAGGGCGATCACGATCTGCACCATCGCCGGGCCCCGGGTGTTCTCCCACGCGTGCAGGGTCCGGACCAGCACGAACTGGAACGAGTAGATCACGACGGCCGGCGCGAAGGTCGCCAGCACCATGCCCATGAACCACGTGTCGGGCCCCGGGTTGCCGGGGAACAGCAGTCGAGTGATCAGCGGCGCGGTGATCAGCAGTGCGAACGCCACGGGCAGGAGCAGCCGACCCGACCGCACCAGGGCATCCGTTGCCGCACGGGCAACGCTGTCGACGTCGTGCTCGACGGCTGCGCGGGCCATGCGCGGAAAGGCTGCCGTGACAACGGAGACCGCGATGATCGCGTGCGGGACCAACATGATCATGTTGGCGTTGGTGTACTGCGCCAGGCCGGCCGCGTGGTCGGCGGTGTCTGCCGCGGCCGCGCCGGCCGCATTCGCGACGATCGCGGTGATCGAGTACGCGATCTGGTTGGCGGCGACGAAAAGGACGGTCCAGCCGGCGAGCCGCAGGGAACGGCCGATTCCCGCTGCCGCGACGTCTCTGCGCGGCCGGACGCGAACACCTGCCGCGCGCAGCGCCGGCAGGAGGACCAGGACCTGGACCAGTACGCCTGCGGTGGCGCCGCCGGCGATGGCGAGGGCCTCGCCGGGCGATACCGTCTCCGCCGCGTTTGCGTCCGGCCCAGTGGCGATCCCACCCAGGAACAGGAACGGGACCGCGGCGGCGATCCCGACGACGTTGTTCGCGACCGGGGCCCACATCATCGGACCGGGCCGGTCCCGGGCCAGGAGCACCTGACTGAGCACCGCGAAGATCCCGTAAAGCGGAATCTGCGGCAGGCACCACGCCAGGAACGCGGCGAGGAGAGCGGTGTCCCGCGGCGGCCAGGCGCCGCCCGTGTAGAGACGGGCGATCCACGGGGCCAGCAGCACCCCGATGACCGTCGCAGGAAGCAGGACGAGCAGGGTAACGCTGAGAAGGCGGCCGGCGAACGCGTCACCCTCCTGCCGCCCGTTCGCGGCGGCCCGGATCAGCTGCGGGACGAACACGCTGCTGATCGCACCGCCGGCCAGCAGGGTGTAGACGATCGAGGGGAGCGTGTTGGCCAGGGTCAGCGCGTTGCCCACCACGTGGAGCCCGAAGGCCGCGGCCCAGATGGACGCGCGGACGAACCCCAGGACCCGGGACAGGGCGGTGGCGACGGCGAGCCCCGACACCCGCTCTCCGCAGGTGACAGCCCCACCTGTCCGCGCGACGGAAGCCCTCACCGGGTCACCGCCCGGGCAGCCGGCTTGCCCGGAGTGATCCCGACGTGCACGTGGTCGCGGTGGACCGCGTCGGTGAAGAACCCGGTCCCGTCGACACGGATCGGCCCGCCGACCTCGGTCGCCCCGGCCTCGCCGGCGGCCGTCATCACGGCCTCGAGGCGGCGGTCGTCGCGGAGCTCCTCGACCGGCACGCCGTCGATCGCCCTGATGTCGAACGCTCGACCGACCGCATGGTTGGACAACCGGCTGGTTGGATAGACCGTGCCCGGGTGACCGGTGGCCGCGACCTGCACGTCGATCCTGGCACGAGCTCCGAGCCGCTGCAGGACACCCAGGATCGGGTCGCCGACACGACGCTCGACGATGTCGGCCCGCACCGGCTCAGGCAGGACGAGGGCGGGGTCCCCGAGCACAGCGCGTCCGAGAGCGGTCGGCCCACCGGCGCGGGCCGGTGCGAGAGGCGGGCGAGGGGGAGCGACCGATGCCGTGACCTCCCACCGGCCCTCGAGCAGGACGAGCCGGACGTCGAGCACCAGCTGTCGCACACCGTCGTGCCCGGTGTCGCCCCAACTCTGCTCGGCGAGCACGATCACGCTCGCCGTGGTTGCGGTGAGGCCACCCTGTTGCGCGAACACGACCTGTGTCCGTGCGCGGGGGGTGGGGAGATCGACCAGTTGCGGTGCGACGGCGCCAAGGGCTGCGGGGTAGCCGGCCGCGACGACGCGATCGCTGGCGGCGGTGGGCTGGGTCTCGTCCCAGCTGCCGACCGCCTCGACGAAGGCGACGGCGGTCTCCTTCGACAGGTCCCCGCGGCTGGTGCGCGGAGTCGCCACGTCGTCGGCGGCAGGGGCGGCGGCCGGTGCAGGCGTCGGCGCCCCGGTATCGAGGCGTGGTGAGGCCGGCGCGGCGCCGGCACATCCGGCGGTGACGAGGACAAGCAGCACGAGCGCCGCGGCCGGGAGCAGCCGGTCGTGCGTCGTGCTCCGTGCAGCGGAAGTCACGCACGATCCGTCGTGGCTAGACAACGCCCGAAGTGCGCGACCGGCACGCCGTCGCGGGTCTGACTCCGGTAGATCCAGGTCCAGCCGGTGTGTTCGTAGAACCGCACGGCGGAGTCCGGTTCCGTCGAGGTCACCAGTTCGACCCAGGGAATCCCGAGGCTCGTGCAACGGTCGAGGTAGATCTCGATCAGCCGCCGTCCGACGCCAGTTCCGCGGGTCCCCGGATCGACGGCGACGGCGGTCAGCTCACCGGTCGGTTCCTCGCGCTCGTGTGGTTGCGCGGTGGGCGTGCCCGAGCGTCCCCGCCAGAGGCGGGCGGCGTAGGTCGTCGCTCGACAGCGCAGGAACGTGGCGAGAAGCTGCGGGCGGGCCACGAGAGCGAAGAGGCCGTGTCGGATGAGTGCTCCCCGGTGGCGCCGCAGCAATTCGCGCCGGAACGCGCGGCGATCCGTGGTACCGACCAGGAACCCGACGACCGTTTCGGCGCTGGCGTCGTCGCTGCGCTTGATCGCAACGAGGCCGATGGCGTGGGGGCTGTCGAGGAAGGCGGCCTGCCAGCGCGCGACGAAACCCGTGCCGAGGCGCGGGAAGAAGCCGATCGGCAGGTGTGCGACATGCAGGCCGGCCATTGCGGACAGGTCGTAGGTCGTCGCGGTACGGACGAACACACGCGGACGGCGTCCGGCGGGCCGGGGAGGGCCGTTCGGTGCGGTGGGAACGGGAAGTGTCGCTGCGGATGCGCGATGCCGACACGTCGAGATGACGCCCATGACAGAACTCCAGGCGGGAAGCTCCGGAACACCGGAGACGGGGGTGATCGGGCCATGGGCCGCCCGAACACCCGTGCGAGATGTCTCGGCGAGGTCAGGCGGCGAGCGCCGACACCGGGGGGCCTCGTCGGGCGACGTCGCGGACGATCGACCACTGGGGCACGGGCAGTGCCGGTTCGTAGCCGACCAGGCGCGGCGAGCGGACCGGCCGCTTGGGCGTCGAGGCGATGCGCCGGATCAGCGCGACCAGCAAGGGACGTAGGGCAGCAACGAGGCTGCCGAGCTGCTGAACCTGGGTGACGGCGACGACGATCAGTGCCCCCAGGACGACGTGCACGACCGAAAGCGACATCTCCCCGGAGTGGTCCGTGATCGGCGGGACCAGCTTGGTCGAGGCGTGCAACGCCGGCTGCGCCACGACAGCGCCGTTGACCATGGCCAGCAGTCCCTCGTACCGACGTGCGGTGACCAGGCGCGCGAGCGCGACCGATGCCGCGACCACGCCGACCGTCGCAGCGTGCACGGGGTGTTCACCGGCCGCGAGGTCCATCCCGATCGCGAGGACGGCGGTCGCGAGGGCGGCCACGAGCAGCGCCCGCGGCGAGGAAGGACGTGCGTCGGCCAGCACGACACTCCT
Source organism: Pseudonocardia sp. UM4_GMWB1 (assembly GCF_017312155.1). Taxonomy (NCBI): domain Bacteria; kingdom Bacillati; phylum Actinomycetota; class Actinomycetes; order Pseudonocardiales; family Pseudonocardiaceae; genus Pseudonocardia; species Pseudonocardia sp. UM4_GMWB1. The sequence continues at coordinate 96,531 of NZ_QJPN01000002.1, read as the reverse complement.
TCCCTCAACCGGACCGAGTGGCATCACTCGGACGTTTTCACGGTAGCGCAGGGCAGCAATTGATCCGGCGCAGGCACAGATCGGCGATCGACCGCGCCGCTGGACGTACGACCTACCTCTTGTGGACGCGACCTGGCGATCCTGTGTCAGTCAATGGGTGGCTATGGCTTCTTGGTTCGGCACACGTCGCGTGCCGCCATCCGCTCGTAGTGTGACGGCCCGCAACAACCGATCACTGCAACATCAAGTAGGACGATGAGCTAACGAATTGAGCCCGACGCGCAGGCCTGGTTCCAGGAGCTGCAGATCGGCGACAAGGTCCAGGCCACCACCGCCTCGGTCGAAACGGGGAACGGGACGGTCGTTGCATGCTGGCTGAGGCGCCGCCGGCTCGTGCGCTGTGACAGACCGGCGGGACGAGGTCTTCAGACGGGGACGGGGCACCACGCGCGTACCGGACGACTTCACGCCGAGCCACTGGCGAGCTCAATCGGCGGGCGCGGCAGCCTTCACGATCGTGCGGGGCAGAACGGGGCGCACGCGTCGACCTCACACGTCGCGACGCCGCCGTGGTCGGCCACGATGTACTCGACCAGCACGAGGTGGTCATTCACGCCGCCGAGAACCCGGTGACGGGTCACTGGTCGCGGCCTTTCCACCCTGCCGCGCCACGCAGCACCACTCGCGCGCCGTCGAGCAGGACCGCGCCGAACAACGCCCAGATCAGCGGGGCCAGTGGCGCGAACGCGGTCCGGGTGCGCATCAGCCGCGCGGCGCGGTGGTGCGCCACCGCCGCACCGCCCCAGCCGAGCAGCCCGGCCGCGACCAGGCCGATAGCCCGGGCGCTTCGGCCGCGTCCGGATCGGCCCGGCGCCCGCGCCACCCGCCGGACCCGCAGCCCGCACACCACGGCAACCGGCCCGGCCAGCGACATCGCCGCGTGCGCCAGCCCGCCCCCGGCCAGCACGAGCACCGACCGTTCGGTCGCGGCCACCAGCGTCTTGCGGAACGACGCCCAGCCGGCGCCGAAAGGGTCCAGCCCGCTGGTGGTGACCAGGCCGCCGGCGTCGACCAGCCTGGTGCGGCCGCCGTCGTCGCGCACCCGGGTGGCCAGCAGCACGTCCTCGGTCCGGCGATCCCGCAGCGCCGCCCAGCCACCGACCGCGGCGAACCGGTCGCGGCGCACCAGTAGGCACTGCCCGATCGCGAACGCCCTGCGTGCCCGGCCCTGCGGGTCGGCGTGTTCGCCGATGAACACGATCCCGGTCGGCATCAGCAGCGACCACGCCGCCGACCCGCCCGGCGGCGGGGTGCCGGCCGCGGAGACCAGGTCCGCGTCGTGCCGCACCGCGGTGGCTCGCAGCCGGCCCAGCAGCTCGGGCGCGAGCTGCGTGTCGGCGTCGACGAACAGCAGCCACTCCGGTGGCGCAGTCTCGGACCGGTCCCGCGCGACGCGGTCGGCATCCAACCCGGTCTGCATCGCCGCGACCTTCCCGGACCAGCCGGGCGGCGGACCCTCGCCGCGCACGACCGTCACCCGCGGGTCGTCGTCTGCGCGCCGGGCCGCGATCTGCCCGGTGCCATCGGATGAGTCGTCGTCGAGCACGACTATCCGCACATCCGGCACGGTCTGCGCGCGCAGCGCATCGACGCAGGCCCCGATCCGGGGCGCCTCGTCCCGAGCCGGGACGACGATTGTCACCGAGCCGTCCTCGTCGCCCGCCGCCCCGACGAGGGGGGTGATCCGGCGCACTCGCTCGACCGTGCGCGTGCCGCGCCACGCCGTCGCCAGCGAGGCCGCGATCAGGAGGAAATGTCCACACCCACCCAGCACGAGCGTGATCGTCGCGCACCAAGGTTGGCGGGCGACGGACGGGCTGTTGGCCACGCTTGGGTGACGGTGACGGTGGCGGCCCCGGGCCGGCCGAACACAGGTAGAAATTCGGACAAGGCGGACGACGTGACGACGCGAGGGGTGTCGATGAAGGTTCTGGTCCTCGGCGGCGACGGCTACCTGGGGTGGCCAACAGCGCTGCACCTGTCCGACTGCGGCCATGAGGTGGCGGTGCTGGACAACGGGGCACGCCGCGGCTACGACGACGAGCTCGGCGTCACGAGCCTGGTCCCGATCCGCGGGCTCGACGAGCGCGTCACCGCCTGGGAAGAGCTCTCCGGTGCCCGGCTGGGTGTCTATCACGGCGATCTGCTCGACGCGGAGTACGTCCGCGCCACCCTCGCCGAGTTCCGCCCCGATGCGGTCGTGCACTTCGCCGAGCAGCGCTCCGCGCCGTACTCGATGCTGGACCGCGCCCACGCCGTCTACACCCAGCACAACAACGTCGTCGGCACGCTGAACCTGCTCTACGGGATCGCCGAGACCGACCCGGACATCCACCTGGTCAAGCTCGGGACCTTGGGCGAGTACGGCACCCCGAACATCGACATCGAGGAGGGGTGGCTGACCGTCGAGCACAACGGGCGCAGCGACCGGGTGCTGTTCCCGAAGCGACCGGGCAGCTTCTATCACCTGTCCAAGGTCCACGACAGCCACAACATCGAGTTCGCCTGCCGCGCCTGGGACCTGCGGGCCACCGACCTCAACCAAGGCGTGGTCTACGGCCACCACACCGCGCAGACCGGCCGTGACCCGCGGCTGGCGACCCGCTTCGACTACGACGCCGTGTTCGGCACCGTGCTCAACCGGTTCATCATCCAGGCCGTGCTCGGCGAACCACTGACCGTCTACGGCTCCGGCGGTCAGACCCGCGGCGTGATCGACATACGCGACACCGTCGACTGCGTGCGGCTCGCCGTCGAGAACCCCGCCGAGCGCGGCGAGTTCCGGGTGTTCAACCAGCTCACCGAGTCGTTCTCGGTCGGCGAGCTGGCCAAACTCGTCGCCGATACACACCCCTGCACCGAGATCACGCACCTGGACAACCCACGGGTGGAAGCCGACCAGCACCACTACAACGTCGTCTCCACCGGCCTCGCCGAGCTGGGCCTGCGCCCGCACCTGCTCGCCGACACCCTGATCACCTCGATGTTCGAGCTGGTCGAGCGGCATGCCGGCCGGGTGAACCGCGCCGCGCTGCTGCCGGCCACGCAGTGGCGCCTGCCCGGACGATGACGTCGGGGCGACAGTGGCCCGGGCCACTGAACACGCCGGTGGGGCTATCGGCGGTGCACGCACCCGTCGCCGGACCCGCCGTGATCGGGTCCGCCACCGCTTCTCACGGACGCCACTGCAGCGACGAGAAATGAACGACGGGCGGTACCCATCCTGGAGCGGACGTCCCGCGTTGAGCACTCGCGGTCGAGGCGGTTGCCGTGCTCGTAGTCGCATCGGCCCGCCCGTGCTGCGGCGCGGTGGCGGTGGCGGCCGCCCCCAGTGGGCCGCGGATGTCGCCAGACCAGGCCATCCAGCGGGTGCAGCGTGCACCATCAGGACGAAGCGATAGCTATCGGCAGGTATACGCTAAGTGACGATCTTTCGTCGAAACGGGTACCGCATTCACCAATGGGGGGTCTTCGTCATGAAGCGGCGGGGGTCAGCCATCCACCGTGGTCGTCGACCTGCTGGCGCCTACGCCTCAGACGCCGCACTCTCTAACCGCTCTGACCTGCAGTGTTGGTTGAGACATCGATGGTCGTGTCCATAGCCGCGCCCCGATAGGACGTCGTGCACGAGTTGTGTGATGACGCACCAACGCTGGGATGCGCGGACGAGCCTGCCGATGACGCTGGTACGGTTCGGCTACTGTGAGCAACCTCGTCGGCGTGCTGGGGACACGGGTGCCAAGATCCGGTGCCCGCCGCGCCGTGGTACTCCTCGCCCTGTCGATGGTCATGCTGATCTGTGGGCTACACCTGCTCTTGCCGGTCCACGGCCCTGAGCTCGTCGCCGGTGAATCCTCGACGCAGCTGACAGGGTCGCAGGCGTCCGCAGGCGTCGCGGCTGACCAGTCGGCCGACCACCGAGACCAGATCGGTGCCGAGCGCCCCGCCGCTCCGCATTCGCATCCTGATGCTCCTGTGTGCCATCAGGACGGAGCCCACGACGAGTCGACTCTCACTGCTCGCGCTGACCGTCCCGTCCCACCGGACGTCTGCGCCGGAGCGGGCGTCGAGATCCGCGTAGCGGCCGCGATGCGGGCACCGCCGCGGATACACCGCGCAGTCAAGACCACGCCCGCTCGAGCAGAGGGTGGGCGTCACCACTTAGTCCTGGCACAGATCTCGCGGACGTAGAGGCCTCGGCGACCACGGACCAGATCCCGGTCGTCGTTCTCGCGCCCCTACATCGCTCCCTGGCGGTGCGGCACATGCCCGCGCCCGAATGAGGTCTGTCATGTCCACTCCTTTCACGACTCTTCCCGCCGATGCCCCCGGCGTCGCTGCGCGACGTTGCTTCCAGCTGACCGACGTCGTCGGCTCCACACCGACGGTGTGGATCGACGCACCCTTCAGCGCTGCCGGACGGGGGTTCTGGGCCAAGCTGGAAGGCACCAACCCCGGCGGGATCAAGGACCGCCCTGCCCTGCATATGGTCGAGCAGGCCCGTCAACGCGGTGATCTCGAGCCGGGCGGGCGGATCGTCGAGTCCACCAGCGGCACCCTCGGTCTCGGCCTCGCCCTGGCCGGAATCGCGTTCGGGCACCCCGTCACGCTGGTGTCCGACCCGGGCATGGAACCGCTGATGTATCGGCTCCTGTGTGCCTACGGTGCCGAGGTGGTGACCGTGCAGAGCCCGGCGGCGTGCGGTGGGTGGCAGCAGGCCCGCCGCGACCGCGTCGCCGAGGTGCTCGACCAGCACCCCGGCTCGTGGTGCCCTGACCAGTACAACAATCCCGACAACGTGAGCGCTTACGCGCCGCTCGCCGACGAACTGCACGCCCAGCTCGGAAACATCGATGTGCTCGTCTGCTCGGTCGGCACCGGAGGCCACTCGGCGGGCATCTCCCGCGCGCTCCACCAGCACCTGCCCGACCTGGAGGTCGTCGGGGTCGACACGGTCGGGTCGACGATCTTCGGTCAGCCCGCACGACCGCGCCTGATGCGGGGGCTCGGCTCGAGCATCCATCCCCGCAACGTCGACCACAGCATCTTTAGCGAGGTGCACTGGGTCGGCGCGGACGAGGCAGTCTCGGCGTGCCGGGCGATGGCCAGCGCCAGCTACTCCAGCGGAGGCTGGAGCGTCGGCGCCGTCGGCATGGTGGCCGGTTGGCTGGCCCGGACCCGGCCGGAGGGCACCCGGATCGCTGCGGTCTTCCCCGACGGCCCGCAGCGCTACTTCGACACCGTCTACAACGACGAGTTCTGCGCGGCGAAGGGGATCACCGTCGGTGCCCCTCCGCTGCACGACCCGGACGAGATCGACCGGCCCGACGCGGTCGAGGTCCACCGCTGGACCCGCTGTGCCACCGTGCTCCGGCCTGCAGGACGCGAGAGCTGATGCGGGTACTCGACAGATACCGGTCGTTCGACCGGCCGGTCCAGCTGCTGCTGCTCAACCAGCTGACCATCAACCTCGGCTTCTACATGCTCATCCCGTACCTGGCCGACCACCTGTCCCAGGGGCTCGGGCTCTCGGTGCTGATGGTCGGCTTGATCCTCGGGGTACGGAACTTCTCCCAGCAGGGCATGTTCCTGGTCGGGGGCAGCCTGGCCGACCGGTTCGGCTACAAGCCGATGATCGTGGCCGGCTGCGCCTTGCGCACCGGCGGATTCGCGCTGATCGGCCTGGTCGACAACGTCCCGGCCCTGGTCGTGGCCTCGGCCGCGACCGGATTCGCCGGGGCGCTGTTCAACCCGGCCGTGCGCGCCTACATCGCCCATGACACCGGTGAGCGGCGCGTCGAGGCGTTCGCCCTGTTCAGCATCTTCTACCAGGCGGGCATCCTGATCGGCCCGATCGTCGGACTGGCACTGACCGGCATCGGCTTCGCCGTCACCTGCCTGGTCGCCGCCGCCGTGTTCGCCGTGCTCACGGTGCTGCAGATCCGGGCCCTGCCGGCCCGCCGCGGTGACGGCGGCGGCGACGCCGATCGGCGCCCGGTCCTCGCGCAGTGGCGCGACGTCGCCACGACCCGGGGCTTCCTGCCCTTCTCGGTCGCGATGATCGGCACCTACGTCTTGTCGTATCAGGTGTATCTGGCGCTGCCGTTGCACGCCCGAACCCTGGCCGGCGACGGGAACCTGGGCACGGCGTTGGTGACGGCGTTGTATGTCGTGTCCGGCGGGGTCACCATCGCGGCCCAGATGAAGGTCACCGCCTGGTGTCGTGCGCGGTGGGGGCCGGCGGGCTCGCTGAGCCGGGGCCTGGTCGTGCTCGGCGTGGCCTTCGTGCCGCTGCTCGCCGCCGACGGGTTGCTGGTCGCGCTGCCCGACGTCAGCGCGGTGACCGCGACGGTGCTGGGGGTGACGGCGTTGCTGTCGACCGCGGCGCTGCTCGCGATCGGGACCGCCGTGGTCCTGCCGTTCGAGATGGACACCATCGTCGGGCTCGCTCGCAACCGGCTCGTCGCCACCCACTACGGCTTCTACAACACCGTGTGCGGGGTCGGCATCCTGCTCGGCAACGCGGGGACGGGCTGGGCGATCGACCTGGCCCGCTCGCTCGGCGCCCCCTACGCGCCGTGGTTGGTGTTACTGGTGATCGGGCTGCTGTGCGGGTTCGCCCTCGCGGTGCTGTATCGGCGCGGACTGCTCACCGCACCCGCCGAGGACACCCAAGCAGCGCAGAGCGAACCGGATGGCGACCCCCCGACCACCCAACTGTGGGCGGTCGGCCAGCACGACGACAGCCCGACCCGCCCGCTACCGGCCATCCGTGCTGCCCAGCAGCAGCCGGATCCCACGCCGGTGGAGACGACGCGGCCGCTGGCCGACCTGCCTGGGGCCGCCCGACGATGGTGACCCCCGCACGAGCGGACAAGCCCAGCCGTCCGCGACGACCACCGAGCGGCGCGTCCGTCATGGGGCGGTGAACGGCGTCGGACACGCCGCCGTGGCGTTGCGGCGGCTGGGTGTTCGGCTGCTCGCGGTCGGTGTTGTCGTGGGGGTCCTCGCCGCGGGGCTGGTGTTGGTCCGGATCGCGATGGGGCACTTCCTCACCCCGGTAGCGATCAGGCCGGGGTGCCTGCCCCCTGCCGCGGCCGTGCCCATCTCCGCGACCGGCCCCAGCGGACTCGGCGCCGAGCAACTGGCCAACGCCGCAACCATCGTCGCGGTGGGCCGGGACCGCGCGGTCCCGGAGCGGGCTGTGTGGATCGCCGTGGCCACCGCGATGCAGGAGTCCGGCCTGCGCAACCTCGACTACGGCGACCGTGACTCGCTCGGGCTGTTCCAGCAACGCCCGTCGATGGGCTGGGGCTCGGCCGAGCAGGTCACCGATCCCCGGTACTCGGCCGCGATCTTCTACGACCGCCTGCTGCAGATCCCCGGATGGGCCGACATGGAGCTGTGGGAGGCCGCCCAGGCGGTCCAACGCTCGGCGTTCCCGACCGCCTACGCCAAATGGGAGGACACCGCCGCGAACGTGCTCACCGAGGTCGGTGACGGGGCGGCGCGAACCACCGGGGCACGCACGATCGCGGACGGCGGCAGCTGCGCCGACCCCTCGAGTGCGGTGATCGGCGACGACCCGCGGCCGCGCCCAGCCGGCTGCACCGAGGACGACCCCACCACCCGGGGCTGTGTGACCCCCACGACGCGGTTCGCACTGGAGCAGGTGCGGACCGCCTTCGGCGCGCTCAGCGAGACCACGTATCTGACCTCGACACGCTGCTTCGCCGACCGCCCGGCGAACCCGACCAGCGATCACCCCCTCGGGAAGGGGTGCGACCTGTTCCCCGGACCCGCCGGCAGCTTCGCCTCCGGCCGCGACGTCGACGACGGCTGGGTGATCGCCGAGTGGTTCCGGCGCAACGCCGTCGCCCTCGACGTCTCCTACGTCATCTGGCAGGGTCAGATCTGGCTACGGCCCCAGGCAGGTTCCGGTCGGTGGAGCGACTACACCGGGGGCGGGGTGTACGACCCCGCCGACCCGGTGGGCGGGCACTACGATCACATTCACGTGTCGTTCCGCCGCTAGCCGACCCACTGCTCAGGCGATGCGCGCCAGCGTGGCGCCGCCGTCGGTCGACCGGTGGATGCCGTCGTTGGTCACGATCGTCAACCGGCCCCCGGGCTCGGCGGTGATGGCCTGCGGCGGGCTCTCGGTACCGGCACGCCGCTGCCAGGTCGCGCCCCGGTCGGTGCTGGCGTGCACCGTTCCGTCCGGCCCGATCCCGTACACCGCGCCGTCGCCCGCCCACGACACGAAAGCCAACAGCGGGCTACCGGTGACGTCGCGGAAGGTGGAGCCACCGTCCTGGCTGGCGGCCACCCCGTTCTCGGTCGTGGCCAGTACCCGGGTCCCGTCGGAGGGGTCCACGGCGATGTCGAGGGCATCCAGCGCGGCGCGCTCCTGCCAGGTGCGACCGCCGTCGCTGCTGACCATCAGCAGGCCGCGGGTGGCGTCGAGCCCGACAACCGAGGTGCCGGCGGCGTCGAGAGAGTGGAAGTCGACCTGGCCCTGCAGGCTCACGGGCTCCCACGTCGTGCCCGCATCAGTGCTGCGGACGAGCCCGACCGGGTTCGGGGTGCCGGCGTCGTCGGGGGCGGGGTGTCCGCTGGCGAGGAAGGTGCGGGGCCCGGCGACGGTGAACCCCATCAGGTCCGGCCCCGCGGTCTCCGGTGGGTCCTGGCGAGGAACCAGTGTCCCGTCGGGGGCGAGGGCGAACAGCCCGTAGTGGCCGGCAACGACCACGCTGCCGCCCGCAGGGTCGACGCCCACTCCGTGTACGTGTCCGACCGGGGCGAAAAGATCTGCGGTGGTGGTGTTGGCGGCGGTGTCCGAGGTGTCGGACGCACTCCCTGCGCCACAGCCGGCCAGCACGAGGACGGTGCCGGCGGCAAGGAAGGCGTGGGCCCGGCGCGGTCGGACTCTGCGCTGGGGGAGACCTGTGCGGTGTGCGGGCGATCTGTTGACCATGGGACGGAGGATTACCTTTCTGCGGGGCGCGGGGATCCGACGATGCGTCCGCGACGTCGGGCTGCGGGGAGCCAAGCGACGGCGACGGCGGCGGCCGCAAGGATGATGTAGGGGCCGTCGCCGAGACGGGTGTACGGGGTGAGGCCGGTGCGCAACGTGACGGGCTCGCGCAGCAGCGCCGGATCACCGAGGGGCGACAGTGCGCGGACTGTCCCGTCGGGGTCGACAACGGCCGAGTAGCCAGTGGGTGCGGCTTGGATGACGCTGCGTGCGCTTTCCAGCGCGCGCAGGCGTGCCGCGGCGACTTCGATCGAGGGGACGTCGTCGGTGACATACGACGAGGCATTGGTCGGGACCAGGACGAGTTCGCCACCGGCACGGACCGCTTCCCGCACCCGGTCGGCGAACAGCACCTCGTAGGAGATGACGACTCCGAGCCTGCGGCCGGCGACGTCGAGAGCCGCCGTGCCGTCGCCCACGATGGCGTCCCGGGGGACCAACGCCGTCAGATCGGTGACCTTCTCCAGCAAGGCCCGACCGGGGATGTACTCGCCGAACGGCACACGATGTTCCTTCTCGTAGCGCCCGGTCTGCTGGCCGCGGGCGTCCCACAGCAGCGCGGCATTGCGGAACCCGCTGCCCTGCGTCTCCGTCACACCGGCGATGACCGGGGCGGCGAGCCGCCGAGCCAGTTCGGCGACGGCTCGGTCGTTCGGTCCGCCGATCACCGGCCCGCGGGAGGTGATCACGTTCTCCGGGAACAACACGAGGTCGGGAGATGCGGTGATGTCGCGGGCAACAGCCAGGTGCCGGTCGGTGGTGTCCTGCGGATCGGTGAAGACCGCCCGCAGCCCCCGCGGGCCCCCGCCCTGCACGATCGCGGTGTCCAGCCGGCCTGTGGCGGTGGTCGTGGCGGCGGCGACGGCGGCCCCGACCGGTGGGATGGCGACACTTCCGGCGAGGGTCGCGGCGAGAACGACGACCCGCTGTCGACCGGTGGCCGTGATTGTGGCCGCGAGCCCGGCCCCTGCAGCGGCGGCGAGCCCGGTGACCAGTAGTGACCCACCCACGGGGGCCGCATCGGCAAAGGGGCCGTCGAGCTGGCTGAGCACCAGCGCGGGGAGCGGGAATCCGCTGAAGGGGAACGCAGTCTGAGCGGCGTCGAGCAACATCAGCAACGCCGGCACCGCCCACCACCCGTGCCATGGGCGTCCCGGCGTCGATCCCGGCACGGCGCAGGCCACCGCGACGAGCAACGCCGTCTCGACAACCGTGACGGCCAGATAGCCGGCCACAGCGAAGTCGGACAACCAGTACAGCGACGAACTGAACCACACCAGACCGGTCGCCGCGCCGATGCCGGCGCGCTGGCGAAGCGTGCGACCTCGAAGCGCCAGAACCCACATCGCGACACCGAGTGCTACCAGTGGCCACCAGCCTCGAGGTGGAGCTGCTGCCGCGAAGGCGGCGCCTGCCGCGATCGCCAAGACGAAGCTTGCCCGGAGACCGAGCCGGCCCCGCCCGCGCCGTGGCGTCGTTTCTGTGCCTGATGCCCTCTCGTGTCCTGACGCCGGAGAGTGCGGCGCAGGCTGTCGTGGGCACCGGTCTCGGTTCGTCACGAGCCGGCTGCCAGGAGTGGGTGGCCTGCGTCCTGCCAGGCTTGCATCCCGCCGGCCAGGTCGGTGAGGTTGCGGTAGCCGAGCGTGGCCAGTGTCGTCGCAGCGGCCGCGCTCATCGTTCCGGTCCGGCAGTACACGGCCAGCGCAGCGGCTCGATCTGCCGGCAGCTCCGCGACCCGCTCGCCGATCTGGTCGAACGGGATCGAGGCGTCGGTGCCGGCGATGGAGCCGTCGTCGGGCGTGTGCACGTTGACGACCACGACGCCGTCTCTGTCCACCAGTTCGGCGAACTGCGCGGCATCGACGAGCCGCACCGGGGACGCCGCAGCGCCGGTGGAGACGGTGGCAGCGCTCGGTGCTGCGGCCTCACGGGCTGTCGGGGTGCTGGCGCAGGCGGCAAGCAGGACAAGCGCGGCGAGAGCGATCGTTGCGGGACGCACGAGGCCGAGGCCGGGTCGACAGGTCATCGCGGTGCTGGCTCCAGTGGGCGCGGCGGCTCGGTCGAGGGAAACGAGACCCTCTTGTGGTCCTATGTATCGTAGGAGATGCCGTGATGGCGATGCCGCGCACTGCACCCCCCTCCGCGGTAGCGCACATCGGCACCGCCCGGTGCGGAGGGCGGACCGGTGGGCATCGGCCCACTGGTCCGTTCCCGCTGGCCCGCGCTGTCTCACCGGTTGCGGACGTGGTCGCACGGCGAACCGTGCCGTACGAGGCACCAGTGGCACCCGCTGCGCTGCTGGCGCGGTTCGACGCGCTCGCGGCGTCGTTGCCACCGGGGGAGACGAGGCAACCCGGCTTGTTCACTGGTACGTCGCGTTGGAGCAGGTGGCGGCGCTTGCGATCTCACTCGGCAGCCAGACGTGCAGGTGGAAGGGGGCCAGGGTCTGATCGTCCACCCCTCGACGGCGTCGAGATCGACGAGCTGACCGTCGCCGTCGAGCATCGAAGTTCTGTCCGTCGATCGTGAAGGCCATCCCCATCGGGCCAGAACCCGTTGTTCCCATTCTCTGGTGCCCAACACACGACAACGCCTGCCTGCTCCGGGACCACCCTTCGATGAGGCAGGACAGCGGGCGGCGTCTCTCTCAACGAAGCGGCCCCACACCTGGGCTCGATGCTCTTCCAGTCACGGCGAGGGTCTCGTCGCGGACGGGGTCGATACCGATGACCCGGTGGCCGGCCGTCCGACCTCGCTTGCCCACGCGACACACGATGACCCAGTCAGTCGCGATCACCCCTCGACGCGCCCCGGCGCGAAGGCCCGGAGCACAGTCGTCACGATCAGCTCCGCAGCATCGGAAGGGTGGATTTTCGCCCTTCCGACCTCGTCGGCAGCACCGTGGATGAGCCGATGCAGAACCGCGACCATCCAGGAGATGGGGAGGTCATCGCTGAACACACCGTCAGCTTGTCCTCGTTCGAGCACGCGTACAGGACGCTCGGCCAACCTCTCATGGAGCTGATGGATCCGCTCTGAGGCCAGTTCCTTCTCTGCGGCGGCGACAAGACTGAGGGAGCGACCGGTGTGCTCCCAACTGGCGCGGATGTAGCGCGCCAGTGCTTCCCGCGGTGGACCTTGAAGATCGACCGACTTCAGGGCGACATCCACCTGCTCGAGTACGTGCACGACAGCGGCATCGACGAGTTCCGCCCGCGAAGGGAAGTGCCCGTAGACGGTCACCCGGCCGACCCCGGCCTCCTTCGCGACGTCGGCCACGCTCGCCTCCGGGCGTCGCCCTAGGCAGTCCGCCGCTGCCTCGACGATCGCATCGATGTTGCGGCGAGCGTCCGCTCGCCGGGGTCCACCCGAGGCCATCTGCTCTGAGCCAGCTCCCATGAGCTCGAACATACCTGTTTGACTTAGAACGGCAATTAGGTAACTCTGACAGCACTGTACGAGTTAAGGAGTTGCCATGCCCGACTCGACCGGCACGCCGCCGGATTCCAGAGTGGTCGCACACACCGGACGCTGGCGGACGCTGGCGTTGCTCGGCGTTGCTCAGTTCATGCTGATCGTCGATGTCACCGTCGTGGCGATCGCGCTACCCCACATGGGTGCCGACCTGGGCCTGTCCCGCGACGCGCTGACATGGGTGACGAGCGCCTACACGCTTACGTTCGGCGGTCTGATGGTGCTCGGAGGACGCGTTGCGGACCTCATCGGACCACGCCGGCTCGTCCTCGCCGGTCTTGCGGTGTTCACGATCGCGTCGCTGACCGCCGGTATCGCCGATGGGTCGGCGATGTTGATTGTCAGTCGGATCGCGCAGGGCGTCGGCGCAGCCATGCTTTCGCCGGCGGCGCTGTCGTCGGTCGTGCGACTGTTCGACGGCGAGGAGCGGAACAAGGCCCTCGGTATCTGGTCTGCCATGGGCGGCGCCGGCGGCGCGGTCGGAGTGCTGCTCGGCGGAGTCCTGACCGGCGGGCCGGGATGGCCGTGGATCTTCTTTGTGAACATCCCCGTCGGCGCGGTGATCCTCGTCCTTCTGATCCGCATGCTCCCGGCGTTGCCCGGGGTCCCGGTGCAGGAGCGCCAGGGAGTCGACGTTCTGGGTGCCGTGCTGATCACCGGTGGGACCGGCCTGGTCATCTACGCTCTGATCGGGGCCGGTGATCGGGGCTGGCTCGCCCCCGTCACGGTCGGCCTCGTCGTCGCGGGCGCAGCACTGTATGCGGCCTTCGTCGTCTGGCAACGACGGGTTCGATCCCCGCTCATGGATGTCGAGCTGATGACCCGCCGCTCGGTGGGGTCGGGGACCTTCGTGATCCTGATGGCCACGGCCCTCATGGTCGCCATCTTCTTCCTCGGCTCCTTCTACCTGCAGGACGCGATGGGCCACAGCGCGCTCACGACCGGCCTCCTGTTCCTGCCGGTCGCCGGTGCGACGATGCTCGGCGCCAACCTCGCAGGATGGGTCATGGCGCGCGTCGGCGGCCGGGCACTGGCGCTCGGCGGGTTACTTCTCGCCGCACTCGGGCTGGCCGTCCCCGCGCTGTGGGCGGGGACGCTCAGCATGGTGCTCGGGCTGAGCGCAGCCGCTGCGGGGATCGGCTCGCTGTTCCTCGTCGCCTCGGCGACGGCACTGGGGCAGGTCGAGCCGGAGAAGTCGGGCGTCGCGTCCGGCATCGTCAGCACCTTTCACGAGTTCGGAGCGTCTATCGGCACCGCCGTGGTCTCGAGCATCGCGGCAGCAAGTCTCATGACCGGCTCGGGCGAGGGGTTCGGCAGAGCCTTCGGCGTAGCGGCCGTGATCGCACTGGGCGCCGGCGTCGTCGCGACATGCTGGATCCCGGCACGCGTTCGCACGAGCAGGACGACCGATTGAGGCGGCCGGATCAACCCTGGTGCCGCGACGGCACCGCGGGCTCCGTGGCTGGCTCGCCCCGGCCGGAATCAGGATGATGCTGAGGTTCCGCCGCTTCCCCGGGAACCTGGGGGAAGCTCAGTCGATCCACCGGCTCGTTCTCGCGGTGCGCCGGAGAGCGGGTCTTGGTCGCGACCGGGAGCAGCAGCGTCATCGTCGACGGGACGGTACCGACGGTGAGTCGTCCGCCTTCGCTTTCGGCGAGTCGACGGGCCAGCGGCAAGCCCATACCGTTCCCGACGTGTCCGTCCGTGAGAGCGGCCGTCGGGACACCGGACCCTTCGTCGCTGATCTCGACCGCGATCGCGCTCTCTCCCAGCTCGTGGACGGAGACCGACACCGCCCCTGCACCGTGGAAGTAGGCGTTGTCGAGAAGAACACCGACGATCTGGCGGACGGCGGCCGACGACGCGTCCGGCCGCGGAAGAGAATCCGGCAGCCGGATCGAGAACCTTCGGCTCTCCCGGGCGAGGCGAGAACGCCACTCCTCGTCGAACTCGGCGAGCAGCGCGGAGAGATCGGCCGGTGCTGAGGTCGTCTGACGTTCGCGTGCCAGTACCAGGAGCTCGTCGATCGTGCGCTCGAGCCGGTCGATCGAACCCAGACCGTCCGCGATCTCTGCGATCGTCATGCGCTCGGGCCGGTCGAGTGCGGACTCCAATCGGAGCCGCAGGCCTGCCAGGGGCGTGCGTAGTTGATGAGAGGCTTCCGCTGAGAACGCTCTCTCGCGCGCGACGAGGTCGTCGAGCCGCCGCGCGGTTCGGCTGAGGGCGGCGCTCGCCCGGTCGGTCTCCGCGATACCGGTCGAATCCGGGATGATACCGAAATCCCCGTCTCCCAGCCGGTCCGCGTCGTCGACCAGGCGCTCGAGCGGACGGGACAGACGGATCGCCAGCCGTCGCGCGAGTAGCCACGCTGACACCAGCACGACAGCGGCGAGGCCCGCCATTCCCAGCCAGATGGGGACCAGGGCGCCGTAGACTTGAGACGGCGGTGTGGACGTACGAACCACACCGATGATGTCGCCCGTGTCGCTGACCGGGACCGCGACGGTCAGGTCCTCGACCGGCGGTGGGCCGGTGCGGTCGCCGAGGACGTAGTCGACCGGCGCGTCGCCGTGCGCGGGACCGTCACCGAGCAGCAGCGTCCCCTCGTCGTCGTAGAGGGCGATCGCGGCATCGCCGGGGCCGTCCGGCAGGCGTCTCGGCACGAGATCGTCGGTCATGTCCTCCTGCACCGTGCGAGCGGCGAACCCCGCGAGACGCTGCAGTGAGGAGCGCTCCTCCGCCACCGAAAACTCGGCCAGTCCGATGACCAGCGGTATCCCGAACAGCGCCACCGCGAAGGCCGCAGCGATGACAGCGAGTGCCACGATCCGCGACCTCATCGATCGGACCCTCCGCTGTCGGGCAGCGGCATCGCCAGGCGATAGCCGTGCCCGCGCGGTCCTGTGATGGTGGAACCCGATACGGCGGGACGGCGCGAATCCTGCGCAGGACCCCGACCTGACCGTTGAATTACTCGGCTAGTGTGCACTGGTCAGCCATCGCAGCGAGCACCTCCCGCGGCCCCGTGTAGGGATCACGGCCGTGGGCAGTGCGGATGTTGTCGACGACCAGGAGGTCACCGCTCTGCCAGGGCTGGCGGACGGCGTTGGCGGAGTATGCCTGCATGATGTGGGATATGAGGTCCCAGCCGATGGGGGTGCCGTCCCCGAAGCAGGTGGTGGCAGGTAGCCCGTCGGGCCCGAGCAGGTCGCGCAACTCCTTGGCTGTTTCAGGGCCGAAGACCCACTCGCTGTAGTAGGCGATCTCGTTGAACCAGCAGCGCACTCCCGTGATCGGGTGCCGGACGACGGCCGGGCGGCGTTGCCGGGTGCGGAGCTGCCCGCCGCGGCGCCACTCGAAGTCGATGGAGTGTGCTCGGCAGTAGTCCTCGACGCCGTGTCGGTCACCGATGCCGAAGGCCTCCGACCAGGACGGACCGACGTCGCCGTTGTAGGTGCGCACCAGCATCCATCCCTCACGCTCACAACGCTTCACCAGACTCGCGGGCAAGGCTGCGAGCACGGTGGAGGAGTCGACGAGGACTGTGGCCCCGCCGAGGACGGGCGGGGACAGGCAGACGAACATCATCGAAGCGGGGAACCAGTCGCGGTACGACAGCTCGTGGTGCGGGCACATCGGGATCCCGTGTGGCCATCGCGTCGTCGAGTAGACGCGGTCGGTGTAGGGCACCCGCGGTGCGAAGGCCTCACGCTCGGCCATCAGGTCGTCGGCGAGCATCCGTACCACGTCGCCGGCCAGGATCGGGTCATACAGGCCCAGACCGCGGACCAGCACTGCGCCGTGGTCGACCACGGCCGCACGGAGCGCTCGCCTCGTTTCGAATGCCCACTGCAACGGGTCGTCCGGGTCGACCTGCAGGAGAGCAGGCGTGCCGGGGCGGCATTCGACCTGGAGCTCCACGTTCTGGGGAGGCCGGGATGAGAAGGACATGTCGACTCCCCATGGTGCGCGGTCGGCGCTCATGTCGACGCCGGGATGGATCTGGTGGGTAGCTCGCGGGCCGGGTTGGCGCCCCAGGTCTCGCCCGCGGGGACTTCCTCGCCCTTCATGAGGAACGAATCGGCCTCGATCACGGCGTCATCGCCGATGGTGATGCCGTAGTGCACGAAGGCGCCGATCCCGAGCGTGACCCGCGACCCGATGACGGTGTAGTCGGACTTGAACGCACCGTCTTCCTGCGAGTGGTTCTGGACGATGCTGCGCTCATTGAGCGTGCAGTCGTCACCGAAGCTGATGAATGGTCGCTCGACGAACGCGGCGCCGTCGTCGAACAGGCGCGCGCCGACCCGCATGCCGAGCATGCGCAACAGCAGCCCCTTGAACGGGGTGCCGTTGAACAACAGCAGGTAGCTGGGAGCGGGGACCTTCCAGAACCGTTCGTGCCCCCAGAAGATCGGCTCGTAGATCGAGCACCCCTTCGGCGCCCGCAGGAGCAGTCGCCGCACCGACCGGTCGACCGCGGTGAACCACCCGACGGTGAGCACGGTGATCAGCATTTGGGCGACCAGGATTTCGGCAGCGCCGAGCGTGACCTCCCAGATCGCGATCCCGGGGACCAGCAGTGCGATCCCGAAGAAGTAGAGCCAGCGCACGATCAGGTGCAGCGCGATCGTGACGGCGTTGTGCCGATTCTTGCCACGGAGCGCGCGCCGCAGTCCCTGCTCGCCGAGCTCGAGTTGTGCGTCCCGGGCGACCGTGCGCGGAATCTCGAAGCTCGGAGAACCGAGCAGGCCGACGTCCTGTCGGACCGGGCCGTCGAGGGGGATCATGACCTTGGTGCCGAGCAGGCAGTTGTTCCCGACCCTGCCCTGCGACGGGTAGACGATCCGGTTGCCGAAGAAGCTGTTCGTACCGATCGTGGTCTGCGACAGGCGGAAGGACGTGTGCGAGTACTCCGCGTTGACGATCGAGAGGTCGTCGGCGACGACGGTGCCGGTGCCGATCCTGGTGAGATACGGCGACTCGTGCTTGATCAGCATCCCGAAGTTGTTGCCGGTCTGCACCAGTGGCCGGAGCTTGTAGCCCACGGCCCGGAGGTAGTGCGGGATCGCGGAGCTGTCCCCGAGCAGCATCGTGAACGTGATGCTGTTGGTCAGCAACGCGACGGTCTGGTGCAGGAAGTAGTGCACTCCGTAGAGCGGGTAGACCCGGTCCGGTCGGACGGCGGACGCCATCAGGCGCGGAACGGTGATCATCACCAGGAACGCAAGCAGCAGGACGCCGAAGAACAGGACGAAACTCAGAGCGAGAATCTCGGCGTAGAAGTACCAGTGGACGAACGCCTCCGGGCCGGGGAACAGCAGCGCCGTCAGCTGTGGGATCTCGCGCAACAGCAGCGCGATACCGCCCAGTGCCAGCGGCACGGCGACACCCAGGACGAGGATCAGCTGCACCAGCGTGTAGAGGATCTTCCGGGTCGGTCCGCACCTGGCGGGCGGGACGGTCGAGTAGTTCACGCCGGCGGGGCGGGCCGGTGATCCGTGCCAACGCTCGCCGGCGGGGACCAGCTGGCCGCTCAGCAATGCGGAGGTGTGTCCGAGCTGGCCGCCATCGTCGATGCGGGTGCCGAGTTCGAGCACGGTGGCTTCTCCGACGAACACATCGGCGCCCAGGGTGACCGACCCGATCTCGATCAGACCGTCGCGGGCGCGGTAGCCAGAGAACATCGCGTCCTTGCGGATCACCGTGCGGTCACCGATGGACAGCAGGTCGGTGCACACCGGCATGGACTGGGCGAACAGCGCCACGTCGCGGCCGATCCGGGCGCCGAGCGCACGGAGGTAGAGCACGTAGAGCGGTGAGCCGCGGAACAGGACCAGCGGGTTCATCCGCACCAGCGTCTTGACGATCCAGAATCGGACGTAGCCCAGGCTCCAGACCCGGATCGTGCGGGGCTTCCACCGACCGATCAGCACCCACTTCACCACGATCGGGAACAGGCACAGGAACGCGAAGCTCGCAGCGCCGACGACGACCGCCCGCGTGTAGAGATCGAGCAGGGTCGGCGACACGACAAACCACTCGTAACCCACGTACAACACCAACGCCATGAGATAGGACCAGCCCACGGCGAACGCGACCTGGAGCGCGCCGCACAGGACATATCCCGCGGTGCCGACCCGGCGGACCGAGGCCCACCGGTCGAGCACGACGGCCGGCTCCTCCGGCGGAGTCGACGCGGTGAGATCACCTCGTGCGGCCGGGGCGAGCGAGGCGGCCAGGCCGACGAGCGTCGGAGTGGCGTAGACGTTCTCCATCGACAGCGTCGGCAGCCGGGGGTCCTTGCGGACGCGGGCGCAGAACTTCGCCATCGTCAGGGAGTCGGCGCCCAGGTCGTCGAAGAAGTTCGCCTCGTCCGGCACCTCCTCTCGTTCCACCACCGCGGCGAGGACCTCGCCGAGCTGCACCGCCAGTTCCTGCGCCGCTTGTGCGGTCCCGTCGGCGGCGGGGGCCACGGCCGCCGCCAGGTCCGTCAGAGTCGGATGACTGTAGACGTCCTGTATCGACAGCGTCGGCAACTCGGGGTCCTTGCGGACGCGGGCGCAGAACTTGGCCATGTCCAACGAGTCCGCGCCGAGCTCGAAGAAGTTCGCCTGCGGAGGAACCTCGTCACGGTCGAGTACCGCCGCCAGGATCTCGGCCAACTGTTCCTCTACCACGCCCGGCGACGGCGGCGCCGGTGCCTCAGCCGGTAGTGCGAGAGCGGTGGCGAGGCGTCGCAGTGTCGGGTGCTCGTAGATGTACTGGATCGACACCGACGGTAGGTCCGGGTGTGTGCGTACCCGGGCGCAGAACTTTGTCATCAGCAACGAGTCGGCCCCCAGGTCGTCGAAGAAGTTCGCGTCGACGGGGACCCGTTCGCGGTCCAGCACCCCGGCAAGCACCTCGCCCAGAAGCGCCTCAGCGCCGGTGGGGGCGGTGGGGGCGGTGCCGGCACCCGGTGCGGGGCCAGGGGGCATCGGTACGGCGTGTTCTACCGCCATTGACTTCGTCGTGGGTGCCTCCGGGGCGAGGGCCTCCAGGTTCGGGGGTGCCGGCTCGAAGCGACGGCCACGTGCGGATGCCCCTTCCTCGAGTCGGGCTCGGTACTCGATACGACCGTCGGCGGTGATGCGGCCCAGGTCGCCGGTGCGAAAGATCCGCTGCGACGGATTGCCGGGCACATCCAGCGAGTCGGCAACGAACGCTGCCTGTGCCAGGTCGTCACGGTTGACGTAGCCGCGGGCCAGCCCGACCCCGGCGATCCCGATCTCACCGATCGCACCGCGCGGTAGCGCCGAGCGCGGATCCTCGACGTCCAGCACGACAACGCTGTAGGTCGGCAACGGAACGCCGAGCGAAGGGGGCCGGCCCGGCTCCAGCTCGGTCCAGGTGGTGGTCACGGTTGCTTCGGGCGGACCGTAGGTGCCGATCAGCCGACGTCCGGGACGGCGCCAGCGCCTGATCACCTCCGGTGGGCACGACGCGCTCGACAGCACCAGCCGCAGAGCGAGCAGACGCTCGTCGAGTGCAGCCAGTGTCGCGGCGTCGCTGCGCAGCACCGTCACACATCGCTCACCGAGGAAGCGCCACAACGGCTCTCCCTGCAGGTTCGACCCGGCCGGCGGAGCGACCACCGTGGCTCCGGCGACCCACGGCACCCAGGTTTCCTCCACCACCAGGTCCGACGCCGGTGACTGCCCCTGGAACACCCGGTCACCGGGCACGATGCCATACACCTCGGCTGCCACACGCACGAAGTTGCATACGCTGCTGTGGTCGATCGCCACTCCGTGCGGACGTCCGTCGGTGTCGAAGCTGTAGACGATGTAGGCGACCGGCCCGCCCGGCACGCCGCGTTCAACGTCGAGCAAGCGTCGTGAACTCTGTTCGGCGATGAAGCGCCCGGCGAGGTCGAGCTCGACCACGGTCGTCGCCGTCCGCGCATCGAGTTCAGGGATCCCGGCCGCGACTGTCGAGGTCGTGAGCACCAACTGCGCGCCTGCATCAGCGATGATGGCGACCACGTGGTCGCCATCGAGTCGCACGTCCAGTGGAACGTAGGCGGCACCGACCTTGGCCACGGCGAGCATCGCGACACAGAAATCAGCTGAGCCGCCGAGTAGCAGCGCGACTCTGTCCCCCCGGCCGATGTGGTGCAGTCGCAGGTAGCGGGCCAAGCGGTTTGCCTCGTCGTCCAGCTCCAGATACGAGAGGACACCCTCCGGGGCATCCACGGCCGAGCGGTCGGCGCAACCGAATCGGACCAACCACTCGCACTGCGCCTCAAACAGAGCCTCAAGTCGCTCGGTCGGGTGCGCACGCCTGCCCTGTGGCTCGTCCTGGTCGATCAGGATCCGTCCGGGTTCAGGGCTGCCCGCTTCCAGCCCGGTGGATCCCGACGTGCCGGGACCGCTGCGCAAGCCCGTCCGAACATCATCGTCGGGTGTCCGAATGAGTTGGTCCCAGCGGGTCATTGCGTTTCTCCGGTGCTGTCCCGCGGCACCGCGCCATCAGATTGAGCGACCGGACGTCGGATGCACGGCCCGATCCGTACGCTTTGCACGCCGCTGGGCATTCCGATCCTCGTGTCCGATTCCACTACGATTCTCGGGCGGCCGGTGATCGGATCGGTGGCTCTCACTCGCTGCCGCAAGATCCCTCCGCTCGGACCGGCGAGCCTGGAAGAGCCGAAACGATCTATGACCGGAGCAGCGCAACCGCTACCTCCAACCACCTGCGCCGGGTCCGCCGTGCCGATTCCCCGCGCCTCGATGAACGAGCACACTGCGTTAACACCGCTCGCGCGTCCTCGCGAGTCGCATCGATGACGGCCCGGCCGGCCACTAAGGCGCGTGCGGTACCCCGCAAGGGTCGCCAGCGGCTGGGTGATCTCCGGTTGTCTCCCTGTGCGCACGACGAGAACTCCCCCAACAGGCCGGTGGCGTTTCCGTGCAGCTTCACGAAAAGTGGCGCCGGACTTGCTCGCGCTTCCCGCTGCATCGCGAAGGTCACCATTCTACTGTTGGCCGAGCAAGAGGAAGGTAAAATGATCGCCTGGAAAAGCAAGAGGAGGGTTAACGAAAGGCGATCACATTCGGCCAATTGGTCCTGTCTCGTCCAGGCGTGCCCGGCAGACTGCTCGGCGGAGGCGGCAGATGGCTGTCCGACGTGCCGTCCGACGGACACGCCGCTGCGGCCTCGTCGCCACCCGAGGCCCCGCCTCTTCCGATCGCCGACCCGCGTCGTGGGGTGGGGCTGACTGTCGTGTTGCCGACACACCGCCATAGTGCGAGCTGCGTCGACCGGCTCGGTCCCGGGAGCCGCATCCTGGGCAGGTGCGATGCGCGCGAGGTGGTGCAGCCACTCGGCTGCACCACCTCGTCGTGATGGACCCGATTAGTCCGCGTGTCCTCGGAAGCGGCGCAGTCGCAGGCTGTTGCCGACGACGAAGACGGAGCCGGACGCCATGGCCGCGCCGGCGATCATCGGGTTGAGCAGGCCGACCGCGGCCAGCGGGATGGCGGCGGTGTTGTAGGCGAAGGCCCAGAACAGGTTGGTCTTGATCGTGGTCAGGGTCCTGCGGGAGAGCCGGACCGCGTCGGCGGTGGCGCGGAGGTCGCCGCGGGCCAGGTGTCCGAGGGATACCGCTGCCTCCGGCGAGCCGTCCGCCTACCGTGGACCAGGCCGACCTCCGGCCCTCACGCAAACATTCCGACGCTTCTCAACCACGCTGTCCAGCATCAGGACTGCTGGGTGCAGAGTTCGAAATAGCCGCAAGTGCCTGACCGGCTTCGGTGCCGGCGAACAGCCCACCTGGTCCCCTGTGTCGACGTCGAGGAATGGGGCGCGTGGATCGGTAGGTCGAGTCGGCGTCGCTGGGAGGTCGAGTCGGCGTCGTTGGGCGCGAGCGTCTGCGGCCCTCGGCAGACCTGGGTCGTCGCAGACCCGGGTCCCGATCCCCGGCGTGTTGACCGATGAGCTAGCTTCTACGGAGCGTAGGAGTTCGGACTGCGGAGGGGAAGGAGGCCGGGGTGGCGGCGTACCGCAGGTTTTCCCACCAGCGCGGTGTTGTGAGCGCGCACAGGCGCCAGGTGCGCCCCGCTCTTGCAGCGATTGCGGTCATGGTGGTTCTGCTGTCGACCGGTTGTGGAGTTGGCCGGGACGCGGCCGGGTCGGGGCCGGGACAGGAGTTTCAGTTCGTGGCACCCGGCGGACAGACGCGGATCGCCTACGACCCGCCAGAGAGCCGTCAGCGGATCACCGACCTACGCGGCGAGAGCCTGATGAACCCGGGGACCGAAGTCGGTATCGGGGACTTCCCCGGCAAGGTCCGCGTGATCAATATTTGGGGTTCGTGGTGTGGCCCGTGCCGGGTAGAGGCGCCCGAGCTGCAGGCGGTGCAGGACGCCACGCGTGGCGATGCCGTTGTGCTCGGCATCGATGTTCGCGACGACCGGCAGGCTGCGCTGGACTTCAAAACCGACCGTGGGCTGACCTACGACTCGATCTATGACTTCTCGGGCCGCAGCCTGGCACGGCTCGACGGGTATCCGCGCAACGTGGTGCCCTCGACGATCGTGCTGGACCGCGAGGCTCGGGTGGCGGCGGTGTTCCTGACCCCGGTGTCGAGCTCGGACTTGCTGCCGCTGATCGCCAAGCTGACCGACGAAGCGGGGACAGGCCGTGAACGCTGAATCTCGACCGCTCCCGCGCACTTGTGGAGCGCGTGACTGATGGGTGCGACCACAACTCTCGCGATGTCGGGGCCGTTGGTACTCGCGGTCCTGGTCTCGGTGGCGGCGGGGCTGGTGAGCTTCGCGTCGCCGTGCGTCGTGCCGCTGGTTCCCGGCTATCTCGCCTATCTGGCCGGGTTGGTGGGCGCGCAATCACCGCCGGTGACCTCGGCCGAGGCTCGTGCCCGCGCAGCCGCCCGGCGCACAGGTACCGACGCCGATACCGTACTGGCGCTCGCCGACCCGGGCGCTCCCCGCGCCGCTGCCGGCGACCCGCCCTGGCCGGCGGCGGAGGACACGGCGGGCTCGCCTAGAACACGACCGGTCGACGGCCGCTGGCGTGTTGTCGGCGCGGTCGCACTGTTCATCGCGGGCTTCACCACCGTGTTCACCATCGTCATGGTCGGTGTGGTCTGGCTGTCCGATGTACTGATCGACAACGAGGCCGTGCTGCAGCGCATCGGCGGTGTCGTGATGATCGTGATGGGGCTGGCGTTCGCCGGGCTGATCCCGGCGCTGCAGCGCGAGTACCGCGCGCACTGGGCGCCACGGGCCGGGCTGGCCGGTGCGCCGCTGCTCGGTGCGGTGTTCGGACTCGGCTGGGTGCCCTGCATCGGCCCGACCCTGGCCGGGGTCGTTGCCGTCGCCGCCGGGACCGGGGGCGGCTCGTTGCGCGGGATCGTCCTGATCCTCGCCTACTGTGCCGGGCTGGGGATCCCGTTCGTGCTCATCGCGCTCGGTGCCACCCGCGCCGTTGGCGCGCTGGGTTGGCTGCGCCGGCACACCCGAGCGGTCCAGGTCGCCGGGGGTGTGCTGCTGGTCACGGTCGGTGTGCTGCTGGTGTCCGGGTTGTGGGCACAGTGGCTGGTGAAGCTGCAGGTCTCGATCGCCGGGTTCACCCCGCCCATCTAGAGATGAGCTCACCACCTACCGCGCCCCCGACGCCGCCGCAGACCAGCTCCGGCGGCGAGCCCCCGTCGCGCCCCGGGCCCTTCCGGGCCGGGGCGGCCCTGCTGCGCAACACCTGGCGCGGCCTGACGAGCATGCGCACCGCGCTGGTGCTGCTGTTCCTGCTCGCCGTCGCCGCGCTGCCGGGCGCTCTGTTCCCGCAGCGCTCACTCAACGCGTTCCTCGTCGACGACTTCTACGCCGACTACCCCGCCGCGGCGCCGATCGTCGAAGCACTGGGCGGATTCGAGGTGTTCGCCAGCCCGTGGTTCGCCGCGATCTACCTGCTGCTGATGATCTCGCTGGTGGGGTGCGTGCTGCCCCGCTCGCGGGAGTACTGGCGCGGGATGCGCCAGCCACCCGTAGCGATACCGCGGAACCTGTCTCGGCTGCCGCACCACGTTTCGGGCGCCTCTGTCGAGGCTCCCGAAACGGTGCTCGGGCGCGCCCGCACACTCCTGCGTGGCTGGCGAACAGTCGAACGCAGCGAGGTCGACGGTAGCCGAACGGTGTCCGCCGAGAAGGGCTACCTGCGTGAGACCGGCAACCTGGTCTTCCACCTCAGCCTGATCGGGATCCTGCTCGGTCTGGCCGGGGGCAAGATGTACGGCTACGAGGGTGACGTCATCATCCGCGCGGACGGCACCGAGTTCTGCAACTCCTCCGTCCTCGGCTACGACACGTTCCGGGCCGGGCTGCGCGTCGACGGCACTGACCTCAACCAGTTCTGCGTGCGGGTCGACCGCTTCAACGGCAGCTGGCTGCCGAACGGCCAACCGGCCACCTTCGGCGCAGACGTCGCGTACCAGACCGGAGAAGACCTCCGCAACGGCAGAACCAGCTGGCGCCCGACCGACATCTCGATCAACCAGCCGCTGCGCACCGACGGCGACCGCATCTACCTCACCGGCTACGGCTACGCGCCGGAATTCACCGTCACCTGGCCGGACGGGCAGAGCCGAACCGGGGAGATCCAGTGGCGCCCGGTCGACCTGAGCGGCACCCAGCTCTCCGAGGGCGCGACCAAGTTCGAGCGCCCCGGCGTCACCGACCCGGAAGCCCGGCGCACCACCCAGCTCGCGGTGACCGGCACCTTCGCCCCGACCGGGGCGATCGACCAGCAGGGCCGCCTGGCCTCGGTGCACCCCGACCTGCGCGCACCGACCGCCGACGTCAACGTGCTGCTCGGTGATCTCGGCATCGACGACGGTCGCGGCCAGTCGATCTTCGCCGTGGACCAGCAGCAGATCGACGACGGTGAGCTGCGATCGGTCGCGCAGGACCGGCTCGGTATCGGGGACACCGTGCGGCTGCCGGATGGCACCGTCGTCCGGTTCGATGGCGTCACCCCGTGGGTGAACCTGCAGGTCGGCTACGACCCGGGGCAGGTCTGGGTGCTCATGTTCTCGATGTTGATGGTGGGCGGTCTGTCTCTGTCGCTGTTGATCAAGCGGCGCCGCTTCTGGGTGCGCGTGCAGGCCACCGACGGTGACCCCACGGGCAGCCGGGTCGAGCTCGGCGGCCTGGCTCGCACCGACCGAGCGGGCTACGGCGAGGAGTTCGACCGGCTCTCGACCGAGCTGCTCGCACCGACGCAGAACAAGGACGGTTGACATGCTCGTGGACCCGATCACCGCGATGTGGAGTGACCGCCTGTTCCAGGCGACGCTCGTCGTGCTGCTACTGGCGATGGTATTCACATCGCTGGAGTACGCGTCGCGCCGGATCGCCCGCAGCAGGCGCACGTCGGAAGCACCTGTGGCGGTCGGCGCCCCTGCGGCGGAGGCCGACGGGGAGACTGAGGTCGCGGTCGCCGAGCCGTCCCCAGCGGGCCTCACGCCCGACGGCGGCAAACCGGGTCGGGCCCGCGTCGACCGCTACGGCCGCATCGGCGTTTCGTTGATGATCCTCGCGGCGCTGCTGCACCTCGGGTCGATCGCACTTCGCGGCCTCGCGGCCTACCGCTGGCCGCTCGGCAACATGTACGAGTTCGTCTCGGCACTGTGCATGTTGGCCGTCGCCGCGTGGCTGGTGCTGGTCTACCGGCATCCCGCGATCCGTCCGGCCGGGGTGTTCGTGCTGACGCCGGTCGTTCTGCTGATGTTCCTCGCGGGGACGGTGCTCTATCTCGACGCTGCGCCCGTGGTGCCGGCGTTGCAGTCGTACTGGATCATCATCCACGTCACCACGATCACGCTGGCCTCCGGCATGCTGCTGGTATCCGGCGTCGCGAGCCTGCTGTTCCTGATGAAGCGCAGCGGGAAGCCCGCCGTGCTGGCCGCGAAGCTGCCGTCGGCCGAGACGCTCGACCGGCTCGCCTACCGGGTGACGGTACTCGCCTTCCCGCTCTACACCTTCGCCATCATCGCCGGCGCCGCGTGGGCCGAGGCCGCCTGGGGCCGGTTCTGGGGCTGGGACCCCAAGGAAGTCGTGTCCTTCGTCGCCTGGGTGCTCTACGCCGCCTATCTGCACGCCCGCGCCACGGCCGGGTGGCGGACCACGCGCGCGGCCTGGATCAACACCGCGGGCTTCGCCACAATCGTGTTCAACCTGTTCTTCATCAACATGGTGGTCGCCGGGCTGCACTCCTATGCGGGAGTGTGAGCGACTATCGGGCGAAGATTCACACCTCAAGCTGCACCGCAAGCCACGTCCTCGTCCGGTGCTGGATGGGCTCTCCTCGAGGCGGGCCAATCCCGCCGCCTGGTCGGCCAGGGCCGGAGTGACGACCGCGAACTCACTCGGTCAAGGAGTCGAGGGCTGCGCGCAGGCGTGCGCCAGCGTCTGTGGCGGGGCCTCCTCGCCGAAGCGCTCGAGCGTGCCAGGGGTCACGCCAACCACAGCAACGTACCCCCGCGGGGTATACCAACGTGCGTGCGGTGGAGTATCGCCGTTATGCGCTGAGCCCCGCCGTCGGCGCGGCGGTGCTCACAACTGCCAGCGATGTGAGGTCAACACGAGGAGGCCACGACTGTGATGGGTGAATCAATGATGGGCTGGGGCTGGATCTGGCCGATCTGAAGCGCCCCGGGTTCAGTGGAGGCTGGGTTCTCCCGAGATCGGTGTGTCTCGGTCTGGTTGGTGAGCGTAGTAGTTCTGTTCGTACTCGACCGGCGGCATGTTGCCGATCATGGAGTGCAGCCGGTGAGTGTTGAACCAGTGCACCCAGCTCGCGGTGGCCAGCTCGAGATCGTCGACTGAGCGGATCGGTCCGTCACGACCGATGCACTCGGTCTTGTAGAGCCCGATCACCGACTCGGCCATCGCGTTGTCGTAGCTGTCACCGACCGAGCCGATCGAGGCGATCGCGCCGGCCTCGGCGAGGCGGTCGCCATACCGGATGGCGCAGTACTGACTGCCCGCGTCGCTGTGATGGATCAGCCCGTCCAGGCGCCCGTCGGTGGTCTGACCTGCGCTATCACGGGTCCACAACGCCATCTCCAGAGCGTCGAGCGGAAGCTCGGTGGGCATCGAGGCGGCGCAGCGCCATCCGACGATGCGCCGGGAGAACACGTCGGAGACGAACGCGGTGAACACCATCCCCGACCAGGTCGGCACGTAGGTCAGGTCGACCACCCAAAGCCGGTTCGGTGCGGCGGCGGTGAAGTTCCGGTCGACCAGATCAGGCGCGCGTGTGGCCTGCCGGTCGGGCTGGGTGGTCAGCACCGGCTGTCCGCGGCGGACCCCGCGCAGGCCAAGCTGGCGCATCAGCCGCTCCACCGTGCACCGGGCGACCGGACTCCCTGCGGCGCCCGTGACGCCGTCACGGCGCAGCTGGTGCCACATCTTGCGGGCTCCGTACACGCCGCGGCCCTTTGTCCGGTCCCAGAACGTGGCCTCGATCGTCTCGGCCAGGGCGGCGTCGGACAGTGCTCGCCGCGAGGGCGGGCGGGTCTTGGCTGCGTAGTAGCCGCTCGGGGCGATCGTGGCGCCGTGCTGGGTCAACACGGCACAGATCGGCTCGACCCCGAACCGGTCCCGGTGGGCGTCGATGTAGTCGACGATCACCGCAGTCGGCGGTCGAGCTCCGCCGAGGCGAAAAACGCCGAGGCGGTCTTGAGGATCTCGTTCGCCCGCCGCAGCTCGGCGTTCTCCCGACGCAGCCGGGTCAACTCGTCGCGGTCACTGGTCGTGGTCCCAGGCGCCAGCCCGTCGTCGATATCGGCCTGCTTGCACCAGCCCCGCAGCGTATCGGGCAGGATCCCCAGCTGCGGCCCGATCCGCTTGCAGGCGGCGTTGACCGACAGGCCGGGCTCCTGCTGTCGTGCTTCCCGGACCATGCGCTTGGCCCGCTCACGCATCTCGTCGTTGAACTTCCTCGGTGCCGGCACGAAGACCACCTTCCCGTGGCTTCAGAACCTCCACCAGACCCGGGGCGCTTCAATCCTCCTGCTGCTCGGGGTGTCACTGCTGGTTTATGGAACGGCACAGCTGGCTCGCGGGCGCGGCTCCTCCGGATCCGTGGTCGGTCCCGGTGCTTCCCTCGAGGCTGGGGTCACGGCCCGGCAGATCCTCGACGAGCGCTACGCGCGCGGCGAGATCGATGACGAGGAGTATCGGCGTCGCCGGGATGAGCTGACATGAACGCAGGCAGGGCGCAACCCGGGTGTGCTCGCCAGCCGCAACGGCAGGCTGGCCGTGGAGTTGACTACCGCGGCTGGCCGCGACCCTGGGTGGACAACCCACCGCAGCGCTGGGCTACAACGGCTCGTCGCCGGCCCGACTCTGCGGTTACGGCCGGGCGACGAGCTCGCCGTACGGCCCATTAACCATCTCGATCAGCTCACCGATCTGCACACGCACGGGCTGCGTGTGTCTCCGCAGGCCAACTGGGGTAATCCCTTCGTGCGGGTCGAGCCCGTTCCTCGTTCGCCTACCCTCTATCGGATTCCTGCCGATCTGAATCGTCCTGGGGAGTGGAGAGGCTCTGATCTGGCAAGGAGACTGGACCAGTGCCTGCACCTCGAAAGTTCGATGCGGAGACGCGTGAGCGCGCTGTGCGCCTGTACGCCGACCGTCTGCGTGATCACGGTGAGTCCAAGCTGGCTGCGCGCCGGCACGTGGGTGAGTTGTTGGGGATCAATCCGGCGACGATCCGGAATTGGGTCGAGGCCGAAGAGGGCCCGTCAGTGACGGCGGCACCGGTGGGTGCGGGCGTCGATGCTGAGGAAGTGCGGCGGCTGCGGCAGGAGAATGCGGAGTTGCGGCGGGCGAACGAGATCCTGAAGACGGAGAGCGCGTTTTTCGCCCAGGCGGAGCTCGACCGCAAACTTCGCTGATCTGTGAGTACGTTGGCGGTCACCGTGACCGTTTCGGAGTCGAGCCGATTTGCGCCGTCCTGAGCGAGTACGGGGTGCAGATCGCTCCGAGTACCTACTACAAGTGGCGGGTGTGTCCGGTGCGGCCGACTGAACTCGAGGAAGCGTACCTGGTGAACGCGATCGTCGATCTGTTCCGGAAGAACAAGCGAGTGTACGGGGTACGGAAGTTGTGGCGTGCCGCCCGCCGCGCCGGCTTGGACGTCGGACGGGACCAGGTCGGCCGACTGATGCGGATCGCGGGCGTTCAAGGGGTGCGGCGCGGGTCGCACCGGGTGGCAACCACGACCCGAGACCCGCGGGCACCGCGACACCCTGATCTGGTCGGACGCGGCTGGAGCACGCCGACGCGGCCGGATGCGATCTGGGTCGCGGATTTCACGTATGTGTGGACCGCGGCCGGTTTCTGTTATGTGTCGTTCGTGACTGACGTGTACTCGCGTCGAATTCTCGGATGGAAGGTGTCGACGGCGAAGACGACACCACTGGTGCAGGGCGCGCTCGGTCAGGCATTGGCGACCCGACGTCGCGAGTCGGCCGAGTTCACCGCTGACGGCTTGATTCATCATTCGGATGCGGGATCGCAAGGCGGATTCAACTGGTCGTCGCAACACCTCGATCATGGAGGTGTTCGGCAGTGGCGACGAAGGACTGGATCGCGAAGACGAGCGAGGTGCCCGAAGGGGCTAGACGTCAGTGGCGGGCGGATCGGGCGTTGCGGCCCCCGATGCGTTCGCCTGGGCGGCCCGAGCCCTCGCGTGCGGTGCAGCGGCAGTTCTGGCGGTTGATCGCGACGGGCATCACCTCAGCCGAGGCGGCGCTGAAGGTGGGCGTGTCTGTGCCGGTCGGCGCACGGTGGTTTCGCCACGCTGGCGGTATGCCTCCGATCTCACTGGCCGAGCCCAGCGGCCGCTACTTGTCCTTCGAGGAGCGTGAGGAGATCGCGATCCTGCACGCCAAGAACACGGGAGTGCGCGAGATCGGCCGGGCGATCGGGCGTGACCCGGGGACCGTCTCTCGCGAGCTGCGTCGCAACGCGGCCACCCGGGGAGGGAAGGCGGAGTACCGAGCGCTGGTGGCGCAGTGGAAGGCCCAGCAGGCAGCGAAACGACCGAAGACCGCGAAGCTCGCGAGCAACGACGAGCTGCGGGAGTACGTGCAGGAGCGGCTCGCTGGGGGCGTGCGCCGGCCGGACGGCAGCATCGTCGTTGGGCCGGAGCCGCCAGCATGGAAGGGGCTGAACAAGCCGCATCGGCAGGATCGGCGGTGGGCGACCGCGTGGAGTCCGGAGCAGATCTCGCACCGTTTGAAGGTCGATTTCCCGGATGATGAGTCCATGCGCATCAGCCACGAGGCGATCTACCAGTCGCTGTTCATCCAGGGCCGTGGCGCGCTCAAACGCGAACTCGTCGCCTGCCTGCGAACAGGACGTGCGCTGCGGCAGCCGCGGGCTCGCGCGCAGAATCGCCCGCAAGGACACGTCACCGCCGATGTCGTGTTCTCGAAGCGCCCCGCAGAGGCGGCGGACCGTGCTGTTCCCGGGCATTGGGAAGGCGACTTGATCATCGGCACCGGTCGCTCCGCCATCGGCACGATCGTAGAACGCAAGAGCCGCTCGACCCTGCTGGTGCACTTGCCGCGGCTGAACGGCTGGGGTGAGACCCCGCCGGTCAAGAACGGTCCCGCGCTGGGCGGATACGGCGCCGCGGCGATGAACGCCGCCCTGACCATGTCGATGACGACGCTGCCCGAACAGCTCCGCCAGACGCTCACCTGGGATCGCGGCAAGGAGCTCTCCGGACACGCCCAGTTCGCGCTCGAGACAGGCACGAAGGTGTTCTTCGCCGACCCCCACTCACCCTGGCAGCGGCCGACGAACGAGAACACCAACGGGCTTCTGCGGCAGTACTTCCCGAAGGGCACAGATCTCTCGCGCTGGTCCGCCGAAGATCTCGAAGCCGTCGCCCTCGCGCTCAACAACAGGCCCCGCAAGAGCCTCGACTGGAAGACCCCCGCCGAAGTGTTCGAAGAGCAGCTACGCTCACTCCAACAACCCGGTGTTGCAACGACCGGTTGAACCCAGGCAATATACTGCACTGGCGTTTACCGAGGAACTTCGCGAGGCGGGTATCGCCGGCTCGATCGGGACGGTCGGTGATGCGCTCGACAACGCGTTGATGGAGTCGACGATCGGTCTGTACAAGACCGAGCTGGTCGGACCGTACGCGGTCGACCGGAACTGGGACGGACTGCGCGAGCTCGAACGCGAGACAGCCGAGTGGGTTCGATGGTACAACCATGAGCGACTTCACTCATCCATCGATTACGATTCGCCTATCGAACGTGAAATGCTGTACGCTGACACGATCGCCCAACGGGGCGTGGCGGCCTGAACCTCAGCCTCTCGCGAACCCAGGACGGTTCACCTCAGCGGTAGGGTTGGGGCGGTCGAGCTTCACGAAAGATCTGATGCTCCAGCTCTGTTAGGTGCTCGGTTAGCTCAACCGTTGTGTCGAGCAGCACGGCAGTGCGTACCTGATCGTGAGTCCAGCCTGCGGCGAGTGCGCACTCGATAAACATCATCTCCTGCTGTTGAGCCAGACGACGCGAGCTGTCGATGAACCACGGCCACAGGCGTAGCGCTTCAGCCGATTCCGTTCCGGGTGGCCCTCGTCGAATGGCCAGGCGCGCGGCGAGGACGACCGCGACCTGTGGATCGACATGCTGTGCTACGTCGATGCCAACTTCGGCGACGATCCAATGCCACAGGTCCGCAGGTACATTTCCCGGTCGACGTGGCAACGAGTCCGCATCCTCGAGCACAGACACCTCCGAAACAACAGGATCAGCGGGCCACAATCATTTGATACCGCCTCGGATACTCAAACGAGCGACTGCACGGACGGGGGTACCACATCCAGCGGTTCGGCACCCGGTCGCCGACGTTGGGCGGTAGCCCCCCAATCGCGGATCGTCGAATCGGGCGCGTTCGACATCTGCGTGCTGACGACTGCCGCGGTCGATAGCGTGGCTGGCGGGGACCGTCGGCGTTCGACAATTTGTTAGCTCGGGGGCGATGACGCCGGGACGGGTTGCGCCTCGCCTGCTCCTACGGCTCGGCATGGATCAGACGACCAGCAGGCCGCCCGCGACGGTGACCGCCACGGCGCTTGCCACGACAATGATGGCACGGCCGTATCGGGTGTTCCGCGGTAGTGATCGCAGGGGAAACACGAGCTGGCGTGCGAGTAGGTAGGCCGCAAGTGTGGCGACGAACAGGGCGCCGACCGGCGCCGGTCGTGCTGACCAAGCCACTGTTGCGGCCGCCAGTCCGATCCCGGCAGCGGCGCTTGCTTCGATCAACTGCGCAGGGACTCGCCGCATCCCGAGGCGGCGATCAGAGGACCACAGACCCCAGCGCGACGCTGTCGGTCGCCCAGCGCAGCAGCCCCCGAACCAGCATCCGAGCCGGCCGATGCCTGCACCGATGACGAGGGCGGGAGCGCTCAGATCGAGGACAGCGAGGACCGGCACTTCGCCGACGACACTACCGATGATCATCGTTGCCATCGCGGCGAGCACGAACCCCTGCAGGCACATGCCCGTCCATCGAGCCGGCCCTGTGCGTGGCCGATCTCGGTGTTCGACCAGATAGTAGACCTTGGCGCCGACGAGCCCGACGAAGCAGGCGAGCAACGACGTGCTCAGCACCGCCACCATCGGCAAACCGCTGCGCAGCACCAACGCCGACTGCAGCCCCAGGGCCACGACCGCACCGAGCCCAACCAGCCCCGGCCAGGAGCCCAAGCGTGTCCCGGGCGCCTTCGCCGAGACGACCGGGGCGTAGCCCGTGCGGCCGGACGCTGTGGCGGACGAGGCCCGTCGCAGGTCTGCGGGCCCCGCGACGATGGAGGCTGTCACGTCCCATTCACCGGAAGGGATGTTCTCGACACGGCGGGTGAGCGTGATGGGCCCGGCGCTGGGCAGGACCGGGTCGATGACGTCGTGTGTGGTGAAGGTGTCTGGCGCCCCGGCGGTCGAGGAGCGGTGAACACCGTCGAACTGGACCGTGACCGGTCCGGGCGCACCGCTGGACGGGGCGCGGAAGGTGTAGCTCAGGCCCAACGACTGAGGGTCTGTGTCATGCAGTTCTTCGCACCCGACTCTCGTGACCTCGAGCGCGCTGGGCCCGCGGCTCGGACTGCCGTCGTCGACGTCGAGTGCGGCCGCTCCTGACGCGCTGGCGGCCTCGACACCACTGCCGTCGGTCACCTTCGGCGCTGCTACTGGACGGCGGCGCGGGCCACCTGTCGACGGTCGGGCCGAGCTGATCAGCTCCGACGACGGAGCAACGCTGCCAGATTGGAAGCCAGGAGCCAGGTCGACCGCCGTCGCCCCAGCGCGACCGGACTGCTTCGCCCGCCGAGCGGCACGACGCTTCTGTTTACGTCCCATGCTGATCATGCCTCCAAGCCCCAACTCCTACGCACCATAGTAGCTGGAGGTGCACTTGGGCGTGAGAGCGGAGAAGTCGAGGGCGTTGACCAGGGCGTGGCGCCGAGTACCTGCTCGAAGACTGCATCGTTCGGGCCGACCCGCCTGCAGGGCGCCGCGACGCGATCTACTACGCTCCGTAGGATACGCTGGCATGGGCACACCATTTCGATGCGCTGCCGAGGGGCGGTGCTGCCCGCGTTGCCGGCACCGACCACAGTGCACACAGAGGAGTACTCGGCGATGGACGCGGCCGACATGCCGTCGAAGGATCCTGCGGACTGTCCACGGAGACAGCCAGGCCAGGGGGCTCGGCGATGAACCACGACGCCGGGAGCAACGGTCGGCGCAGTGCTACCACCTGGAGTCGCCGGCGATTCTTGGGCACCACCGGCGGTGTTGGAGCGGGCCTGCTACTGACCGGCTGTGGCGAGTCGGTGGCGAGCCCCCGAACCGTCGCGCTGACCGATCGCATCGGCCCGGGCGGTCTAGAGGTCGAGGCTACCGAGCAGGCGCGGCGAGCCACGGCTGGCCGAACTCTGGCACGCACCCTTCAGGCGCAGCCCAGCACGGTCGACATCGGCGGACGCACGGTGTCGACGTGGACCTACAACGGCGCTCTGCCCGGCCCGGAGATCCGTGCTCGGGTGGGAGATACGCTGAAGGTGCGCCTGGAGAACCAGCTGCCCCAGCCGACAACCGTCCACTGGCACGGTATTGCCCTGCGCAATGACATGGATGGCGTCCCCGTGTTGACCCAGCCCGAGATTCCCCCCGGCGGCTCGTTCGAGTATCTCTTCACGCTGCCTCATGCGGGTACCTACATGTTCCACCCGCACGTCGGTACCCAGCTCGACCGTGGGTTGTATGCGCCACTCATCATCGACGACCCGGCTGAGCCCGGGGACTATGACCTCGAGCACGTCGTGATCTTCGACGATTGGATTGACGGCACGGGACAAGATCCTGACCAGGTTCTGGCCGGGCTGCTCCGCAACGGCATGGGCGGGATGGGGGGAATGGGTGGGGACCATGGTGGGATGCAGATGCCGACGTCGTCCGTCCTCGGCGGGGATGCCGGCGACACCACCTATCCGCAC
Source organism: Pseudonocardia sp. UM4_GMWB1 (assembly GCF_017312155.1). Classification (NCBI taxonomy): domain Bacteria; kingdom Bacillati; phylum Actinomycetota; class Actinomycetes; order Pseudonocardiales; family Pseudonocardiaceae; genus Pseudonocardia; species Pseudonocardia sp. UM4_GMWB1. The sequence goes on along the minus strand of NZ_QJPN01000002.1, from coordinate 61,364 downwards.
TACGTCGCCAACGGCCGCACACGTTCCGCGCCGACCACCCTCGACGTCCGTCCCGGTCAACGTGTGCGCTTCCGGATGATCAATATGGGCGGCGACACGGCTTTCCGTGTCGGTGTCCCTGGCGCTCCAATGACGGTGACCCACACCGACGGATTTCCCGTTGCCCCTACCGACGTCGAGGCAGTGGTGATCGGAATGGGCGAGCGAATCGACGCTGTCGTCACCATTCCCGAGGCCCCGGCTGTGCTGATCGGGATCGCCGAAGGCAAGAACGACCATGCTGCGGTGAGGCTGTCGACTCCGCAGAAATCGCCGGTGGACACCGAAGCTGCGGCCTCCGCACTGATGTCCCGGTCAGCGGTTCTGTCACAGACCTTCGCTTCCGCCGAGCCGGTGACGCTACAGCGGCGCTCGCCCGATGTGGTGCACGATCTGGTGTTGGCCGGCCCCGGGGACCTCTACGATTGGACGATCAACGGAGAGCGATACGATCCGGCTCGCGGCCTGCCGATCTCAAGTGGCCAACGTGTGCGCCTTCGCATGGTCAACACGACCACGATGTTCCATCCGATGCATCTGCATGGACACACCTTCCAAGTGGTCGGCCCCGACGGCCGGGGTCCCCGAAAAGACACTGTGTTGGTGCTACCCAACCAGACTGTCGAGGTGGACTTCGATGCGGACAATCCCGGTCAGTGGCTGACGCACTGCCACAATATCTACCACGGAGAAGCAGGCATGATGACCGTCGTCTCTTACGTCGCCTGACTGGACCGTGAGTACCTCGGCAGGCACGTGCAAGTTCCAGCCTGCCCATTCGTTCATCAAGGAAAAAAACTTGGTTCCGGGTACTGCTCGCCGAGCAACCACCATGGGTTGCCGAGCGTCATAGCAACTGAGCCCCTACTCCTGGTCTCAGAAAAGAGGGATCCATGACGCGCCACTTTCGTAACGGCACCAAGTTGATGGCGCTCGCCGCCACTGCCGCGGCTGCGCTCGCGGTGGTGGTGACTGCAGGTAGCGCCGGCGCCGATGCGGCGCCCGACTCGAACACCGCGGCTGCCCAGGCACATCAAGAGCCTGCCGCCCCTGGTACGCCGTGTTCGGTCTCGACCCGCGCCTGCGTCGATCTCGAATCACAACAGGCCTGGCTCATCGGTGACGGGAAGGTGATCCGCGGGCCGGTACGCATCGCTACCGGTGGTGCTGGACAGGAATCGCCAATCGGGCACTCGTTCCGGGTGTACCGCAAGGAAAAGGACCACGTAAGCGGCGAGTTCAACGGTCCGGACGGCCGTCCTGCACCGATGCCGTTCTCGGTGTTCTTCGCAGACGGTGGCGTCGCCTTCCACGGTGGAGACCGTTCCCGGTCATCTGCGGGATGCATCAAACTCGAGCTCGGGGACGCCGAGGCCTGGTTCAATGAGTTGCAGACCGGGGACAAGGTGCAAGTGGTCAACGCGTCCGAGGAGAACAAGGAGCGTGCACGGGCGCGCCAAACCGCAGGAGTCTGACCAGAGTAGCCGCACCATTCCTGGGGAGCGCCTTCCACGTCCGTAGGACGGACAAATCGTCGGCTGCCCGAAACGGACAGCCGACGGTCGTGCCCGTATAAACCGTACGCCCCGCGGCCGTCCGACACGTGTTACGTCAGCTATGACGGCTCGATCAGTGCTGTCCGGTCAGACACCGTGCTGACCGGGCAGTACCGGTCCATACGCGTGTCTATCTGGTTCGAGGGGAGTCACCCGGACCCCGGGCCCGTGCCTGTTCCAACGCATTGTCGGGTCAGCGATCCCGCCTGCGCGATCGTCGGGTGCTCATGACACTTCAGCCCAGCAATCGATAAAAGGCGGCTGCGTTAACGGTGCGCACGGGAGCGCCGAGAACGGCGCCTCAACACGGCTACCGACCAGATTGCTCCGAATAGAACCACCACAGCAATCCCGGCTCCACGTAGATCAATATCAGCCAGGAAGGTGAGAGTTTCGGTGGAAGCGTCAAGCTGGTCACGAAGCAGGCCGGCCAGTACGATGGTTCCCACGACAAGAGCCACGACGACCGAGAGCACCGTCACGGTCAAATTGTAGGCGAGTTTCCGCATCGGATCTGTGAACGACCAGCCGTAGGCCCGAGCCATGAATGTGCCGTCCGCGGTGTCGCACAGAGTCATACCAGCGGCGAATAGGACAGGTAGCACCAGAATCGCGTACCACGGCACCGTCCAGGCTGCGGTGCCAGCGGCGAGCACCAAGAGCGCAACCTGGGATGCGGTATCGAATCCCAGCCCCATGAGTAGTCCGACTGGATAAAGCTGCCGTGGCGAGCGGATCCGATCGATCACGCCGCCGAGCAAGGGAGCTACGAGGCCCCGGTGACGGAGGTGCTCCTCCAGTCGGTTGTCTTCGAGCCGGCCCCGGCGCGCAGCCCTGTACATGCGGGCGATGCGGATCGCTGCGCTGAGGTTGGTCACGCCGAGGAGAATCAGAAAGACCGCAGCGGCGACCGTGCCGATGAACTCGAAGGTCGCGATCGTGCTGGAGCCGCCGTCCTGAACGGCACCGCCGATCCCACGCAGGCCGAAGGCAAGCGCAATGCTCAAGCCGAACACGACGCTCGAGTGGCCCAGCGCGAACCAGAACCCGGCGGTCTCGGCGCGCCGACCGTCCCCAACGAGTTTGCGTGTGGTGTTGTCGATCACCGCGATGTGATCGGCGTCGAAGGCATGTCGAACGCCGAGCAAGTAGGCGGTGAGTCCCACCCCGATATCGAACACTCCCTCCGATCCGAGGCTGAGGTTCTGCGGAACCACCGCGACGATCAGCACCCCCCACCCCACCAGGTGGAGACCTCCCACCACGTAGACGGAACCGAGAAGTGAACCCCGCGCCCGGCGCGGTGCTGCAACGGCCCACCGGCCACCCTGCGTGTCGGTCATGCCTGCAAGCATGAGCCATCATTGGGCTATTGCAAGGCACATGCGTCTGCGGCCTGGGCGTCCGGAGGGGCCGCAGGCGTGAGGACGAATCGCACCACCCGCTCGCCGACGTCCCTTCGGAGTCGGTGCGGTGGTGGTCGCTAGCATGTGGGGGTCAGTCGGCCCAGTCGCCGACGATCCAGGGCAGGGAGCGTGGTGTGACGACGTCGATTCTGCTGGTCGCCGGAGCCCTGCTGACCGCCACGTTCGCACCACGTGTTCTGACGCGTCTGGAGTCGACCAACAGCGACCCGCTGTGCTTGCTGTGGCTGTGGTGGTCGATGGTCCTCGGCAACCTCACCAGCGCCGGTCTCGCAGTCGCCGTGCTGCTCATACCGGGCCATGCCGGGCCCGCACCGGTGATGTGGTTGGTCGAGCAGTGCCGCATGATCTTGCGCCTGACCAGTGCACACCAGGACACGGGCGTGGGGATCGGCCTGCTGGGGGCGCTGACACTTCTCACCTTCCGCTTTGGGCAGCGCGTCCGGCGCGGGACCGTGGCCAGCCGCGATCGCTCGACCACGACCATGCAGACGCTCGATCTGCTCGGACATCGTGAGCATGATGTGTTGTGGGTGAAACATGCCGGCGCGGTTGCTTTCAGCGTGGGTGGTCGGGCCAATGCGATTGTTGCGACCACGGGGCTACGCACCAGGTTGACAGTGGCTGAGGTCGATGCGGTACTGGAACACGAGCGGGCGCACCTGGCGGGCCGCCACCACCTGCACGTCGTTCTCGCCGACGCCGTGGGAGCCGTCGCCCGATTCGTGCCGCTGTATCGGCAACTACCCGTCGCGGTCAGGCGTCTGGTCGAGTTGGTCGCAGACGAGGAGGCCGCCCGGGTCAGCGGGCGGTCCGTCCTGCGGGGCGCGCTGCTGAAGGTCGCCGCCGCATCGGCGATGGCAGCACCGCCACGAGCGCTGTACGCGTCGGAGACGGCCGTGGAAGCTCGATTGCGACGCCTGTCGTCGAATCCTCGGCAGCGCAGTTGGGTGCTACGAACAGCAGGTCGGGTCACCGTGGCCGTCGGTGGCGTGGCGTCATCGACGGTCGCTGCTGGCGTTACCACGGTGGCGCTGCTTCTCGCCTGTGTGTGGGGCGTCTAGCGGTGGCCTATGGAGCCGGATGCGCCGTGCCGATCAGGTGTGGTCGTCGTCGGTGAGTGCTTGCCGCAGGACCTCCTGTTCTCGGTCCGAGGACAGCCCCACGAAATGAAGCAGCGCCGCGTCGACCTCGTCGGCTGAGCGCAGCAGCGAATGCAGTAGCCGTGCCGCGGTCTGCTCCCTGCTGGTCGAGGCGATGTAGGCGAAACCACGACCCGACCGCTGGCGGCGGGCCCATCCCTTACGGACCAGCTTCTCGAGCACCGTTTGCACCGTGGTGTAGGCCAACGGCCGATCGGCGTCGCTGAGGGTCGCCAGCACGTCCCGCACGAGTTGCGGGGATTCGGCGTCCCAGAGGGCGTCGAGAACGGCGCGCTCCAAGTTGCCGAGTCCGATGGAGACGTGCGCCGCTGCAGGATCAGTGTTCACTCGGCCCCGCCTCTCCCCATCGCCTGCCTACCACTGCCGCAGCACGTGCTGACCGTCCTTGTGACGACGGTTCAGGATAGCCGCCCACAGCGTGGGCTCGATCGCCACGCGCGATGGGCTTCCCGGAGAGAGGGCCGCCGTCCAGTCGGTCACCGCTGTCCTGGCACTGGGTTGGGGCTCCGATCCTTGATCATCACCAACGTGATCAGTAGGCCGGCCGACATGATGCCGGCCGAGACAAGGAATCCGAGTGACCAGCCTTGCGTGATTGCACTGCGGGACGGACCCGCGTCCTCGGGCGTCAGGCTCGCGGTGCGGGCGGTGCTGACGGCGGTGAGGACTGCAAGTCCGATCGCCCCGCCGACCTGCTGCCCTGCGTTGAACAAGGCCGCGGCGACGCCACTGTCCCCCGGCGTGGCAGAGCCGACGGCCGCGGTGGTGAGTGCCACGAAGGCGAGGCCGAGGCCGCATCCGGCGAGGACGAAGGCGGGCAGCAGTGTGCTCAGGTAGGTGCTGTCGGGCGCGATGCGGGACAGGCTCGCGAGCGCGGCGGTGACGAGCAGCGCCGAGGCGACGAGCAGCGATCGCGCGCCGGTGCGGGCGAGCAGCTTGCCCGCGGCGGTCGAGGCGACCGCGATGGCGGCCGTCATCGGTAGGAAGGCCAGCCCCACGGCGACCGGCCCGTAGCCGAGGGTGCCGCCCATGAACAGGCTGAGGAAGTAGAACAGTGCATAGATCGCGGCGCCGAGGATGAGCCCGACGAGGTTTCCGCCGAGCACCGTCGGGTTGCGGATCAGTCGCAGGGGAACCAGCGCGTGCGGGCGCACGGCCTGCACCCGCGCGAACGCGAGCAGAGCCAGGACCGACATGACCAGAACGAGCAGCGCCGGCACCGACGTCCAACCCGACTCGGCAGCCTGTACGAGGCCGTAGACGAGTCCGGCGAGCCCGGCGGTGGCGAGCACGCCGCCCGCGAGGTCGAACCGCTCGGTCTGCTCGGGAGGACTGTCGGGCAGGACGACCCTGGCACCGGCGACGGCGATCGCGGCGATCGGAACGTTGACCCAGAACACCCACTCCCACGACAGCGCCTCGGTCAGGACCCCGCCGAGGATCAGCCCGAGCGCGGTGCCGCTGGCGGACACTCCTCCCCACACGCCCAGTGCCAGGGTCCGGTCGCGGCCGGGCGGGAACACCGCCATCAGCAGGGAGAGGGCGGCGGGCGCCAGCACGGCCGCGGCGAGACCCTGTATCACCCGGCCGCCGAACAGCACGACGGCGGTCTCGGCCAGTCCGGCGAGCAGCGATCCGGTGCCGAACACCGCGGCACCGACGATGAACATGCGGCGGCGGCCGACGCGGTCGGCGAGCCGCCCGCCCAGCAGCAGGAAGCCTCCGAAGGCAAGCACGTACCCGGTGACCACCCAGTGCAGGGCGGTGGGGGCGAGGTCGAGGTCGTCCTGCATGTCGGTGAGCGCGACGTTGACGATCGTCGCGTCCAGCACGATGAGCAGCTGGCTTCCGGCGAGCACCGCGAGCGCGAACCAGCGCCGAGCGCTCCTACCTGATGCCGCAAGGGGCGGGGTCATCAGTCTCCTTCACGAGTTCGACTCAACGACCGTAGAGTGAACCTCCTCCGTCGGTCAACGTCTGTAGAGTGAGAGCCGTGAGTGGAGATGCGGGGCCTGCGACGAGGGCCGAGCGACGACGACGCAGCGAGACGGTGATCCGCGATGCGGCCAGGGCGTTGTTCGCCGAGCACGGCTACGAGCGCACGACCATCCGCGCGGTGGCGGATCGGGCGGGCGTGGATCCCGCGCTGGTCATGCAGAACTTCGGCAGTAAGGAGGCCTTGTTCGCCGCGGCCGCGCGGTGGAGCACGCCGGTCGACGAGCTCGTCGGCGCAACTCGTACCGAGCTGCCGCAGGCTGCGCTGGACCACGTACTCGTTGCCTTCGAGGATCCTGAGCGGCGTGCGGCGGCGGAGGCGCTGCTGCGGAGCTGCCTCACTCACCCTGCGGCGCAGGCGGTACTGCGCGATGAGGTGATGGGCGCCGCGCAGGAACGGGTTGCCTCCACGATCGGCGGGCCGGATGCTGCCCTGCGCGCGGCTCTGCTGAATGCGTGCGTGCTGGGACTGACGATCAGCCGCTACCTGGTGGGGGTTCCGGCGGTGGCGGATGCCACGGCTGCCGACCTGGAGCGCGTCCTGCGGCCCGCCCTCGAGCGGCTCGTCGAGCCGACATGAATCGTGCTGACGAAGGGACACAAGTCCATTCGATCGGCGCGGGACGCCGTCGATGAAGGCCGATCGATCGCAGCGGACACCGTGCTGATGCGCTATGCGGCGGGCTCTCGCCCACCGGGGCGTGCAGCGGGTGGTGACGGCGCTGTTCTGCTATCTGGCTGCCGGAATTGTCAGCCTCGCGCTCCTGGGCAGTCGGGGCCAGTTGACGCCCTTACATCATCACGGACGTCGATGGCCTCGGCGTGGACGGCCTCGACAGCCGGCGCAGCCTGCTCGCGCTGACCGGCCTGTTGCCGAGGTCGCCTTCGTCCTCGGTCCGCTGATCATCGGCTTTGCCGCGGGGGTGATCGCCGGCCGCCGCGATGGCGGTCGCGGGTAAGACCTCGTTGCTGGGCGCTTGGTGGCTGCACGGCGCGCCTGCGTTGCGGAGCGGCCGGGTGGAAACTCCTCGTCACCGGGTACGGCCCTGCCCGCATCAGCTCACCGGACACGTGAATCCGCACGTCTCGCCCGGTCGCGGAACGCATTTTCCAGGCCTGTGAGCGATCGGCGGCGGGCCCTCGACACGAGGAGGTGGTGCAGCCGGGCCGGCCGCACCACCTCTGTCGGGAGTGCTGTGATCAGGTAGCGCGTGCTCGGAAGCGGCGCAGTCGCAGGCTGTTGCCGACGACGAAGACGGAGCTGAACGCCATGGCCGCGCCGGCGATCATCGGGTTGAGCAGGCCGACGGCGGCCAGCGGGATGGCGGCCGTGTTGTAGGCGAAGGCCCAGAACAGGTTGGTCTTGATCGTGGTCAGTGTCCGGCGGGAGAGCCGGACCGCGTCGGCGGCGGCGCGGAGGTCGCCGCGGACCAGGGTGATGTCGGAGGCCTCGATGGCGACGTCGGTACCGGTGCCCATGGCCAGACCGAGATCGGCCCGGGCGAGTGCGGCGGCGTCGTTGACGCCGTCGCCGACCATGGCCACGACCTTGCCCTGGCTCTGCAGCCGCTCGATGACCGCCAGCTTGTCGGCCGGCATGACGTCGGCGATCACCGTGTTCGGGCCGGCCGCGATCCCGACCTCGGCGGCCACCGACTCGGCGACGGCCTGGTTGTCGCCGGTCAGTAGCACCGGCGTCAGCCCGAGGCGGCGGAACTCGGCGATCGCCTCGGCGGAGGTGTCCTTGATCGTGTCGGCGACGACGAGCACGGCGCGGGGCTGACCGTCCCAGGCGACGGCGACCGCGGTCCGTCCCTGCGCGGCCTCGGTCGCGGCGGCGTGGGCGAGTGCGCCGGACAGCGGGGTCGACCACTGCTCGAGTAGCCGGGGCCGGCCGACGAGCACGGCGTGGCCGTCGACCACGCCCTGCACGCCGAGGCCTTCGTGGTTGGTGAAGTCCTCGACGCCCGGCAGGTCCCCGGTGCGCTCGGTCGCGCCGTCGGCGATCGCCGCGGCGATGGGGTGCTCGGAGGCCTTCTCCAGAGCCCCGGCCAGCCGCAGCGCGGTGGCCTCGTCGACCCCGTCGGCGGTGTGGACTCCGGCCAGTGCCATCTTGCCGGTGGTCACAGTGCCGGTCTTGTCCAGCACGACGGTGTCCACCCGTCGGGTGGACTCCAGCACCTCCGGGCCCTTGATCAGGATGCCCATCTGGGCGCCGCGCCCGGTGCCCACCAGCAACGCGGTGGGTGTGGCCAGGCCCAGCGCGCACGGGCAGGCGATGATCAGGACGGCGACGGCGGCGGTGAACGCGGCCGTCGCGCCGACACCGGCGCCGAGCCAGAAGGCCAGCGTCACCACGGCGACGGCGATCACGATCGGCACGAACACCCCGGAGATGCGGTCGGCGAGGCGCTGCACGGCGGCCTTGCCGTTCTGGGCGTCCTCGACCAGCTTCGCCATCTGCGCGAGCTGGGTGTCGGAGCCGACCCGGGTGGCCCGCACGACCAGCCGGCCCCCGGCGTTGACGCAGGCGCCGACGACGGTGTCGCCGACGGCGACCTCGACCGGCACGGACTCGCCGGTCAGCATGGACGCGTCGACCGCGGAGCGGCCTTCGACGACCTCGCCGTCGGTGGCGATCTTCTCGCCGGGGCGGACGACGAACCGGTCACCGACCGCGAGCTCGGAGGTGGGGATGCGCTTCTCGATGGTGCGCCCGTCCTCGTCGCGCAGGACCGTGACGTCCTTCGCGCCGAGTTCGAGAAGCGCGCGCAGCGCGGCGCCGGCGCGGCGCTTGGAGCGCATCTCGAAGTAGCGCCCGGCCAGGACGAAGGTGATGACGCCGGCCACGACCTCGAGGTAGATGTTCCCGGCGCCGTCGGTCGGGGAGACCGACAAGGTGAAGGGGTGGGTCATGCCAGGGATCCCGGCGGTGCCGAAGAACAGGGCGTAGACCGACCAGGCCATCGCCGCGGTGGTCCCCATGGAGATCAGCGTGTCCATGGTGGCGGCGCCGTGGCGCAGGTTCGTCCAGGCCGCCCGGTGGAACATCGCACCCGCCCAGGCCCAGACCGGGACGGTGAGAACCAGCGACAACCACTGCCAGTTCACGAACTGCAGTGCTGGCGCCATCGCCATGGCGATGACCGGCACCGCGAGCACGGCGGAGACCACCAGCCGGTGCCGCAGGCTGCGCAGCGCCTCGTTCTCCCCGCCACCGGCATCGCCACCGGCATCGGCATCGGCGGCCGGATCGGTCGGCAGCGTGGCCGTGTAGCCGGCGGAGGCGACGGCCGCGACCAGCCGGTCGGCGTCGACCCCGGTCGGGGCCGAGACCTTGGCCTTCTCGGTGGCGTAGTTGACGGTGGCGGTGACGCCGTCGAGCTTGTTGAGCTTGCGCTCGACCCGGTTCGCGCAGGAGGCACACGTCATGCCACCGATCGCGAACTCGATCTCCTGGACGTCCTGGCCGGGCTGCGGCAGTGTCGCGGTCACTGGTGTCCCCCCTCGCTGTGCGCGGGTGAGTTGATGTCCGCGATGGCAGGAGCGCTGTAGCCGCCCGCGTGACCGGCGGCGCCGCTGGGAGCGGGCTGCAGGTGTGCGGTCGGGACATCGACAGCGGATCCGGTCGCAAAGGCTCCTGCGCCGAGCAGGACAGCGACCGCACCGTAGGCAGAAAGTCGCGCGACGGTATTCATGGGATCGTTCCCTCTTGTCGGACCCGATCCGGGTGGACGTCGGTGGCGCCGCTGGGGCAGCGCGTGCCTCGGTGACCCGTACCGGGTAGGTGGTCAGGTCGTGATCAGGAGTCGGATACGACCTGGTAGCCGGCCTCGGTGACTGCGGCGCGCACGGAGTCAGGGGAGACCTCGCCCTCGCCGGTGACGGTGACCGCGCCGGTCGGCAGATCCACGGCCACATCGGTCACGCCGACGATCTCACTGATCTCCTCGGTGACCGAGGCGATGCAGTGGCCGCAGGTCATGCCGGTGACGGTGTAGGTGGCGGTACTCATGGCTCGGATACCTCTCTCGTGACGGCCCGCGGCGCGGGCCGCGGTTGGCTTCGGCGCCCGGGGCGGTGATGCCACACCCTGCGCCGGGGCTGTGAAGGGCCGGTCAGGACCGGACCAGGCGCGCGATGGCCGCGCTGGCCTCCTCGATCTTCTCCTCGGCGACCGCCCCGCCCTCGGCGGCGGCATCGGTGACGCAGTGCTTGAGGTGCTCGTCGAGCAGGCCGAGCGCGACGGCCTCGAGTGCCTTGTTGACCGCGGAGACCTGGGTGAGGATGTCGATGCAGTACTTGTCCGACTCGATCATCTTGCTGATCCCGCGGACCTGGCCCTCGATCCGGCGCATCCGCTTGACGTGCGCTTCCTTGTTGTCGGCGTAACCGTGCTGCATCGCCTACCTCCTCGTTTCATTTGCACTGTACCCCTAGGGGGTACCCGCATCAAGGTGGTCGAGTGCCCGGCCCAGCTGTGTCGGGTTACGGTCAGCGTGGCCTCGGGCACGGCGCGGGTGGCCCCCCACCCCCTGGTCCCCACGCCGCGAGTACCGGCAACGCCAACGGGTAAGGACCACGACAGTGTGACTTGCACAGATGCTGTGCCCGGGTAGGGTACGCGCCTGTTGCCGCTGATCAGGGGGTGCGAGGTGGAGTCATTTGTGCCGCTGGCGGTCCTTGCGGGCGCAGGCGTCCTGGTCGTGTCAGTAGTCGTTGGAATGTCTCAACTGGTCTCGGTCGGGCCCGTCCTGAAGGGCCGCCTGCCACATCTGGGGGGCCTGCCGCCGGTGGAGCATGCGGTCTCGCGCTTTCACGTCCGCTGGTACGCGGTGACGATGATCTTCCTGGCCTTCGACATGGAGATGATCTTCATGTACCCGTGGGCCGTCGTCGTCGCGACGATGGGGACGGCGGCGGTCGTCGAAATGTTCCTGTTTCTCGCGATCCTGCTCGCCGGCGTCGTCTACGCGTGGCGCGAAGGGGCCCTGCGATGGACCTGACTGCCGTCCTGCTGAGGTTCGCGGCTGGGGTGCCGCACGTCCTGCTCGTTGCGGTGCCCGGTCGCCCCGGGCTGCGCATGGATACCGAACTCCTGATCAGGCGGCGTGGGTGGCCGGAGGCGACGAGCCCAGCTGAGGCCGATGTGCTGCTCGTCGCCGGGCATCCGGGACCTGAGCTGGGTGAGGTCGTCGAGAGCCTCTGGCGGGGGATCCCCGCGCCACGGGTTCGGCTCGACCTCGGCGACGACGCTACGACCGCGCACCTCGAGCGGCTGCTCGATCGGCTCCCCACACGGCTGGCGGATGTTCGACTTGCTCGCGAGGAAGCCATAGCTGCCGCTGCCGTCTCCGACGTGGCGGACGAATCACACGCCGCCCCCGCGCAGCACGGCGAGCACGGCGAGCACGGCGAGCACGGCGAGCACGGCGAGCACGGCGAGCACGGCGAGCACGGCGAGCACGGCGAGCACGGCGAGCACGGCGAGCACGGCGAGCACGGCGAGCACGGCGAGCACGGCGAGCACGGCGAGCACGGCGAGCACGGCGAGCACGGCGAGCACGGCGAGCACGGGCCGGAGCACGGCGAGCACGGCGAGCACGGCGAGCACGGCGAGCACGGCGAGCACGGCGAGCACGGCGAGCACGGCGAGCACGGCGAGCACGGCGAGCACGGCGAGCACGGCGAGCACGGCGAGCACGGCGAGCACGGCGAGCACGGCGAGCACGGCGAGCACGGGCGAGCACGGCGAGCACGGCGAGCACGGCGAGCACGGCGAGCACGGCGAGCACGGGGGGGGGGGGGGAGCACGGCGAGCACGGCGAGCACGGCGAGCACGGCGAGCACGGCGAGCACGGCGAGGATACGCACGCAGCTGGTCACGAAGCCCACCTCAACGAGCACTCAGGCCATGCCGGCGACGGTGAGCCGCCCGACCAGGGCGGGGATACCGCTCATGGCCGGCACGAGCACCACGAACGCGATCACGCCGAGCACGCGGACAGCGGCTCCGGCCACGAGGACGACTCGGGCCACGCCGGCGACCACCAGCATCACCACATGGACATGCCGCTGCCCGGGGGCCTGGCCATGGCCGACGTCGCGGAGGATCGGGACGGTCTGGCACTCGACGTGCTCCATCTGCCGCTCGGTCCGGTGCTCCCGGACTGGCCGGCCGGCCTGGTCATCGACGTCGAGTTGCAGGGCGACGTGATCTCCTCGGCCGAGGCCCGCGTCCTCGACGTCGCCGAGCTGCGACCCTCGGCGCCGGTCGCTGCGGCGGTACGTGACCTCGATGTGGTCGCCCGCGTCCTCGCCGTCGCCGGTTGGCCGGGCCCGGCCGCCCGGGCACGCGACCTCCGTGACCGTGCCCGGGCCGGTGAACCGGCCGACGGCCTCTCTGGGCTGCTGCGCCTGGTCCGGCGGTCCCGCGTACTGCGGCTGATGCTGCGCAGGGTGGAGTTCGGTGACGGCGTGGACGTGGCCGAGCTGCTCGAGCGTCGCCTCGCCCGGATCGAGGCGCACGCCGCGGGGCGGACGGTCGGGGAGCCGGAGCGTCCGGTCCTCGCCGAGCTCGGCGGGCGTCTCGCGGGAGCGGAGTTCACCGCCGCCCGGCTGCTGGTCGCGGCACTCGATCCCGACGTCGACGGCGCAGCGACCCCCGCCGGCCTCCGCGACCGGGAGCCGGGCGAACGATGAGTGCCACGACCCTGCTGCTCCCGGCCCTGATGATCGCCGCCGTCTGGTTCCTCGCCGCACTCGACGGCGCCCTGGCGGGCCGGGCCGCCGGGCGACCCGTCGGGCCCGCCGCGGCCGCCGTCGAACCGGTCCGCGCCACGGTGCGGCTGCTGGTCGGCCAGCGGCGCAGCACGCTCGCCGCCGATGGTCTGCTGCGGTGGGCAGGGATCGTGTCGTTGATCGTCGCCGCGGTGCTGGCGGCAGCGGTCGTCCCGCTCGGTGAACGTCCGCTGGTCGACCTGTCGGTCGGCGTCGTGTGGTTCAACGCGATGGAGGTCGTCGCGTGGGCGGCGGTGTGGCTGGTCGGGTGGGGGCCCAACGGGGCGTTGTCGCTGGTCGGCGGGTACCGGTTCGTCGCCCAGGGCCTGTCCTACGAGCTCCCGCACATGTTCGCGATCATCACCGCAGCCCTGGCCGCGGGCAGCCTGCGGATCACCGACATCGTCGACGCCCAGGCCGGCCTGTGGTTCGTCGTCCTGATGCCGGCGGCGTTCGTCGCCTATCTGCTCAGCGCGGCCGCGATGGCGTTCTGGGGGCCGTTCGATGCCCCGGTCGCCCGCGACACCGCGGGGGGCGCGGGCTCGGAGCTCGCGGGTGTGGACCGGCTGCTGTTCGCCGGGGGGCGCCGGCTGCTGCTCGTGGCCGCGGCGGCGATGGCGGTCCCGCTGTTCCTCGGCGGCGGTCACGGGCCGTGGCTACCTGCGTGGGCGTGGGTGCTACTCAAGACCGCCGCGGTGCTGGTCGTGCTGGTCTGGCTGCGCCACCGGCTCCCGACGATCCGGATGGACCGCTGGGCCGAGATCTCCTGGATCGTGCTCGTACCGCTGACGATCGTGCAGGCGCTCGTGGTCGCACTTGTCGTGCTGGCCAGGGGAGGGATGTAGATGGTTCTCGCCGTGTTCTGCGTGCTGAGCCTCCTGGCGATCTCCTCCGGTGTGCTGGTGTTCGTCGTCGACTCGATGGCGCGCGCAACGTTCTGCCTGCTGGTGTCGTTCCTCGCGGTCGCCGCGATGGTGCTGATGACCGGGCTGGCCTACCTCGGTGTCGTCATCATCCTGATGATGATCATCGAGATGGTGATCATGGCCGTGTTCATGGTCATGTTCATGATGAACCCGGCCGGGCTGATGCCGATGTCGATGTTTCACAACACCCGCGGCGCGGCCGTCATCTCGGGCCTGGTGTTCACCGGACTGGCCGCGGGGATCCTCGTCGTGGACTGGCCGCAGCGCCGTGGTGTGCCTGCGCCGGATCCGACCGTCGCGCTGGGCGAGGCCCTGATGGGCGGCCACATGCTGACCATGATGACCCTCGGCGTGACGCTGTTCGCCACCATCGTGGCCACCGTGGTCCTGTCCACCGGGCGTGGCCGCTACGACCGGCTCGGCGACGACCTCGACGCCGAGCGAGCCGATGACCCGGCCGGTGGGGGTGTCGGTCGATGATCCTCGAGGCGTTCCTGCTCGTGGCCGCCGCACTGTTGTGTATCGGGCTGTTCGGCGCACTGACCCAGCAGTCGATCGTGATGCTGATGATGGGCCTGGAGCTGATGATCAACGGGATCATCCTGGCCGCGGCCGCGTTCTGGTACTTCCTCGCCCCGGCCTCCGACGGCCAGGTGATCGTGGTGGCGGTGGTGACCGCGATGGCGATCGAGATGGCGATGGGGTTCGCCGTGGTCACCGCCATCTACCGTGCCCAGCGGATCGACATGACCGACTCGGCCACCGAGCTGGAGGGCTGAGCGGTGCTGCTCGCGGTGCTCATCGGCCTCCCGGCTGTCGCCGGCGCGGTGCTGCTGCTGGCCCACCCGGCCCGCGGCGCGACCGCGGCCGGTGTCGCCACGGCGGCGGCCACCCTGGCGCTCGCCGTGGCCGCCGCGGCGACGCGGCCTGCGTCCGAGGTGTCGTTGCTGGCCGGTATTCGGGCCGGGTTTGCCGTCGACGGGCTCTCGGCGGTACTGGTCGTCCTGGTCGCCGCGGTGCTGCTGGCCGCGCTGGTCGTCGCTGCTGCCGAGCCGGGCCTGCGGACCGGCCGGTTCCACGGCCTGATGCTGGTCTTCGCGGCCGCGATGCTGGTCACCGTCACCGCCACGACATTGCCGGCGCTGCTGATGGCCTGGGAGGTGATGGGCGCGACGAGCTGGGCGCTGATCGGCTACCGGCTCGACGACCGGGTGGCCGCCCGCGCCGGCACGGTCGCGTTCCTGACCACACGGGCCGCCGACCTGGGCCTCTACGTCGCGGCCGGGGCGATGCTCGCCGGCGGCGCGGGCGCGATGGCGCTGACGGATCTGGCCGGTCTCGACGGCGTCTGGGGCGACGTCGCGGTCGCCGGTGTCGTCGTCGCCGCGCTGGGGAAATCCGCGCAGCTGCCGTTCAGTTTCTGGCTGTCCGGGGCGATGCACGGACCCAGCCCGACCTCGGCGCTGCTGCACTCCGCGACGATGGTCGCGGCCGGTGGCTACCTGCTGCTGCGGATCGCCCCATCCCTGGAAGCCGCCGGCTGGGCGGCCCCGCTCGTGGCGTGGATCGGGGTGGCGACCGCGCTGCTGCTCGGCCTGGTCGCCGCGGTCCAGGACGATCTCAAGCAGCTGCTCGCCGCCTCCACCTGCTCACAGATCGGGTTCATCGTGCTCGCGGCCGGGACGGCCGGTGTGTCGGCCGGGGCGCTGCAGACCGTGGCGCACGCCGCGGCGAAGAGCCTGTTGTTCCTGGTCGCCGGCCTGTGGCTGGCCACACTCGGCACCCGCAGCCTGACCGGCGGTCTGCGCGGGGCCGCGCGGCGGCACCCCGTGGTCGGGGCCGCATTCACCGTCGGTGCGCTCACGCTGGCCGGGCTGCCGCCGTTCGGGCTCTGGGTCGGCAAGGACGCCGTGCTGGCCGCCGCCCTGGGCTCCTCGCCCGCGCTGTACCTGGTCGGACTGGTCGCCGGGTGGACCGCGGCGTTCTACAGCGGACGCGCACTGTGGTTCGCCTGGCAACC
Source organism: Pseudonocardia sp. UM4_GMWB1 (assembly GCF_017312155.1). Lineage (NCBI taxonomy): Bacteria > Bacillati > Actinomycetota > Actinomycetes > Pseudonocardiales > Pseudonocardiaceae > Pseudonocardia > Pseudonocardia sp. UM4_GMWB1. The sequence goes on along the minus strand of NZ_QJPN01000002.1, from coordinate 45,461 downwards.
CGCCGACCGCCCGGCCACCGGTGCTGCTCCGGTCCGGATACCGCTCCCGGCGGTGACCACGACTGTCGTGCTCGCCCTCGCCGCCGCGGGGGCCGGAATCCTGGCACTGGGCCCTGTGCGGCCGGACCCGGCTCCGCAGGTCTGGGAGCTCGTGCTTTCCGGCGTCCTGGCCGGTGCCGGCGTGCTGCTGGTGTGGCGGTTCGCCGAGCGCGTCCCGACGCCAGGCCTGCTGGACCGGTGGCTCGGCCTCGAGGCGTTCGCGCTCCGCTACGTCGTCGGCCCGGTCGTGACCTTGGGAGCAGCTCTGGCCGTGGTCGACGACCGCGTGCTCGCCCGTGTCCCGGCGGGCGCGGCGAGTGCCACCTCGCGGCTGGCCGCGGTCGTGGCCGGGCACGGTGAGCGCGGCGTCGACCGGGCCGTAGCCGGGCTAGCCGACGGCGCCCGCGCGCTGGGCCGAGCCGCCCGTCGTCCGCAGACCGGGCAGATCCACCAGTACTACGCGCAGGCCTCGGTCGGGTTCGCCCTGCTCGCGGCGCTGGCCGTCCTCGTGATCGTCGTGAGGTGACCCCGGAATGCTCTCGCTGATCGTCTTCCTGCCCGCGCTGGTCGCGGTCGCGCTGTGCGCGGTTCCGGCGCGGGCGGGCACGACGGTGTTCGCCAGTGCGTGGCTCGCGGCGGGGCTCGCGCAGCTCGGGCTGATCGCCGTGGTCTGGGCGGGCCTGCCCGCGTCGGGGTACGGCTTCGTCGAGCGCTACGCGTGGATCCCCAGCGCCGGGATCTCCTACCACGTCGGCGTGGACGGGCTGTCGCTGCCGCTGCTGGCGCTGACCGCGGTGCTGTTCACCGCGACCGCGGTCTACACGCTGCGCGGCATCGCCCGCCCGAAGGGCTTCGTGCTCCTGTTCCTGGCGTTGCAGGCGGTCAGCGCGGGCCTGTTCGTCGCGCTCGACCTGATCCTGTTCTTCCTGTTCTTCGACCTGTCGATCGTGTTCATGTACTTCGTGATCGCCGGGTGGGGCACCGGCGCGCCGGCGCGGCGGGCGGCGCTGACGTTCTTCCTCTACACCTTCCTGGGCTCACTCGCGCTGCTGCTCGGGTTCATCCTGCTCGCCCTGGCCGGACCGCAGGTCACCTTCGACATCCCGACCCTGGCAGCGCAGAACCCCCTCGCCGGCGGCGGCGGGTACGCCGGGCTGACCCTGCTGGTGATCGGGATCGGGCTGGCGGTCAAGACCCCGCTGTTCCCGTTCCACACCTGGCTGCCGCCCGCGCACACCGAGGCGCCCGCGGCCGGGTCGGCGATCCTGGCCGCGATCCTGCTCAAGATGGGCACCTACGGCTTCGTCCGGATCGCGATGCCGCTGCTGCCCGCGAGCTGGCGCCAGTTCGCGCTGGTCGCCGTCGTGGCCGGGGTGGTCTCGGTGCTCTGGGGTGCCCTGGTCGCGCTCGCCCAGACCGACCTCAAACGCATGATCGCCTACACCTCGGTCAACCACATGGGCTACGTCCTGCTCGGCCTCGGCGCAGCCGGCCTGATCACCGCCGACGACGAGCAGGCCCGCCAGCTCGCCACCTCGGGCGCGACCTACCAGATGGTCAGCCACGGCCTGATCACCGCGGCGCTGTTCCTGCTCGCCGGGTCGCTGCACGAGCGCGGCCACACCTACGAGATGAGCGCCTACGGTGGGCTCGCGACCCGCACACCGCGCTTCGCCGGGCTGTTCGCCGTCGCCGCGTTCGCCTCACTCGGCCTTCCCGGGTTCTCCGGGTTCATCGCCGAGTTCCAGATCTTCGCCGGAGCGCTGGGCGCCGTCCCGGTCGCGACCGTCGTCGCGGTGACCGGTGTCCTGCTCACCGCCGCGTTGTTCCTGGTCGCCATGGGGCGGATGCTCTCCGGCGATGTCCGCGTCCCGGACGCCCCCGGCACCCCGCGCCCGTTCCCCGACCTCGACGCCCGGGAGCTGCTGGCCATCGGCGCGCTACTGGTCCTGGCGACCGTGCTCGGGCTGCTGCCGCGGGTCCTGCTCGACGTGATCGAACCCGCCGCCCGCACCCTGGGCGACCTGGTGACGCGGTGATTCGGCCGTGACAGTCCACAGTGACCCGTCCGCTCTGATCCCGGAGATCGCGTTGCTGTTCGGCGCGGTCGCCGGGCTGCTGCTCGGTGCCTGGACCCCACGCCGACGCCAGTGGACGATCCGGGTACTGGCCGCACTGGCCTGCACCGTCGGCCTGGCCGCGACCGCCGTCGCCGCGACCCGACCGGTCGACGTGGTGTTCGGGACCTACGTCCTCGACACCGCGACCCACGCCACCCGGGCGATCGTGCTCGTCGCGACGCTGCTGCTGCTCGCCCTGTGCGGCGACACCGTGGCCGGGCACCGCCGCGAGACCGAGTTCGTCGTCCTCGTGCAGCTCGGGGCGCTGGGTTCGATCCTGCTCGGCGGCGCCGCCGATCTGATTTTGCTGTTCGCTGCGTTCCTGCTCGCCAGCGTCCCGCTCTACGCCCTGGCCGGCTGGGCCAAGCAGGGCACCGCACCCGAAGCGGCGCTCAAGTACTACCTCGCCGGCGCGCTCGCCGGGGTCACCACCGTGGCCGGGGTGACCCTGCTGTTCGGCACAGCGGGAGCAACCGGCTACGACGCGGTTGCCGACGGGATCGCCTCCGGACCGGGCGGCGCCGCTGCGGTCGGACTGATCGCCGTGCTGGTCGGGCTGGCGTTCAAGGCTGGAGCGGTTCCCGCCCACTTCTGGGTGCCTGACGTCGCCGACGGCACACCGCCGGCGGTCGCCGCTGTGATCACCACGCTGCCGAAGATCGGCGCCCTGGTCGCCACCTACCGGCTGCTCGACACCGCGGTCCCGGCCGACGTCGTCGACTGGCCTCTGATCATCGCGATCCTGGCTGCGGTGAGCATGACACTCGGCAACCTCGCCGCGTTCGCCCAGACCTCGGTGCTGCGGCTGCTCGGCTACTCGACCATCTCGCAGGTCGGCTACATGCTCATGGCCCTCGCCGTCGCCGGACGCGCCCCGCTGGCGCAGCCGGCGCTGCTGTTCTACCTGGCCGCTTACGCCATCACCAACATCGCCGCGTTCGCCGTCGTCGCCGCCACCGGGCAGCGCACCCTCGCCGGCCACCGGGGACTGTTCCGCCGGGACCCGCCACTCGCGATCGCGCTGGTGGTCGCGCTGCTGGGGTTGGTCGGGACTCCGCCGACCGCGGTGTTCCTCGGCAAGCTCGTCGTGTTCACCGCGACCGTGGACGGGGGGCTGGTCTGGTTGGTCGCGCTCGCCGTGGTCAACACCGTCGCGTCGCTGTTCTACTACCTGCGCTGGATCGCGCCCGCCTTCGGCGAACCGGGCCCCGACCACGAGCGGCCGGTGACCCGGGCTCGTGGCTGGGCGCGTGGGACCGCGCTCGGTGCCGCCGCGCTGTCGCTGCTGCTCGGCCTCGGCGGTGGGGTGGTGTTGAACACCGTTGTGTGAGCCCCCGAAGTCGACATGCTTCACCGTCGGTACCGTGGCCGGGGTGAGTAATCAACGGGTTGAGCTGCGGTTGCTGCTCATCGTGCCCGTGTTGCTCGCGCTGCTGGGCATGCACGCGTTCGTGGCCGCCCCGCCGGGCGAGACCGGGCACGCCGCGACCACGGCCGCCGTCCCGTCGGATGGTGCTGCCGGGATCCCTGCGATCTCCGACCTGACGTTACCCGGCCACGACCCGGCTGACGTGCCCGGCGACCATGGCGCCCGGTCGGATCCGGAGCACGCCTTGCACTTGTGCCTGGCCATCCTGACCTCCCTCGGTGTGCTCCTTCTCGCTGCCGGGCTCCGCCTCGGTGGCCCCATGCTCGGTTCGCTGGTCGCACCCGTCCGGAGCTCACTTCGACGGTGGTCTGTTGCCAGACCGCCACCTATGTCTCGTCGTCTTGCCCAGCTGTGCGTGATGCGGAGCTGATCGGCCCCCAGCGCGGAAGAGCGCTGGATTCCACCAGCTCACGACCGGTCACATGCAAGGGAGTCCACCATGAAGATCAAGAAGATGGCGCTCGCCACGACGGCGGTCACCGCGGCCCTCGCCCTGTCCGCGTGCGGCGGTGGGGAGGCCACCGGCTCGGCCGGCCAGGCACCGCCCGCGCCGACCTCGTCCGCGGCGGGCCAGCAGGTTTCCGCCGATCACAACGAGGCCGACATCGCTTTCGCCCAGGGCATGATCCCGCACCACCGGCAGGCGGTCGACATGGCCAATCTGGCGGCCGACCGTGCCGAGAGCGACCAGGTCAAGCAGCTCGCCACCGCGATCCAGCAGGCGCAGGGTCCCGAGATCCAGCAGCTGCAGGGCTTCCTCGCCGCATGGGGCGCGCCCGAGTCCGGCGGCATGCCGAACATGAGCCAGGAACACAACATGCCCGGGATGGAGCAGAACGGCATGTCCGGGATGTCGGGCATGATGAGTGATCAGCAGATGCAGCAGCTCGAGCAGGCATCCGGTGTCGAGTTCGACCGGATGTGGCTGCAGATGATGATCGCTCACCACGAGGGTGCCGTGCAGATGGCGCAGACGGAGCTGCGCGACGGGCGCAACCCGGAGGCGAAGGCGCTCGCCCAGACGATCATCGATGCCCAGCAGACCGAGATCACTCAGATGCAGGAGATGCTCGGCTAACAGCGCGACTCGGCGGCGGTGCGTCCGTCATCGGCGACGGCCGCCCACCGCCCGACCCATGCGCACGTGCGACGGCGTGATGGGGCCGGTGTGGCTCGGTGCGTCGCCGTACGTTCTGTGGTGCCCACTGGGGCCGCTCAGCGGCGCGGGCCCTCGTCCCGCGCCGTAGCCGGGAACGGCACGGCCGGAACACCACCTCAGGTTGTTCGCGTCGACTTCCCGGCACGGTCTCTCAGCGTTGTCACAGGGCCCAGAGGGAGAGTGGTGGGCATGGCAGCGGTCGCGCAGTCCCGAACGAGGACCGCGTGCGTCGGCGGCGTACCGCAGTCGCGAGGCGCCATGACCTGTGGTGTGATCGCCACGGTCGGGGCGGCACTGGTGGTTGATGTGCTCGCCGGCGAACACCCGATCCACACCCTTGCCCTCGTGGTACTGGTCGGGGCCGTCACCGGGCTGCGCCGGTGGATCGCGCCGCGATTCCGCGGTCTGTTGAGCCTTCTCAACGCGACCATCGTCGCCCAGCCCGCCCTGCATCTCGCGGGCAAGTGGCTGGGGCGCTCGGCTGAAGGATCTGGGCTTGAGTGGCCGGCACCGGCTGGTGTCTGGCACGGCCTCGTTCCGGATGGGGTGACCGGAACCCAGCTCGCCGCCACTGTGCTGATCGTCGCGATGGTCCTGATCTGCGGCGCTGCCGCGGACCTGGTGGTCGGCTACTTGCGAGCGCGATTTCCCCGCCTGGCCCAGCGCAGCCGATCGGTGCGACGCCCCGGCGTGCGCCTGCCCCGGGTGCGCCGACACGGATCGATGCTGCGTTGGTGCGGTTGGAGGTTGCAGTCAGCTCGTCGGGGGCCCCCGGGCGCTGGGGCTCCCGGCTGCTGAGTGCTCTCGCGACGCTCGGTCGCCGCCCGGGGCTCAGTGGCCGGACGGGCTCTGCACCGACTGCGCCTTCGACACCCTCTGAGCAGCGACCACGCGGGAACCGGGTAACGCCGCTCAGAACCGCGGCTACCGGCCGGAATCATCCTTCGCCAGAGTCGAACGGGTCGCGACCCGCACCCCGCAGCCGAGGCTGAGGCACACCTCGACGCCATCGCTGACTGCCTCGCCCCAGCCCATCGCACACGTCGCTGTCGTCCGACCGACTCGCAAATGGCTAGGCCGGACAGCCACGACCCCACCTGAGATCACGGGCCACGTCGCAACGGTCGCCGGTATCGGCAGCCACGAGGCCGTCGCGGATCACCGCCTGCCTCTCAACCTTCGCCCGCTGCTGCCCCATCCTCCTCGGATCCGGCGGCCGCTCGCGGGTATCGACAACATGGAGCAGCATTCATGCACGACGACTCTGACCGCTTCCGCTGGATACGAGACACCGTGCTCTCGGTCCTGCGGAGCGATTCACTGCTGAACGGACAAGGTCGCCGGCAGGTTCTCAGCCGGGCAGGTCGCACATCGACGCCCCAGACGACGTCACTGCTGGTGACCTGGACCGGTGCTCCCGGCTTCAGTCCCGACATGCTTCTCGACCGGTTCCTCCTCAGCCTCCACGACACCGGCATGCCAACCGGCTCCCTCGGGTCCCGACATGTCCTCGACCACGCCACCGCCGTCCTCCGCGGCGCGGCGCTCACCGCGGACAACGGCATCACCTTCTCCGTGGTTCGCACGGGCCGCTGGCTGGAGCAGTCCGCCGTCGTCGAGCACGGCCTCGAGCTCGTCGCGTTCGACGCTCGAGTGCCGCGCGCGGAACTCGACGGCCGGCTGCCAGCCGAGAGAGGCGTCCCTGCCACGCCAGGCTCGACTGCCAGTACTGGAACCGAGCCGGCCCATCTCCGCTCGGCTGACCAGTCCGCACCGGTCAGGGACGAGGTCACGCCACGCGAGCCCGTTGCGCCGTCGGTGTCGAGCAGCACAACTGGACGAGCTGGGTCTGAGCATCGCGCGGCGCGGCTGCTGCGGCGGCGTATCGGCTCTACCAACGCACACGATCCGCGAGGTACATCGTGACCGGAACACAGCGACTCCCGGCCCTGTGCGGAGACGCGCTCGGCCGATGGCGACGGGCTACGGCACGCACCCAGCAGCAACGATCGCGACTCCAGGTTCGCAGGCGCGCAGACGGCCGCATCGTGCGGCCCGTCCGATTCCGCGGCGACACGTACTACCAGGTTCTGCGCGGAGCCGACAAGTCTGGAGCCAACGGGTCTCGGCAATACCCGTGATCGGACCACCGCACCCCTTGTCCGGCGGAGGATCGGGCTTCGACCCGCGCCGCGGGCACAGCATCAGCGACACCACGCCTGTTCAATACCCTGAGGGGGTATGACACTTTTGTCAACGGCGGGTTAGAAGTGACCCCCTGGCGACGGTTTGGGATTGACCCCTGTGTGCCCGGTTCGTGCTAGTTGTCGCGGTCTTTGGCGAGGAGTTCGCGGCGGGCGCGTGTGCGGTAGGAGTCGCCGGAGAGGGTGAGGACCTCGGCGTGGTGGACGAGGCGGTCGATCATCGCGGCGGCGACGATCTCGTCGCCGAAGACCTCGCCCCAGCGTCCGAAGGGCAGGTTGCTGGTGACCATGACCGAGCCCTGTTCGTAGCGAGAGGCGATGAGCTGGAAGAACAGGTTCGCCGCGTCGTGGTCGAAGGGGATGTAGCCGACCTCGTCGATGATGATCAGCTTGTAGCGGCGGATCTTGCGTAGCTCGGCCTCCAGCTGCCCGGCCTGGTGCGCGGCAGCGAGGCGGGTGATCCAGTTGCCGGCGGTGTTGAAGAGCACCGAGTGCCCGGACTGGGTGGCTTTGACCCCGATCCCGATCGCGAGGTGGGTCTTCCCGATCCCGGGCGGTCCGAGCAGGATCACGTTCTCGGCCTTGGCCACGAACGTGCCGGTCGCCAGATGGGCGAGCAGGTCTCGGCGCAGAGAGGGCAGATGGTCGAGGTTGAACTCCTCCAGCGTTTTCACGGCCGGGAAGTGGGCGGTGCGGATGCGCATGGTGGTGCCGGCGGACTCACGGTCGGCGACCTGGCGCTCCAGGACCGCGGTCAGGTACTCCTCGTGCGACCAGTTCAGGTCGCGGGCCTGGGCGGCGAGGTCGTCCCAGACGCGGGCGATCGTGGGCGTCTTCAACACGCGAGTCAGGTAGGCCAGCTTCGAGCCGAGCTCGGTGCTCACGCCACCGGTCTTCGTGGCTTCCGTGGCTGCTGTCGTGCTGGTCGTCGCGGTCGTCTTCGGGGTGGTCATCTACTGCCCTTCAGCGGTGGCGGTCGGGTCGGGTGCGGGGTCGAAGTTCACGCCGTAGAGCGCGTCGTAATCCGGCAGCGCGCGCAGGGCCACGACGTGCCCATCGGTGTGGGAGCGCGTGTCATGGCGGGCGCGGTCACGGGCGGCGGTGAACGCAGTGCGCAGGGCGCGGGCGGTGGCCCGGTGCTCGGGATCGGTCACCGTGGCGCCGCTGGCCCAGACCCGCTCGTGGGTGGCCGCGATCTGCCCGGCGCAGGTGACCGCGACCAGGGCGGGAGTGGCGATCCAGTCGACGAACCGGCCGATCGCGGCCGGGTTGACCGAGTAGTCGTTGCCGTCGACGCGCACGTAGTAGTCACGCGCCAGCCGAACCCGCCCGGTCAGCCCGACCTGCGGCGCCACCGGCGGCAGGGCGACCATCGCGGCCCGGTCGATCGGCCACCGCGTGGCGGGGGTGGTCCCAATCGAGCGCAGGTGCCGGGCGCCCGCCACCTCGGTCAACCAAGTCTCGATCTGGGCGTTGAAGTCGAACGGCGAGACGAAGCTGCGTCCGGGCAGAAAGGAGGTCTCGAAGTAGCCGTTGCGCCGCTCCACCAGTCCCTTCGACTCCGGGTCCCGTGCCGGGGTGAGCTTGATCCGCACCCCGAGCGTCCCGGCGAACGCAGCTGCCTCGACGCCGGGTCGCCCGGTGCCGCCGATCGCGGCCTCGCGGTCCCAGACCAGCGTGCGGGGACAGCGGCCCCACCCTGCGATGATCTCCCACATCCCGGCCAGGATGTCGCCGGCCTTGCGGGACGGGATCATCACAGCGTCCGTCACCCGGGAGAAGCCGCAGGTCATCGCCAACACCGGCAGGACCCGCGCCCCGCTGGCACCGACCGGGATCGGGACCGGCGGGAACCACAGGTCGCACTGCGCGAGCTCACCGGGGGCGTACTCGATCCGGTCCGCCGGGTCGGGAGGGGCGAACAACGGCCGCAGCTCACGCACCCGGTCCTTGAGGATGGTCAACGAGTGTGTCCAGCCGATCCGCTCGGCGATCACCGTCGCCGGCATCCTCGGATACTCGGCCAGCAGGGCCCGGACCTGCGGCTCCACCTTGTCCACCAACGACCCGCGCGGTCCACGCTCCCGCGAGGGCGGCGCGTCGGCCCGCAACGCCGCCCGCACCGTATTTCGCGCCAGTCCCAGCCGGCGGACGATCTCCTTGATCGGCACGCCCTCGGCGCGGTGCAGACGACGGACCTCAGCCCACTCTTCCAACGTGATCACCCCTCCAGCCTCGATGGAGGGGTCAGTCCCAACCCGTCGCTAGAGGGTCAGTCTCAGCGCGTCGTCGACAACTTTGGGGTCCTGCCGTATCTCCTTGGAGATAGGACTGTGTCTCGATCAGCTGCAGTGCGGTGACCCCGCTGTCGGGATCGACGCTGAGCGCCACGAGCTCGCCGCTGCCCGGAGTGGGGGAGACGACCTGCGCGGGGCGGCCCAGCACGGTGGGGAAGATCAGGGTGTCCAGGGCGCACCAGGTGTAGAGCGCCTGGCCAGCGACGGTGAACTGGTGCGGGGTCTCGCGCAGGGTGATGCCGTGCCCGACCACCGCGCCGTGCTCGTCGTACTCGGTGTCCGAGAGCCCGGCCAGTCCGTCGCGGACCTCCCCGGCGCCGCGCCCGGTGGTGTGGGCGAGGTCGTCGACGGTGACCGGATGCCCGCGGGCCAGCTCACGCAGCAGCGCCGGCCACAGCCAGCCCATCGCGTCCCCGGCGGCGCCGGGAGTGGAGCAGATGGTCTCGCTGAGCCGGGTGGCGAGATGCTCGGCGTCGATGCTCATGACAGAAACGTCCCTTCCGACGAGGGGATCGGGGAGGGGTGGGCTGGGGGTCAGGCGCAGCAGGAGGTGGGCATCTGGTTGCGGAACTGTCCGGCGGCGATGCGCAGGCCCTCGGCCATGGTCAGGTACGGCGCCCAGGTGTCGGCGACGTCGTCGACGGTCATGCCGGCGGTGATCGCGTAGGTGGCGGCGAGCATGATCTCCCCGGCCGCCTCGGCGGCCGCGTGCACCCCAAGCATCCGCCCGCTCTCGGCGTCGGCCACCACCTTGATCACCCCGCGGGTGTCGCGGTTGGCCAGCGCCCGGGGCACATCGGCCAGGTCCAGCACCCGGCAGTCGCAGCGGTACCCGGCGGCCAGCGCCTGGGTCTCGCTGAGCCCGGCGGAGGCCAGCTGGGGACGAGTGAACACGACCGCGGGCAGCCCGGTGTAGTCGACGATGGCCGGGCGGGGCCCGGCGGCGTCAGTGGCGTTGAGCGCCGCCACGCGTCCGGTGGCGGCGGCAACGTAGACGTACTGCGGCGCCCCGGACACGTCCCCGGCGGCGAACACCCGCGGGTTGGAGCTGCGCTGGGCCTCGTCGACGGCGACGAAACCCCGCTCGTCGGTCTGCACCCCCGCCGCGTCCAGGCCCAGCCCGTTGGTGCGCGGGGTGCGCCCGGTCGCGACCAGCAGCCGGGCCCCGCTGGCGCGCTGCCTGCCTCCGGTCACCACCGTCGCCTCGCCGGTACCGACGTCGACCTGCACCGCCCGGTCCTCGATGACGGTGATCGAGTCGTCGGCGAACACCCGGCGCAGCGTGTCAGCGAGTTCGGGCTCAGCCGTCGGCGCGAGGCGTCCCACGAGGGTGACCTGGGCGCCGAGGTGGGCGAACAGCTGGGCCTGCTCCATCCCCACATAGCCTCCGCCGATGACCACCAGCGACTCGGGCAGCTCGGTCTGCTCCATCGCCGTGGTCGAGCTCAACCAGTCCACCTCGTCTAGGCCGGGCAGCGGCGGGCGGGAGGGCTCGGACCCGGTGGCGATCAGGTAGGCGTGCGCAGCCAGCGGTTCATCGTCCACGAGCAGGGTGTCGGGGTCGGCGAAGCGGGCGTGCCCGGGGCGGACCTCGAAGCCGTGGGCGGCGGCTACGTCGGCGTACTTGGCCTGGCGCAGCCGTCCGGTCAGCTCGTCCTTCTGCTCCACCAACGCGCCCAGGTCCACCGGCCCGGACGAGGTCGGGGCACCGGGAAACGGGTTGCCCAGCGCGCCGTGCCGCGCCCCGGCCGCGGCCAGCAACGTCTTCGACGGCACACACCCCACGTTGACGCAGGTCCCGCCCAGGGTTGCGTGCTCGACCAGCACCACGGTCTTGCCGGCGCCGCGGGCGGCAATCGCGGCGGCCATCGCCGCCCCACCCGAGCCGATCACCACCAGGTCCAGCGCTGCGGTGTCCTCCACGTCGTCGTCCACGTCGGGGCCTCCTGACCTCCGTTGAGCTCGTCTGAACCGTCCAATCCGGCTAGACGAATACATGCTAGCGTAGTGGCATCCGTCAAGGCGGATGCATGACACGATGGAGGGAGCGCAGCGGATGGTCACCAGCTCGAGGACGGCACCAGGCCCGCCGACCGAGCCGGCCGCGCAGACAGGCGGCGAGGTCCCAGCACCGGTGGCGGGCGCCGAGGTGTCGGCGCCCCCGCTGCTCGGGCAGGCCGGCGAGCAGGCGGGGGTGGTGGCGAAGTTCTTCCGCGCGTTGGGTGACCCGACCCGGCTGCGGCTGTTGGAGTTCCTGCTCGCCGGCGAGCACACCGTCAGCGAGTGCGTCGCGCACGTCGGGCTGGCCCAGGGGCGGGTGTCGACGCACCTGGCGTGTCTGGCCGACTGTGGCTACGTCGCGGTGCGCCGCGAGGGCCGGTTCTCCCACTACCGGGTGGCCGACCCGCGAGTGGCCGACCTGGTGGTGCTGGCCCGCTCGCTGGCCGCGGACAACTGCTCCGCGCTCTCGGTGTGCGCGCGCATCGACCCCCGCCCCTGACTCGATCCCGCCCTGACCTCGCTGGGGACCAGGATCCTTCATACCTGCCGACCGACCCGACCGCGGCCCCACCAGCGGCTCCGACACCGAACGCGCCGACACCGAACACACCGAGGTCGAGCGCGCTGGCGGGGCCCGCGGCGTTTGGGTGTCGCCGCCCTGCTCGTGCGGCTGGTGATGTTGCTGCGCGGGGCCGGCGTTGCTCGCCGCCGGGGCGCTAGGAGCGGCCGGCTCCGAGCTCGCCAATCCCTGGCTGATCGGCGCTGGCGTCGTGCTACTGCTGGTTGCGCTAGACCGGGCCCTGCCGGATCGACCGCCGCAGTCGTGACGGCCGCGACCATGGGATGTCTGACTCTCGGGAAGTCGACGGGCCTTGCGGTGTCGGATGCGGTGACCCCGCGACCCCGCGGTCAGCCGTTGCCGGGGTCGGCCAGGTCAATGAGTTGCCACGGCCGGGCCAGGTTGTCCTCCAGCCCCTGCGGAGACGAAACGCGCGCGCCGCACCGCGTGCCGCTCCCGGGAACGCGTCCTCACCGACCGCGAGGACGGCCTGGCCCTCAATTTATCGCCGGTCCAGTCGTTGCGGGTCGAGGATATCGAGTGCGCCGGACCTTCGGGCAGCACTACCCAAACATATCGATGGCCGTTAGAATGTTTGTATGGCCATGGATGACGCATGTGACCTGCTCTGTCTCGATCTTCCGCACGCCGAACGGATCCGTGCCGCACTGCCGGACAGCACTCGTGTCGAACCGGCGGCCGGTATGGCCCGCGGGCTCGGGGATTCCACCCGGCTGCGGATCGCGGCCGCCCTTCTCCAGGGTGCCGAGCTGTGCGTGTGCGACACCGCCTGGGTCGTCGGTGCGTCGCAGGCCCTGGTGTCACATCACCTGCGCCAGCTGCGCACGGTCGGGGTTGTGACCTCGCGCCGGGACGGCCGGATGGTGATGTACCAGCTCTCCGACCGGGGACGCGCCGTCCTGTCGGTGCTGGTCGAGGTCGACAACGGCACAGCCGTCGACACCGATGGCGACGGCGACGCGGTGCTGGAAGGAGCGGATCGTGTCTGAGTCCGGCACTGCACCCGCACCCGCGAACGACAGCGCTGCCGGGGGCGACGAGGGGCCCGGCCGTATCTGGCAGGTCCGTGAGCTGCAGCTCGCCGCGGTCGCTGCGGTGCTACTCGCCGCCGCCTGGGTGATCGATCTCGTCGCCGGTGGGCCGGCGCTGCTGATCGGCGGGGTCGAGTTGGTCGCGGCCGTGGTCGCGGCGTCGACGTTCGTGCCCGACGCGCTACGCAATCTGCGCCACGGCCGGATCGGTGTCGGCACCCTGATGACGATCGCCGTGATCGGCGCCGTCGCACTCGGACAGATCGCCGAGGCCGCCCTGCTCGGGATCCTGTTCTCCATCGCCGAAGGGCTCGAGCACCATGCTGTGACCCGGACCCGCCGCGGCCTGCGTGCCCTGCTCGGGCTGGTCCCCCCGACCGCCTCGGTGCTGCGTGACGGCGACGAGGTCACCGTCTCCCCTGACGACCTCGTCGTCGGCGACGTCCTGATCGTGCGCCCCGGCGAGCGGGCCGCGACCGACGGCACCATCCGGACCGGGCGGACCAGCCTGGACACCTCCGCGATCACCGGTGAGTCGGTCCCGATCGAGGCGGGACCGGGTGACGACCTCTACGCCGGGACGATCAACGGCGGTGGCGCGATCGAGGTCGTGGTCAGCGCCCCGGCCTCGGACAGCTCGCTGGCGCGGATCGTGCACATCGTCGAGCAGGCCCAGGAGCGCAAGGGCTCCGGTCAGCGCCTCGCCGACCGGATCGCTCGCCCGCTGGTTCCTGCGATCATGGTCCTGGCCGTTCTGATCGCCGGGCTGGGCGCGCTGTTCGGCGACCCGGTGCTCTGGCTCGAACGAGCCCTGGTCGTGCTCGTGGCTGCGTCACCGTGCGCGCTGGCGATCTCGGTACCGCTGACCGTGGTCGCCGCGATCGGCGCGTCGAGCCGGCACGGCGCGCTGGTCAAGGGTGGTGCGGCGCTGGAGGAGCTCGGCCGGATCCGCGCCGTCGCCCTCGACAAGACCGGCACCCTGACCCGCAACAGTCCCGAGGTGGTCGAGGTTCTCGCCGCGCCCGGCGAGGACCGCACCGACGTGCTGGCCACCGCCGCCGCGCTGGAATCCCGGAGCGAGCACCCGCTGGCCCGGGCGGTCCTCACCGCCGCCGAGGCGGCACCGTGGTCGGTCGCGGTACGGCCCGCCGACGACGTCACCGCCGTGCCCGGGCACGGCCTGATCGGCGTCCGCGACGGGGTCGAGCTGCGGCTGGGCAGGCCCGGCTGGGTCGACGCCGGCCTGTTGGCCGAGGACGTCGCGCGGTTGCAGGACCAGGGGGCGACGGTCGTACTCCTCGAGCGCGGCGGCACGCTGCTCGGCGCCGTCGCCGTCCGGGACGAGCTGCGCCCCGAAGCCGTCGAAGCCGTTCGCCGCATGCGCGCGCTCGGGATTGACGTCGCCATGCTCACCGGCGACAACCGGCGCACCGCGGCCATGCTCGGCCAGCAGGCTGGGATCGGCGTCGTGCACGCGGAACTGCGCCCGGAGGACAAGGCTCGTCTGCTGCCCGAGATCGCCCGGGGTCGCCGGATCGCGATGGTCGGTGACGGCGTCAACGACGCCCCGGCGCTGGCCACCGCCGATGTCGGCATCGCGATGGGCGCCATGGGCACTGACGTCGCCATCGAGACCGCCGACGTCGCGCTGATGGGTGAGGACCTGCGCCACCTCCCGCAGAACCTCGCCCACGCCCGCCACGCGCGCACGATCATGCTGCAGAACGTCGGCTTCTCACTGCTGATCATCGGCACGCTGATCCCGCTCGCCGCGTTCGGCGTCCTGGGCCTGGCCACCGTCGTCGTGATCCACGAGGCCGCCGAAGTGCTGGTTATCCTCAACGCCGTCCGCGCCGCGCGGACACGGCCCCTGCCCGGTCTGACCGCCGCTCCGGCCACCTCGGGGCGACACCACATCGCGGTCGAGCCCGCGCCGGAACCGGACGACCCCTGCTGCGCGCCGGCACCCCGACCGGCCACACCCCACACGGTGGCCACCGGACCGTCGCCGCTCGACGCCGATCCGGGATCCGCTCCGGCACAGCCGCCGCACCAGAGCGGTTGTGCGGACGGATGCGCATGCTGCAGCCCCGAACCGTCCGCTGCTGAACAAGAGATACAGGCACACCAGAGGTCTCACCCATGACCACGGCCGACCGGGCGGCACGGCTGGCCAACACCGTCCTCACGGTTGCCGTGATCCCGCTTCTTCACCGGATGCAGAACGAGCTCGACCGCAACGGAACCCTGCGGCGGGGAACCCAGATGATGATGTGGGCTGCCTACGCGACGTTCGGAGTCCTGCTCACCGAGTCCCTCGCCCGCCACCGCGACGTGCCGACCGGCCGCCGCGGGACGACTCTCGCAGGAGCCGGCATGACGCCGTTCGACAGCCCGCAGTAGCTCAACGGCGGCGAGACCGGTGAGCTGATCACCAGTGGGATCTACCACTACAGCCGCAACCCCCGGTACACGGGCTTCGTGGCCGCCACGGCCGGCCTCGCCGTCGCCCGAGGCTCACCGCGGCCGCGCTGCTGGCCATCGAACTGACCGTAGTGATGCGCGCCTGGGTAGCGGTCGAGGAAAGCCACCTCCGGCGACAGTTCGGAACGGCCTACGGGCGCCTGTGCAGCCAGGTTCCGCGTTGGATCGGCGTTCGGTCATAGGGGCGGGGTCTCGCGTCCCGCCCTTGGGCTCTGAACATGTGACCAGGGGGTCAGCACCATGCTGGTACAGCATCTACGGGCGATACTGCTCGGTCCGGTAACGGTCACGATCATCATTCCACTGGTGATCGTAACGATCATGGGTTCCGCTCCGGGTCGATCTCAGTCCGGTACTCGGCTACCTGGCCCTGACTGCCGGCGCCCTGCTGATCGCGGGCGGTGTCGCGATGCTCGCCTGGACGATCAGGCTCTTCGCCCGGGAGGGCGAGGGAACATTGTCGCCACAGGACCCACCGCGCACCCTGGTAGTGCACGGGCCCTATCGACACGTGCGCCACCCGATGTTCAGTGGAGTCCTGGCCATCCTCGTCGGCGAGACGATCGCAACGCGGTCCCTGAGCCTCCTGGCATGGCTTGTCGTGTTCGCGCTCTTCGTCACCATCATGGTCCCCCGTGTTGAGGAACCGCGGCTAGCCCGCGGCTAGCCCACCGGTTCGGCGACGGCCACGCGCGCTATCGGGACAACGTCCCGCGCTGGATACCCCGCTTACAGCCCTGGGACCCCTCACCGCCGCGAAAGCCAACCGAATGATCCGGGAACGTCTGCTCACGTTGCCGGCGCGCTAGGTAGGGCGTGTCTCCGAAATAGGTGGGTCGGGGTGCGCGATGCTGTAGCGGTGTCGCGCACTGCGGTCCTGACCGACGTTCAGTGGGCCCGGCTGGCCCCGCTCCTGCCCTCGTCGGAGGGTCGTCGCGGGCGCCCGTTTCGAGACAACCGTCGAGTACTCGAGGGCATCATCTACCGATACCGGTGCGGCCTGGCCTGGCGGGATGTCCCGTCCGAGTTCGGGCCGTGGCAGACGTTGTGGAAGCGGCACCGCCGCTACTCCGGCCCATGAGGAACAACGGAACGGGTTCCATCGGTAGCGCTGGCGCGGTCGCTACTGGGCCCGGCACTCCGCGAAGCTGACCCGAGGGGCAGAGCAGGACGTCAGGACGCGGACGGTGCAGCTGGGCGTGCGCGCTCGATCGCCCGGTAGACGGTGGAGCGGGCGACGGAGAACAGCTCCGCGAGCTCGGCGCTGGTATGCGCGCCGGCGTGGTGCAGCTCGACGAGGTGGGACTCCTGGCGCGGGCTGAGCTTGGGCTTCTTGCCACGCAGCCGGCCCTTGGCGCGGGCGACCTTCATGCCCTCCCGGGTCCTCATCTTGATCAGGTCTGACTCGAACTCGGCGACCATGGCCAGCACGTTGAACAACAATCTGCCGACCGGGTCGGTCGGGTCGTGGACCGACCCGCCGAGGCTGAGCTTGACCTCGCGGGCGGTGAGCTCGGCGACGATGTCGCGGGCGTCGGGCAGCGACCGGGCGAGCCGGTCGAGTTTGGTCACGACCAGCACGTCGCCGCCGCGGCACGCGGCCATCGCCTCGCGCAGCCCGGGCCGGGCCCGGTTGGTTCCGGTCAGGCCGTGATCGACGTAGATCCGCTCGGGCGCAACGCCGAGGGTGGTGAGGGCGTCGCGTTGGGCGGTGAGGTCTTGTTCGTCGGTGGAGACCCGGGCGTAGCCGATCAGTAGTCCGCTCACCGTGCGAGTGTCCCAGTAAGCGCCCCTTCATCGGGCATTTCATCGGGCGGGTCTTACGGGAATCGCCGAGCAGCAGCGATCTTCGGTTCGCGGGCGGGGCCGGGGTGTCCCGGTGGGGGTTCGGTCTACGAGACGAGGTCGCGATCCGTGCGCCGCGACGCCTGCGTCGTCGACCGGAGAGAAGATCGTGAGAGGGTACGGCCGAGCAGCCGAGAGCGCATGGTCGGTCGACGCCACGTGTGGCGTGGTCAGCCCGGTGTGTCGGCCAGCGGTTGAACCAGTCGGTACTTGCCGCCGGTGGCGGGTTGGGGGAGCTGCTCGGCGCGTCGAACGGTGATCTGGGCGAGGCCGTGGGCGGCGAGCAGGTCGGTGAGTTCGCGGTGCACGTGGGCCCAGGCCTGCTGCGGGGTGGCGCCGGGTGCGGGCTGGATTCGCACCGAGAGCTCGGTCGGGGAGATCTGCAGGATCTGGAACAGCGCCACGGAGGGCAGCCGGTCCAGGCGGGTCGAGAGGGTCAGCGGGGTGAGTGTCACGGTGGTGCCGTGGGTGGTGGGGAGGGTGAGTAGGTCCGCGGTGCGGCCCTGCACCCGGATCGCGGGCAGTGGGCTGCCGCAGTCGCAGGGGTCGGGGCGGGCCAGGACGCTGTCGCCGAGGTCGTAGCGCAGGATCGACTGGGCCCGGTTGGCCAGGTTGGTCAGCAGCACGGTGTGGGACTGCTGGCCGGGCGGGGTGGGCCGGTGGTCGGCGTCGACGGGTTCGAGGATGGCCCAGTCGGCGTTGACGTGCAGCCAGCCGTGGTGGCAGCTGTAGGACAGGAACGGGCACTCGGTCGCGGCGTAGGAGTTGCCCACCGCGGAGCCGAACGCGGTGGCGATCCGCGCGATCTCTGGGTCGGGCAGGCCTTCGGCGGCGAGCGCGACCAGGGCGGGGCGGATCCGCAGCCGCCCGGCCTGTTGTTCGGTGGCCAGCAGCGCCGCGGTGGTGGCGTAGGGGGCGAGCACGGCGGGTGGGAACGCGTTGAGCTGGGTCACCAGTTCCGGCAGCGGGGTGTGTACCGACAGCGCCTGGACCCGGCGGCGGCCGCGTCTGGTGCGGCGCAGGCGGGCGGCCGCGGCGGTGGAGGCGAAGTGCCCGCCGGTGGCGGTGACCATCGCCAGTCGTCCCCGCCCGGCGATCAGCCGGGGCAGCGCGCTCGCGTTCAGCCAGGTGCTGAGCATGCGCGAGCTCAGCGCGGTGGTCACCGCGAGTGCCCGCTCGTCGAGCAGGAACATCCCCCGCGTGCCGGTGGTACCCGACGTGGTCGCCACCGTGTAGCCGGCTCGGGAACCGCCGCGGTAGCCGGGTGGGATGGCGAGGAACGGCTGGCCGATCTGGGCGGGGTCGGCCACGAACGCCTGCACCCGCTCCCTGCTCGCGCGCGGGTCGGTGACCCAGTCGTCGAACCGTGCCATCAGTGCCGCCTTGCTGGTGACCGGCAGCAGGCGCGGGTCCTCCACCCGGCCGGGCAGGTCCTGGTAGAGCTCGCGGTACACGCTGCCGTGGCCGCGGGCGAAGTCCACGAGCTCGGCCAGGCGGGCGCGTTGGCGGGCGTCGATCGCCTCCGGGCCGTGTCGGTAGGTCCGGCGGGCGTCGAGCAGCAGCCGCAACGCCCCGTCCTCGCCGGCGGGGCTCACCGCGGTGCGGCGTCGCTGTACGGGCGCTGGGCCACCCCGAGCAGGTAGTGCCCGCGAACCCGGGTGCGCCACCGGGACCCGACCTGCAGTCCCTGGCGCTCCAGTTCGGCGACGAACTCGCTCGCGGTGAACCGGTCCTCGGTGGGGTGGTCGAACAGCCACCGGTAGCCGCGGGTGGCCAGCGCGGCGGCGGTGACCTCGTCGAAGTAGAACCGCCCGCCCGGCTTGAGCACCCGAACGATCTCCGCCAGCGCCGCTCGCCAGTCCGGGACGTGGTGCACGATCGCGAAGTCGAACACCGCGTCGTAGCTGTTGTCCTCGGCGTCCAGGGCGGTGCGCAGGTCGGTCATGTCGCCGGTGGCCAGCCGCACCCGCTCCCCGTAACCAGCCAGCCGGCGCTTCGCCCGAGTGACCATGGCCGGGTCCAGGTCGATCGCGTCCACACGAGCCGCGGCGAACCGGCGCAGGATCAGCTCGGTGCCGTACCCCGCCCCGCACCCCACCTCGAGCACCCGCGCGTCCGGGGATAGTGCCCCGCCCAGCCGCAGCAGCGTCGGGGTCTCGTAGAACCGCTGCAACGCGCGCCGCGGCGGGCTGTTCACCAGGGCCGTTTCCACCCGGTTCATCAACACGACAGACCTCCCAGTTATCGACGATATGCGGTTACATCGTTGGCTAGCGATGGATACCAGAGGTGTCGCGGCGGTGTCCAGGGCTGCGACGATCGAGGGCGTCGAAAAGCTGGCGCCGAACATGGGCCACATGCGTTATCATCGCCGCATGACGATGCCAGATGCGGTGGCGGTGTCCCCGCGCCAGGAGTTGATGCCGGCTGCGGCGTTGTTCCACAGCCTGTCCGACCCGACCCGGCTCGCGATCGTGCAGCACCTCGCCCGGGGCGAGGCGCGGGTGGTGGATCTGACCGAGCGGCTCGGGTCGGCGCAGTCGACGGTGTCGGCGCACCTGGCGTGCCTGCGCGACTGCGGCCTGGTGATGGGCCGTCCGGAGGGCCGGCAGATGTTCTACTCGCTGACCCGCCCGGAGCTGCTGGACCTGCTCGCCGCCGCGGAGAGGTTGTTGGGGGCGACCGGGTCGGCCGTGGCGCTGTGCCCGAACTTCGGTACCGGCACCGTGGGGGTGCGCGGTGAGTGACGCGTGCGGGTGCGGCCCCGATGAGCCCCGCGTCGACGCCGAGACCGGTGAGGTCGTGGCGGAGCGGGAGCCGGAGCGGTTGTGGGAGGTCTCCGAGCTGCGCGCCGCCGCGGTGGCCGGGGTGCTGCTCGGCGCGTCGCTGGTCGTGGGCTGGTCCGGTGGGCCGGCGCCGGTGGAGCTCGCCCTGCAGGTCCTCGCGCTAGCGGTGGGGGCGTGGACGTTCGTGCCGTCCACACTGCGCCGCCTGGCCAAGGGCAAGATCGGGGTAGGCACCCTGATGACCATCGCCGCGGTCGGCGCCGTCGCGCTCGGCGAGGTCGGCGAGGCCGCGATGCTGGCGTTCCTGTTCTCCATCAGCGAGGGCCTGGAGGAGTACTCGATCGCCCGGACCCGCCGCGGCCTGCGCGCGCTGCTCTCGCTGGTCCCCGAGCAGGCCACCGTGCTGCGCGGCGGCCTGGAGATCGTGGTCGCTCCGGGCGAGCTGCGGGTCGGGGACACCATGCTGGTGCGCCCCGGGGAGCGCCTGGCCACCGACGGGACCGTCGGGACCGGGCGGACCGCGCTGGACGTCTCGGCGATCACCGGGGAGTCGGTGCCGGTCGAGGCCGGCCCCGGCGACGAGGTGTACGCCGGGTCGATCAACGGCACCGGCGTGCTGGAGGTGCAGGTCACCAGCACCGCCGCGGACAACTCGCTGGCCCGGATCGTGGCGATCGTGGAGGCCGAGCAGTCCCGCAAGGGCGCCGCGCAGCGCCTCGCCGACCGGATCGCGCGTCCACTGGTCCCGGGCGTGCTGGTCGCCGCCGCACTGATCGCCGTGGTGGGCAGCGTGTTCGGTGACCCGCTGGTGTGGATCGAACGCGCGCTGGTCGTGCTGGTCGCCGCGTCACCGTGCGCGCTGGCGATCTCGATCCCGGTGACCGTGGTCGCCGCGGTCGGCGCGGCGAGCAAGATGGGGGTGCTGGTCAAGGGCGGCGCCGCGCTCGAGGCCCTGGGCGCCGTGCGCCAGGTCGCCCTGGACAAGACCGGCACCCTGACCCGCAACCGGCCCGTCGTGATCGAGGTCGCCACCACCGGTGGCGCCACCCGCGAGCAGGTCCTCGCGCTGGCCGCCGCGCTGGAGGCGCGCAGCGAGCACCCCCTGGCCCGCGCGATCCTGGCCGCGGTCGACCAGCCCACCCCGGCCGCCGACGTCGAGGCCGTGCCCGGCGCCGGGCTCACCGGCCGCCTGGACGGGCGTGCGCTGCGGCTGGGCCGGCCGGGCTGGATCGACCCCGGTGACCTGGCCGGGCCGGTGCGCGGCATGCAGGAGGCCGGGGCGACCGCGGTGCTCGTCGAAGCCGACGGGACGGTCCTCGGCGCGGTCGCCGTGCGCGACGAGCTGCGGCCCGAGGCCGCCGAGGTCGTCGCCCACCTGCAGCGCGACGGCTACCGGGTCGCGATGCTCACCGGGGACAACCACGCCACCGCCGCCGCGCTCGCCGCGCAGGCCGGCATCCGTGACGTGCACGCCGAGCTGCGACCTGAGGACAAGGCTGCACTCATCGCGACGATGCGCGCCGAACGGCCCACCGCGATGGTCGGCGACGGCGTCAACGACGCCCCCGCGCTGGCCACCGCGGATCTGGGCATCGCCATGGGCGCGATGGGCACCGACGTGGCCATCGAAACCGCCGACGTCGCCCTGATGGGTGAGGACCTGCGCCACCTGCCCCAGGCCCTCGACCACGCCCGACGAGCCCGGCGGATCATGCTGCAGAACGTCGGGCTGTCGCTGGCCATCATCGTCGGACTGATGCCGCTGGCCCTGCTCGGCGTGCTCGGCCTGGCCGCGGTCGTCGCCGTGCACGAGCTCGCCGAGATCCTGGTCATCGCCAACGGGGTGCGCGCCGGCCGCACCCGCGCGCTGTCTCCCACCGCCGCCACGGTGCTCCCGCCGTCGGCGCCGACGCGCCCGCAACCGCTCGACGCCGCACATCGCGGCTGATGCCGGTGAACACCGGACGGATTCCCGAGGTTGAGGGGTAGGTGCAGGACGTGGTGAGGGACCAGACGCTGCAGCTGCTCCGTCAGGGGTACCGCTGGGCCGGCGGGCTGCGGCCAGACCCCCCGACGGCCCCGTGGGCGGTACCGACCCGGCTGCTGGGCCGCCGCGCGGTGCTGATCGGCGGCCCGGCCGGGGTGCGTCGCTTCTACGATCCGCGGCTACGCCGCCGCGGGTCGCTGCCGGCCCCATTGAAGCTGGTGCTGTTCGGCCGGGACACGGTGCACGGCCTCGACAATGCCGAGCACCACCACCGCAAGGCGCTGTACCTGCGGGTGCTCACCGCCGACGCGGTGGCCGACCTCGGTCGGTGTGCCGAGCAGGAGTGGCAGGCGGTCACCCGGCGCTGGGCGGGCGGGGCGCCGGTGCGGCTGTTCGACGAGGCCGTGCAGGTCCTGGGCGCGGCCGTGCTGCCGTGGGCCGGGATCCCGATGGCGTCCGCGGAGCTGCCCCGGCGGGCGCGGCAGCTCGCCGACATCGTCGACGGGTTCGGCACGCCGGGGCGGCCCTTCGCCCGGGCCGCCCTCGCCCGCGCGCGGCTGGGCCGGTGGGCGGCCGGGCTCGTCCGCCGGGCCCGCCTCGGACAGATCCACCCGGCGCCCGGTACCGCGCTGCACGCGGTCGCGACGGCCCGGGACCTGCGCGGGCGGCCGTTGCCCGCCCGCGTCGCCGGCGTCGCACTGCTCAACTTCGTGCGCCCAACCGTGGCCGCGGCCTGGTACGTGGCCTTCGCCGGCATGGCCCTGCACGAGCACCCCGAATGGCGCCACCGCCTCGCCGACACCGAGCCCGACCAGGGCGCTGTCGCCGCGTTCGCCCAGGAGGTGCGCCGGCGCTACCCGTTCGTGCCGGTGCTCGCCGCCGTGGCCCGCGAGGACCAGGACGTCCTCGGCGTCCCGGTCCCGCGCGGCGGGCTGGTGGTGCTCGACGTGCACGGCACCGACCACGACCCGACGCACTGGCCCGACCCCGACCGCTTCGACCCCGACCGCTTTCTCGCCGGCCCGGTCGACCCGGACACCCTGGTACCGCAGGGCGGTGGCGACGTGGCCACCGGGCACCGCTGCCCCGGCGAGGACGTCGTGCTCACCATGATCGCCGTCGCCACCCGCACGCTCGCCCGGCTGGACTACACGCTGCCACCCCAGGACCTCGAGGTCGACCTGTCCCGGGTCCCGACCCGCCCCCGCAGCGGCGTGCTCCTCACCCCCACCGCCCGCTGACGCATCGCACCCGGCCCGCGCATCACCCTGGTCGCCGCAGTGTCGGCGGCTGGTTCGGGTGCGCGGTCGCCAGGGCCGCCGCTCACGAGGTGCCGTGGGGTTCACGAGGTGCCGTCCGAGGGGGGCGGCCCTGGTCTGCCGATTCCTGCTCCGTGGCGTGTCCTGCGACGCTGCGGTTCTCGGTGCGCCACGACGCCCACAGCAGGGCGAGCACCCCGAGGGTGATCGCGGTGTCGGCCAGGTTGAACGTCGGGAACCAGCCCAGCCACAGGAAGTCGGTGACCGCGCCGTCCCCGGCCCGGTCCACGATGTTGGCCATCGCACCGCCCAGCACGAGGCCCGCCGGCACCGGCGGGCGCAGCCAGCCGGCGACGATCGCGACCAGCACGCCACTGGTGATCACCCCGGCCAGCGCGAGCACGGCCCAGGTCGGCAGCCCGTCGCCCAGACTGAACGCCACCCCGGTGTTGTAGCTGAGCTGTAGGCGCCCGATCCCGAGGTCTACCGGCGCGCCGGGCAGTCGGGTATCGGCCAGCCACTTGGTCACCACATCGACCAGGACAGCGACCGCCGCCGTGACACCGGCCGTGGCGACCGAGCGTGATCTCGGCCAGGCACTCATCGGCGCGACTCCGCCCGATCGCTCGGGTCCCCGTCCGACCTCGCACCAGCGACAGCAATCGGCATAAGGCGATGATAAACGGCGGAGCCGATGACAGCGCACCGGCTCCGTCTCGCCGCGGAGAGGCGGTGCCGCCAGCAGTACGCGGATGCGCCGCCTCAACAGACCGCAGCCGCGGCACGCCGGCACCTACAGGCCGAAGGCGCCGCCCTCGACCAGGATGACGATGCCCAGACCGATCAGCACGATCGGGAACAGCACCTGCTCCCAGCGCTCCAGCACCTCGGCGATCGGTTTGCGGGTGGCGACGAAGCGCGCCGCGGCGACCAGCACGGCGACCAGGGCGAGGAACACGATCGAGTAGGCGATGATGCCGCCGGTGCCGACGGTGGCGAAGACCGGTACGTAGACGCCGATGTTGTCCCCGCCGTTGGCGAAGGTGATCGCGGCGATGGCGGGCACGCTGAGCGCCTTGCCGCTGAGCTTGCCCTCGTCGTCATCGTCGTCACCGTCACACCAGGACCGCCAGGACCGCCAGGCCGCGAGCAGGCCCAGGACCAGCGGGATCAGGCCGAAGTACGGGATGACCTCCTCGGGCAGGAAACTGCGCGCGCCCAGGGCGACGAGCACCGCCGCGGCCAGGATGGCGCCGAAACCGAGGTACTGACCACCGAGGATCCTGGCCGTGGTCCCCGGGACGCCGGCACCTCGGGCATAGAACAGCGACAGCACGATGACGTCGTCGATGTTGGTGACCATGAACAGGCCGATGGCCTGCAGGGTCCACGTGAGGGGTTCCATGGCTGCTGCCTTCTTGGTGGTCGCCGACATCGTTCGGTCGGCGAGAGTCGGCCGCCGGGGAGCGGGCGGTACGGCGGTTCGGGCACGCCGCTCCAGCGGAGCGTGGTCCCGGTGAGCTACGACATGACATGCCGACCGAGCGGTGGGGCACCGCGAGCGGGGTGAGGACCGCTACGGCGGCGCCGGCGCTCGCGCGCGGTCCGACACGCTGTCAGCGTTCCGGGCACGTGACGCAGCGCGGGCGTGCTCGTGTGACCCAGAAACGGCAGACGAGCCGTGAATACGCTGAAGACGCTTGGTCGGGCACGCAGCATCGTCATACGACGATGCTATCATCGTCCGCCGCTGTCATAGTCAATAGCCGATGCAAATTCTCGCCGCGCTTTGCCGGCGTCGACCGGCCGCCGGGTACCTCGCGCTGCAGCGTGGACAGCGGCGTGACAGGTCAAGGCGCGATCGTAGGTCGGCGCCTGCGGACCACCGTCACCGAGAACCGGTGACGGTCGGTCACAGCGGTTTAGTGTCCTCCGGTGCACAGCACGATCAGCAGCATGAGCGGCGGCGACGATGTGGACCTGGGGTCGACCTGCCGGAGCCGCCATCACGTCAGCACTGCGCGGCGCGATGTCGGCGGCTCGACGCCCGGTAGAGCGGCGGTCAACGGTCCTCGTCCTCGTCGCCGGTGTCGGGATCGCGCAGCGTACGGCGGGTCCCGGCGAGGTCGGGGAGCTGGAACGAGTAGTGCCCGTGCACGTTGAGGTGACGGCGCATGTAGGGCGAGAGCCGTACAACGTCCTCGCCGCGCACTGGGCAGCCCTCCTGGCGCAGTTGGGCGAGGGCGGCATCGAGGTAGACGGTGTTCCACAGCGTGATGCAGTTCAGGACCAGCCCGAGCGCGCCGAGCTGGTCCTCCATGCCCTCGTGGTAGGCGCGGCGCAGATCGCCGCGGCGGCCGTGGAAGACGTGCCGGGCCAGGTCGTGGCGGCCTTCTTGCAGGTTGCGCATGCCCTTGATCTCCGCCCGGTACGGGGCTTGATCGACATACGACAGCACGTGCAGGGTCTTGAAGATCCGCCCGTAGTGGGCCAGGGCCTCACCGAGCTGGGTCGGGTTGCCGCCGTGGGCGAGCATCCGCAGCACGTCGTGCGCGCTGACCGCGCCGGTGTGGATGGACCCGGCCAAGCGCAACAGGTCGGGCCAGTGCGCCCTGACCCGACCGAGGTCGATCTTCCCGCGGGCGGCGGTGGCGAGCGGGCCATAGTCCGCGCCCGGGTTGATCCGCCACAGCTTCGCGTCGGGCAGGTCGGCCAGCTGGGGGCGGTAGTCGAACCCGAGCAGCCGCATCAGCCCGCACACCATGTCGCTGTACGAGCCGGTGTCGCTGATGATGACCTCCGGGCGGCGGCCGCCGTCCTGGCGGTAGATCAGGTCGATCACGTGCAGCGAGTCACGCGGGGTGCCCGACACGACCAGCCCGGCCAGCCCGACGGCCTGGTCGTTGACCAGATTGAGCAGCGTCACCCCGCGCCTGCGCCCGAAGTAGCGCGGGTTGGGACGGGCGTCGATGCTGCGCACCGGCACCACGAACCGGACACCGTCCACCGCCGCGAGCAGCCCACCACCCCACGCCTGGGCCAGCGGAATGTCGGCCTGAGCGGTGATGAGCGGGGCGTTCGCTGCGGCGTAGGTCTCCGCGCGCAGGTAGTTCTGGTCGACGTGGCTGATCCGGTGCCGGGTCAGCGCCGCCACTCCGGGGCTGAGGACCGGCGTGAACCCGACGTTGAGCGCGTGCGCGGTCAGCGCGGCCGCCACGCTCACCGACAGGTCGTCCAGGCGGGCCTGGCCGCCCGAGGCCGGAGTGAACGCCGCCGCGAACTCCGGGTGCCAGGACATCACCTCCAGCACCACCTCGCCGATGTCGACCCGCGGGAGCATCGCCTCGCACCGGCGCCGCAGGTCGGTCAGGCTCGGCGGATCGGAGACGGCGTCGATCTTCCCGGCGTGCAACCGGCCTTGCTCGTCGATGGAGACCTCGGTGTTGGCGATCAGGCGCCCCGCGACGTGGCGCAGCGCGGCGTCGAGGTCGCTCGCGTGCTCGGCCAGCAGCGGGTCGGAATCGTGCGGGAGCTGCAGGGCGTTGAGCACCGGGCCGCGGGCGGCCTCCCACGCCGGGCCGTCCAGCAGCTGCGCGCGCGGGTCGGCCCAGCGACCGGAGGCAAGCGCGAAGATGTCGCGGCGGCGCAGCCGATGGTGAAATAGCTCTAGTACGCAGAATACGTAGCCGGCCCGGTTCACCGTGGTCTCCGGTCGCCCGGGGGTGAACACCACCCGCGCCCAGCCTGGCGGGACCAGGTCCACCGCGACCTTGCGGGCGTCGAGGTACCCCGCCGGTACCCGCGCCGTCGGGCGGGCATCGAGCAGGTCCGGCAGGGCGCGCAGCGCGTCGAGGACGGGGGTGGCCTCGGCGGTGGCGTCGAACCGAATGGCCGTGCACAGCATCGGCAGGAACGGGCGCACCACCGCATAGCGGTCGGCCAGGGTCGCCCGCCACTCCGTGTCGGGATCTGTGCCCGGGGCCGGCACGACGTCGGTGATGTTCGCGACCGCGGTGCGCAGCTCGGCCCGGGAGACCACGTTCTCGATCGCGTCCCAGACCAGCTCCAGCGTGATCTCCGGGCCCCATGTCGTGGCCTCGAGTAGTACCCCGACCGCGGCGGCCAACTTCCCGGCGTCGCGGCTGACCCGCGGATACCGCCGGGCCTGCTCGTCACGGGTCTGGCGTTGCGCACGGGCCAACAGCTCCGTGGTCATCAGCACGTCGAACAGCTCCACCGCATCGTCGGTGGCCCTAGCCTGCAGCCCCACCACCGTGGCCAGCAGCGTCGCCAGCCGGCGGGCGTAAGGGTGGCGGCGCAACGCCGGCGCCTTCCCCGCCATGCCGTAGCGGGCCAGCTCGATCACCCGCCGCCGTGGGACCGCCCCCAGCTCGATCTGACCGACGCCGATCGCGGACAGCTCGCTGACCCGATCCAACGCCGCTGCCATCGCGCGGCCCGACGCCCGGGTCGGGCCCCGGCGCAGCCGTTCCAGCTCCGAGGTTCGTGCCCCGTCAGGGATCTCCAACAACAGATCCAACGCAGCGGCCTGCGACGCAGTCAGCGGGGCGGCCAGGGTGTCCCACAGCCGCGCCATCGCCGCGTCCCGGACCCGGGCCACCAACCGAGCCAGGGTGGACACCCCGGGCAGCAGCACCCGGTGCTCCCGAAGCCAGACCACCGCGCCGTCGAACAGCGCCTTCGGGCCATCCCCGGTGGTCCACGCCCGGTCATCCACCCACCGCGCAAGCTCCTCGGCCGCCGCGGTGAACTCGACGAACCCGTACGCCTCGCGGATCTGCGCTGCGTGCTCGAGCCGGGTCATCTCCCGGACCCGGTAGTCCTTCACACACGACGGATCAACGATGTCGAGCTGCTCGGCCAGGTAGTCCACGACCTCGGTCGGAACATCGGTCGGATCGGCCAGGAACCGGCCGATGAACAACAACGTCGTGAGCTGCACCGCGAACCCCAGCCGGGTGTGCGGCAGCCGCTTCGCCTCGACCAGAGCGCGGGCCTTGTCATCGAGCAGGAAGCAGCGGTCCAGCTCCGCCGTCGACGGCGGTCTCGCGTAGCAGCCGTACGTCGCGGCCTGCGCGTCGGTGAGGAACTCGACGGGCACGGAGAACCCCCAGCACGCCACGGACTCGAACGTCGAGCCCAGACCGTTCCCCGAACGCGGCGACGCTACCGCGAGCCCCGGGCTGGCGCCGCTCTACCGATGGATCCCGTTCCGTTGTTCCTCACGGGCCACTCCGGCGATGGCACCTGGGACCACGTTCTCGCGGCTCTGCTGACCGACGCCGACACCGCCGGGATCGTGGACTGGGCGGTCAGTGTGGACTCCACGATCCTCCGCGCCCACCAACACGCCGCGACCCTGGCCCGCGACACAGGGGGCAGGATCGAATTACACGAATCTGCTCGCCGAGCCCGGCGATCACGCCTTGGGTCGGTCTCGCGGCGGGCTGTCGACGAAGATCCACCAGCTCGTCGATGGTCACGGCCGGCCGCTGGTGGTCCTGCTCGGACCGGGCCAAGGCGGGGACTCGCCGATGTTCCCGCACCTGATGGCGCATCTGAGCATCGCGCGAGCGGGCCCGGGACGTCCCCGAACACGGCCGGAACGACTGCGCGCTGACAAGGCCTACTCCTCGCGCGCGATCCGCCGCCATCTACGCGAGCGGCGGATCGTCGCCGTCATTCCCGAGCCCGCCGACCAGCAAGGACACCGCAAACGGCGAGGGGCACGCGGCGGCCGCCCGCCCGCGTTCGACCGCGCCGATTACCGCAATCGCAACGTCGTCGAACGCGGGTTCTGCCACGTCAAGCAGTGGCGCGGGCTGGCCACCCGTTACGACAAGCTCGCGCTGACCTTCCGCGGCGGCGCCGTCCTGAAGGCGATCGTCACCTGGCTCCGCGCTTTAGGAGACACGCCCTAGTGGTGTCGGCGCTGGGGCCAGGGACCGTGACCGGCACGCTGCTATCCGCCGCTTGCGCTGGAGCCGCCGGCTGGCAGCTCACCAGTCCGACATGGGCGGCAGGATCTCGCACCGCTAAACCCCACAAGCGACACGAACGGCCCCGGCGCGCCGCCGGGACCGTTCGTGTCGTCAACGGGTTCAGGCCGCCGGTCGTGCCACGCCCGCGGCCACCACCACCAGGATCGTGCAGAACATCGACACCGCGGCAGTGGCCACCGAGCTGATGGCGGTCAGCACTCGGTCGAGCAGCTGCGCACTCCGACACTGCCGCTCCGGGTGCCGCGACCACACCGCGGTCAGCACCACCAGCACCACCAGCACGGTCATCAGCAAACCCGTGATCGGGACGACGTTGTGCAGCACCCCCGCGGCGAGCTCCGCCGCCGTCGGCAACATGATGATCATCTTCGCTCCTCCGGATCGAACCGGCGAGTGAACCTCCTGGTCACACCCGGTACGAGACGAAGAGTGCCGAGGAGCGCGACCCCCCTGCAACGCCGGCTCGACACGGGATAGACTGCCCCTTAACGCGCATCGCACCTGGAGCGAAGCGTCAAACGAGCAGTCAATCGCGTACAGGCAATCGCTCAAAAGTCGGATTTGAGATAGTAGGTCTCATGGCGCGGACGGTCGACGATCGGTTGTCGAAGCGCCTCGACCTCCTGGCCCGCCTGCAGTACGGGACGGGCCGCGAGGGCTCCGCCGACGCCGTTGCCCGAGCTGTCAGGCAGCGCCTCTGGGCGCAGCGCCCGCAGTCGGCCCCACCGGTCGTCCGCCTCCGGGCACGTCTTGTACTGCGCGGAGGCCGGGAGATCAGCCCGCTGCGGGAGCTCGCCACATCGAAGGGGGTGGCGGTGCAGATGCTGCTCGTCGCGCTGTTCGTCGAGCAGTGCCGCAAGCCGACCAACACCATCGGCACACCGACCCCGATCCCGCTGGCGTACCCGGTGGTGGCCGGCGACCCCTGCTGGCGGCACCTGATCGCGCTCCCGACCGAACGCCGGCCAGGGCGCCGTACGGGCACGTCTCGCGGCCTGGCGAACAGCCAGCTCGACCAACTACGCGCCGCGCTGGACAGGCTCCACGACTTCGGCAAGGTCGATCTAAAGGAATCCCGTCCGCGGTACGAGGAGTTCACGGTGCGCGACGAGAGCGTCCTGCGTGGTGCTCCGATCCAGCCTTACAAGGTCCCGGCGCCGGCGCGCGAGCTGGTGATCGACGTGCCTCCAGAGTTCTTCACCTGCGGGTGGGTTCATGCCCTCGGCCCGGACGAGACGGTCGCGTACTTGTTCCTGCTCTACCGGAACCAGTTGAGCCAGGAGAGCAACGACGACGGGCTGAGCGTGAACGACGACCTGTGGGGACTGGCCTTCGAGCGGCCCCGAGCGCAGCGGGAGGCCTACCGACGGCTGCACCGGATGGGCCTGATCAGCGCCGATCGCAGCGATCTTCGCAACCAGGACGGCACGATGCCCGACGGGGCGGACAACACCCTGGGAGTACGGCCGGTCAACGAGATGACCTTCCGCGTCGATCTGGAGCGCCTCACCGACGACGGCGTCAGCGCGGCGATCGACGCACTACGGCGGCAACTCGACGGCGAAGGGCTCGATGACGCGTCCCTCGCCTCATGGACCGAGCGCCACGGAGGCGTCTGAGGTGGCTGGGGCTCCGAAGCCCAATGCCGTCCGCGAGGCGATCGCGGACTCCATCGCGGCGAACCTGAAGTCCTACAACGTGGCCGCGTTCTGCGAGCGGCTCGGGCTGGCGGCTCAGGGCAAGGATGACGATCCGTCCCGCAGCAAACGGCTCTACGTCCAGGCCCGCCTGCAGGGCCACGGCCTGCCGGAGCTGCTGCCGGTCGCTCGCGTGGTGCTGTCGGAGTGGGACGACCCGCAGTTGCAGGCAACCGTCGATCTGCTCGGCGTGACCGGTGTCGCGGGTGAGCTGAAGAATCTGATCTTCGCCTCAACCGGTCCGAAACCCGAGATCGTCCTGCGGGACGCGTTGAACAACACCATCGAGATCACCAAGGGCGCCGGGACGTGCCTGGTCTACGACCGCCCCCTGCCTGACGACGGGCTCACCTGGGGAGCCCTCGTGGAGTGGTGGGCCACCGAGATCCTGCACGAGACCAACCTCGACGTCGCCGGCCGCCACCTCTACCGGCGACTCGCGCAGTCGACCGCCACCAGCAGCAGCCCTCCGGAAAGCCTCCTGCTGCGCGCCTACGCACACCGCTACACCGATCGGTCTGTCCCCGCGCTGCTGCCGCAGGTGTACCTGCACTACGACCCGTACCTTCGGCCGGATCCGCTGCTGCGCCCCGGCTCGGTGGTCCGTCAGCGGATGGATTTCCTGCTGCTGCTGCCCGGACGGCGGCGCGTCGTGCTCGAGGTGGACGGCCAGCACCACTACGCCACCGACGACGGACGCCCGAGCCCCAGGCGCTATGCCGTCATGGCTGCAGAAGACCGCCGCCTGCGCCTGGCCGGCTACGAGGTCTATCGCTTTGGCGGCGCCGAGCTCGCTGATCCCCAGCGCGGCCGGACTGTGCTGGACGACTTCTTCTCCAAGCTGCTCGACGACTCTCCAGCAGAGCTCTGACCGGGCACGGCCGCGAGGAGGCGGCTCGGTCGAGCGCATCATCGACCGCCCCAGCGCCAGTCATCCGCTCGCGGACGACGATGCTCAGGTGGCTTACCGAACTGGATCCCGTCGATGCTCGCCACGGCCGGCGCACGCCGACCGGTGGGTCTACGCCCCTCCGCGATCAGGCAACCGCCCTGAGGCCGGATGGTGCCCTGTCCGGCCTAGCCGATAACGAATTATGACAGTTCACTCAGGAGTCGGGTCGGAAGCCGTGGAGAACGGGACACTAAGACCGTGTTTGAGAAGGGTCGGCGTGTCTGCGCCGCGCGGGCCGCGCTCTGGTCCATCGTGGACGGGTGGCTCGGCGTCAGCGGCGGTATCCCTCGGACACCAGCGATGAGCAGTGGGCGTTGATCGAACCGCTGTTGCCCGAGGCCGGGGCGGGTGGGCGTCCGGAGAAGCACCCGCGCCGGGACGTGGTCGACGCGATCCTCTACGTCGTGCGGGCGGGGTGCGCTTGGCGGGCTCTACCAGCGGACTTCCCGCCCTGGCAGACCGTCTACTGGTATTTCAACCGGTGGGAACAGCAGAAGGTCACCGAGAAGATCCTCCCGGTCGTGCGCCGTCAGCTACGTGCCGACGAGGGGCGGGACCCGGAACCGAGCGCGGGGATCATCGACTCGCAGTCGGTGAAGGGTGCCGACACCGTCGGGCAGGACTCGCGCGGCTTCGACGCAGGGAAGAAGATCAACGGCCGGAAGCGGTTCATCGTGACCGACACCCTGGGCCTGCTGTTGACCACGGTGGTGTGCTCGGCGTCGGTGCAGGACCGCGACGGGGCGAAGTCGATCCTGCTCGACCTGTACCTGCGCACCAGGGTGCGGTTCGTCTACGCCGACGCCGGGTTCGCCGGACGCCTGCTGGAGTGGGCGAACACGATCCTGCGCACCAGCGTCGAGGTCGTGCGCAAACCGCCTGAGCAGCGCGGGTTCGCCGTCCTCCCGCGCCGCTGGGTGGTCGAGCGGACACTGGCCTGGCTGACCGCACACCGCCGTCTGGCCCGCGACTACGAACGCCACCCCGCCGTCTCCGAGGCCATGATCCGCTGGGCCGCGATCAACACCATCACCCGCCGCATCGCCCGCGGCAAGCCGGCCGCCCGCCAACAGAAATACGTCTTCACACCCGCGACTTGATCTTCTCAAACACGCTCTAAGGTCTGCTCATGTGGTCTTTTGTTGTCGACTTGTCCCAGGTTGTCGGAGCTGCACTAAGCCTAGTCGCCCTCATCGTCGCACTCTACGCTCTGTATAAGTCGAACCTAGATCTAACCCGCGAACGCACCAACCTTCACGAGTTAGAAATCTTGCGTCAGATCGGGAGTCGCCTACACCCAAAAGCTGACCCACTTGAAACTGCCGCACTAATAGTGCTACTTCCAGATACGGATTTCCCGTTGGCTAGAGCGGGCCTCACGCACGACGGAACCGAAAAGGGACAACGCGCATTCGATGTGGGGTTTCAGCAGTACATGACCGAGACAGATGATTCAAACCAGGACGAAAAAGCCGAGTGGCGATACCTCGGTCGCCGGGTTTGGGGGTCCGCAGATTCACGTTCAATCCTGCGACGAGAGTTTGATGACGCCGTCTCCCGCAGAGTAAAGAACCCCAACAGGTAGCACGCCCTCATCCCCACACAGCCTGATCTCCACCGGTCCACGGGACTACCTCATACCGTTGAGCACCGGCGATAGTCGTAGGGACGTACCCAGTGCCAGCGGTGACCCCGAGCGTGCGCATAGCACCTGCCTGGGTCGCGATCAGGCCGCCGGCCGCGACGTCCCATAGGTGCAGGGTCTCGGTGTGCGCATCCAGGCGCACCACGACCCGGCACCGGCCCAATCGGCCGCGGTGAGCGGCTACCTGATGAGGCGTCCGCGCCGCGGATGCAGGGGCGCGCGCATCACCGGTGTGCGTGAAACGCTGAAACCGGATTCCTCGTACATTCGACGACCGTCATCGGTGGCGAGCAACTCCGCGCGGCCCGCATCAACGGTGTGACTCCAAGCGAGCACGGCGTCGAAGGCTGCGCGGCCGTGACCCCGACCCCGAGCCCCAGGATCAGTGCATACGTTGCTGATCAGCACATCGCCCTCGGTCGAGTGCGGTGATGGGGGCGCTTCTCGGAGTGTGCCCAAGGCGGTCGCGACGACCGCGCCATCCACCTCGACGACCACGATGCAGAAGCGTGGGTCCTCCAGCCGCCGCGTGAACCACTCCGTCGCCGCGGCCTGCCAATCGGCGGAGCCATGCTGCGGGACCCCCATCGCCCGGAACATCTCGACACGAAGCCGTACAACGGCCTCAACGTCGTGTGCCCTCGCCCTACGGACACGCCGGGTCGTCACGACCTCGAGCGTAACGATCACCGGGCGACCATCTCCTGTGTCGGCACCGGCTGACCCGGGTTCGCCGTCGGCGCCCCCCGCTACGGTCTGAGGTGTGTCCCAGACCGAGCCGGAGATCACCGAGGGCCTGGTCCGCGAGCTGCTGCAGGACCAGCACCCAGACCTGGCAGGGCTGCCCCTCAGCGAGGTCGAGGGCGGCTGGGGTAACCAGATGTGGCGCCTCGGGGACGAACTCGCGGTGCGGATCCAACGCATGGACACCACCCCGGAGCCACAGCTCAAAGAGAGGCGTTGGCTACCCCAGCTCGCGCCACGACTGCCGTTACCGATCCCCGTCCCGGTCCGCGCCGGCACACCGTGCGAGCGCTTCGGGAAGCTGTGGACCGTCATGACCTGGGTGCCCGGTTGCCCGCTGGACCACGGGGTGATCGCCCGGCCCGAGCACGCCGCCGACACCCTCGCCGCGTTCCTCCAGGCCCTGCACGTCCCAGCACCGGGCGACGCACCCGGTGATGACATGGGAATCGGAGCCCACCCTCGCGAGAGCACCGGAGGCTTCGAGCACTTCCTGGGCTCGATCGACACAGCCGCGTTCGATGTCGATACCGCCGGAGCTCGCGCGGTCTGGCAGGACGCCGTCGCCACCCCCGGGTGGGCCGGGCCGCGGATGTGGGTGCACGGCGACCTGCACCCCGCGAACGTCGTCATCGCGGACGGGACGCTGACCGGGGTGGTCGATTTCGGGGCCCTGTTCGCCGGCGACCCCGCGGTGGATCTCGCGGCCGCCTGGGTGGTGCTCCCAGCGGGCATGGCCGAGCACTTCTTCTCCGCCTACGCAGAGGTCGACGAGGCGACGATGCGGCGTGCTCGGGGGCTGGCTCTGCTCAAGAGCCTGTTCCTGATGCTGATGGGCCAGAACGGCGACCGGGGCCTACCCGGCGGCAAACCGGCCTGGGGACCGGCCGGCCGGAAGGCACTGGACCGGGTCCTGAACCATGAGTGACCCGGCGAATCGATCGACGACCGATCGTGCGAGTCCGGCGCCTGCCGCATCACCGCCCCGGGACGCCGCCGGTGCCGGCTACGGCCGGGAGTGGGCGTTGTTCTGCGACTACGCCGCCGCGACCGGGCAACCAGCTCTGCCGACCACGGTGCCCACACTGGTCGGGTTCTTCGCCGCGCTGCCGGCCCGCCCGGCCACCCAGGCTCGGCGGGTGCGCGCGATCGCCGCCGTTCACCGCCAGACCGGGTATCTACTCCCTCGCCCCGAGACCGGGCCCGCCGCGCTTCCGCGGCCGCGGGCTGCTCGCGCGGGCGTCCCTGATCCGGGCGAGATGATCGCTGCCTGCGCGACCCGCGGCTGGCCCCACGGGCTCCACGGCCGCCGCGACGCCTTCCTCGTCGTCGCCACCGTGGTCCTGGACCTGCCGCAGGCACGGGTGCGGGAGCTGGTCCCCGCCGCGGTCATCGTCGACGACGAGGGCGTGCGGGTCGGGGCACAGCCGGTGCCTGTCGACGTCGACCCGCGGCGCTGCCCGACGTGTGCCGTCGTGCGCTGGCTGGAGCTCCTCGGCGTCCTCGACGGGCTGGGCCGCGGATCGGCCCGCATGGACCTCACCCGCGCCCACGCCCCGACCGCCACCGGCCCGCACCGTCACCAGTGCCGGGCCCCCCAGCGGTGGTGCGCCGCCGCCACACTCCTGCCGGCCATCGACCGCTACGGCTGGCACGACGACTACCGCCCCATCACCGCGCGCACCATCCGTACCCGGCTCGCACTCACCGCCGCCCGCGCATCACAGCCCGGCGAGCACGACTCGCCGCCGGACGTCCCCACCGTGCGCACCCGGGCGGCCGCGGGGCGAGAAACACCCAGTCTGGACCAGGTCCTCACCCTCCTCGACAGCATCGCCGACGACGCCGACGCGCTCAACGACCGGATCATCGCGCTGCTCGAGGGAAACCCGTGAGATCCCTACGCCCTCGCCGGCCACTCTTCGCACACCCCCAGTACAGGAAGGCAGCCATGACCAGAACCGCACCCAGTACGGTCACCGCTCGCCCCACCCCGCGCCTCATGATCACCATGGCCGGGCCCCAGGCGGTGTGGACCGCGGTCGAGGACCCCACCGCGCACCGAGGGCGACGGTCGTGACCGGCCCGCAGGCGGGTGATCCTCGGATCGAGGAGCTGCTCGAAGCGGTGACCGCACTGCGCGCCACACTGCGCGCTCACGACGAACGCCACTCCTACACCGAGCGCAGACTCGGCGAGCTCGATCAATACAGCCGGGAGCAGGCCGCGGTCTTGGCAGAGCTCGCACCCCAGATCGACGAACTCGCGGCCGCGACTGCCCCAGGCCCGCCCGACCGCGACGGGGCCGGGCCAGTGGTGTGGGCGCGACTGTCCGCCCAGGAGGCTGCAGCCGCGTGGGACGAGCTGGCCCGCTGGATGGACACCATCGCCATCCCTACTCTCGCCCCGACCTGCCGCCAGATCCCGCCTTGCTGGCCCATGCACCCACGGGTCCACAGCGCCATCTCCAGGGCGTCGAGCGGGAGCTCGGTGGGCATCCGCGCGGCGCAGCGCCACCCGACGATCCGCCGGGAGTACACGTCGGAGACGAACGCGGTGAACACCGTCCCCGACCATGTCGGCACGTAGGTCAGGTCCACGACCCAGAGCTGGTTGGGCCGCGCCGCGGTGAAGTCCCTGTCGACCAGGTCCGGGGCCCGCCCGGCGTGCTGGTCGGGCCGGGTGGTGATCGTGGGCTGACCGCGGCGCACGCCGCGCAGCCCGAGCTCGCGCATCAGTCGTTCCACGGTGCAGCGCGCGACCGGCTCGCCGCCTTGGCCGGTGACGCCGTCGCGGCGCAACTGGTGCCACATCTTGCGGGCCCCGTAGAGCCCGCGGCCCTTGTCCCGGTCGAAGAAGGTGGCCTCGATCGTCTCGGCCAGCGCCGCGTCGTGCAGCGCCCGCCGCGACGGACCCCGCTTCTTGTGCGCGTAGTAGCCGCTCGGGGCGACCGCGATGCCCTGCGCGCGCAGGGCAGCACAGATCGGCTCGACCCCGAAGCGGCGCTTGTGCTGATCGATGTAGGCCACGATCAGCGGATATGGCGGTCGAGCTCCGCCGCCGCGAAAAACGCCGACGCGGTCTTGAGGATCTCGTTCGCCCGCCGCAGCTCGGCGTTCTCCCGCCGCAGCCGCTTGAGCTCCTCGGACTCTGCAGTGGTCACACCCGCGGCCAGACCGTCGTCGATGTCGGCCTGTTTGCACCAGCCGCGCAACGTGTCGGGGAGGATCCCCAACTGCGGGCCGATCCGCTTGCACGCCGCGTTGACCGAGAGCCCCGGCTCTTGCCGGCGTGCTTCACGGACCATGCGCTGGGCGCGCTCGCGCATCTCGTCGCTGAACTTCCTCGGTGCCGGCACGATCTCCACCTTCCCGTGGGATCAGAGCCTCCACCACATCCGGGGCGCTTCACACCGCATGCGGCGCGCCACCGCACATGCACCGCCGGTGTCTGAGCTGCTGGCGCATGGTTACTCCGCAGTTCATTGATTACTTACGTGTATCTCTGCGCAGTCACTCCGGCGCCGGGCCTAAGACCGTGTTTGAGAAGGGTCGGCGTGTCTGCGCCGCGCGGGCCGCGCTCTGGTCCATCGTGGACGGGTGGCTCGGCGTCAGCGGCGGTATCCCTCGGACACCAGCGATGAGCAGTGGGCGTTGATCGAACCGCTGTTGCCCGAGGCCGGGGCGGGTGGGCGTCCGGAGAAGCACCCGCGCCGGGACGTGGTCGACGCGATCCTCTACGTCGTGCGGGCGGGGTGCGCTTGGCGGGCTCTACCAGCGGACTTCCCGCCCTGGCAGACCGTCTACTGGTATTTCAACCGGTGGGAACAGCAGAAGGTCACCGAGAAGATCCTCCCGGTCGTGCGCCGTCAGCTACGTGCCGACGAGGGGCGGGACCCGGAACCGAGCGCGGGGATCATCGACTCGCAGTCGGTGAAGGGTGCCGACACCGTCGGGCAGGACTCGCGCGGCTTCGACGCAGGGAAGAAGATCAACGGCCGGAAGCGGTTCATCGTGACCGACACCCTGGGCCTGCTGTTGACCACGGTGGTGTGCTCGGCGTCGGTGCAGGACCGCGACGGGGCGAAGTCGATCCTGCTCGACCTGTACCTGCGCACCAGGGTGCGGTTCGTCTACGCCGACGCCGGGTTCGCCGGACGCCTGCTGGAGTGGGCGAACACGATCCTGCGCACCAGCGTCGAGGTCGTGCGCAAACCGCCTGAGCAGCGCGGGTTCGCCGTCCTCCCGCGCCGCTGGGTGGTCGAGCGGACACTGGCCTGGCTGACCGCACACCGCCGTCTGGCCCGCGACTACGAACGCCACCCCGCCGTCTCCGAGGCCATGATCCGCTGGGCCGCGATCAACACCATCACCCGCCGCATCGCCCGCGGCAAGCCGGCCGCCCGCCAACAGAAATACGTCTTCACACCCGCGACTTGATCTTCTCAAACACGCTCTAAGGAACGGTTCGAGGTGCGGCACCGTGCTCGCCTGTCGGTGACGGTCAGGACGGCTGCGAAGGCGGTCTGGACGACGAGGTAGCCGAGGACGAAGGGCAGCATGACCAGCGCGGGGTGTGTCGTTGCCGGGTCCGGCAGTGGGGTGAGCGAGGCGATGGCGACGACCAGCCCGCAGTTGAGCAGCGACAGGCGGGCGTAACCGGTGCCGTCGCCGTCGGCCTGGCGTCGAGCCAGCTCGAAGACCACCACGAGCCGGAACAGCACACCGACCATGAGCGCGGCGATGATCGGTGCGCCGACGGTGTAGCCGGGTCCCAGGACCCGCAGGACCGGCCAGCCCAGGGCCGCGCCCAGGGCGAGGAGCGGGACGAACAGCACCAGCATGCGGCGTCGTGTCCGGCGGGCGAGCTCGACGGCGCGGTGAGGCTCGCGCGCGGTCTGCACGGCGAGGGAGTTGGTGAAGAACACCGCGGCGGTGTCGATGACGACGGTGGCCTGCCAGGCGATGAAGAACACCGCGCCGATGGCGTTACCCATCCGGAAGTTCGCCAGCAG
The DNA here is from genome assembly GCF_017312155.1 of Pseudonocardia sp. UM4_GMWB1. Classification (NCBI taxonomy): domain Bacteria; kingdom Bacillati; phylum Actinomycetota; class Actinomycetes; order Pseudonocardiales; family Pseudonocardiaceae; genus Pseudonocardia; species Pseudonocardia sp. UM4_GMWB1. The sequence continues at coordinate 6,165 of NZ_QJPN01000002.1, read as the reverse complement.
CGGGATCTGGTTGTAGAGCAGCACTGCCCCGAGCTGGGCCACCGCGGTCGGGGCGAGGAACCCGGCCATCGTGGCCCGGCTGGGCAGGACACCGGGCCCGCCCGCGGCGGCGAATCTGCGGACCAGGAACCACAGCACGATCGTGCCGACCCCGATCCACACCACGACCGGGATCACCCAGGACAGCACCATGCCCTGCGAGGCCAGGCCTGCCCCGAGCACGGCGAGCAGGCCGATCCGGGCCACGGCGAAGGTCCCGCTTCGCCAGACCGCCAGCCAGGGCCGGCCCGCGGCGACCATGACGAAGTCGTGCACGACGAACACGCCCCACCCGGCACAGCCCAGCACCAGCAGCAACAGGCCGAACCCGAAGGAACCCTCGCCGGCGGCGACCAACGCCACCCGCGGGACGAGCAGCCCGTAGACCAGCCCGGCCAGCCCGGACAACGGCATGATCAGCAGCAGGCTGCCGAACACCAGCCGCACGGACTTGCGGCCTGCCCCGGGCAGCCACCTCATGATGCCGATACCGAGATTGAGCTGAGCCGCGCCGCCGATCAGCTGCATGGCCGAGACGAACTCCGTCGCCCGCCCGACCTCCTCCTGGGGCATCACCCACGCCGCGATCAGAAACCCCAGAAGGCCGGCGACGGAGTTGAAGACCGAGGTGAGCGTCAGGGCCAGCGAGTCCCCCAGCTCACGGCGCCCCCTACTGGTCGAGGAGACGGAGGTGGAAGGAGGGCATCGCCGCGACGCTACGGCAGCCCCACGCGAGCCCCTCGGGATCCGCCTGCGCCTGGAGATCTGGTCTCGCGGCGGTGTCGAGACCGTCGTCGACAGCGCAGCTGGCTCGATGGCGGCGGGGCCTGCCGCGGAGATGATGAGGCCCCCGCCGCAGGGGTGCTGTGGCGGGGGCCTCGGTTGCGCGCCGTGTCGTTGTGCGTGACTACCCCGGCTTTCGGCGCGCAGCTCGGGGGATGGAGGTCAGTTCGTCCAGGTGATCGGGTCGGAGAAGCTGAACGAGGGCGCGTACTTGACCGCGTTGACGTCGGTGGTCTGCTGGTCGCCGCAGATCATCCCCGAGGTGGTGCCGCCCGGGGCGAGCTGACCGGAGTTCAGCGCCTTCGCCCCGGCGTTGAACGGGATCGACGCGGACGCCTCGACCCCGGCCGGGGTGGTGAACTTCCAGTCGAACGGGTTGAACGACGCCGGGCTGGACCCGTTGTTCTTGTAGGTGACCGTCGAGCACGCCTGCGTCATGCCGAACTCGGTGACCTGCTCGGGTGCGGACGCCGAGATGGCCAGGTCTCCGGAGGTGGCCTCCTGCCCGAACTTCACCGACTGGTCCCCGCTCGCGGCGGCACCGGCGGCGGCAGGGGCGGCGTTCGCGTCTCCTGAGGCGGCGGCCGGGGCCTGCTCGTCGCCGCCACCGCCGGTGGCGATCGCGATGACGACGATCGCGACGAGGATCCCGAGGGTCACCTTGAGCCCGGTGCGCTTCTTCTTCGGCGCGGGCGGCGGGATCTGCGGGGCCTGGTTGTACTGCGGGTACTGGCCCTGCGGGGGCGGGTAGCCCTGCGGCGGGTACTGGCCGCCCTGCTGGGGCGGGTACTGACCGTAGTAGGGCTGCTGCTGAGGGTGGCCCTGGTAGGGGCTCTGCGGCGTAGTCACGTACCGCTTATCGGCCGCGTCACCCCCTCATTAGCGCTCGGACCTGCGGATCATCAAGGTTGTTGAACTACTCTTTACCCAGACAACCCGCGGGTAGAGGCTGATGGCGGCCGCGTCCCACTGGCTGACGGTTATGTTCGCCTCCTACCGGCGTCGGCCAGGATCCCCGAACTAGACGTTGGCAACGAACATGTCGCCCCGCAAGATCGGGACGAGTGAGCTGGAGTCCAGTTCACTCGCGGTTTGGACGTCGTCCTCGTATCCGCTGTCGATCAGTTCCCGCCCGCTGGCGCATTCACGGAGCAGCTGAGTGATCTGAGCCGAGGCGGTCTCAAACGACGTTGCTGCGACAAAAGCCTCCGGCGAAAGGTCAGTCCAGCCGAAGCTGTGCAATGCAGAGATCAGTGCGCCTGCTCCCCATAGATCTTCCACGGCAGGGCGGAGGCTCCGGTCTGGCCACTTCTCGCCGGCCGGGATGATTGCGACGCGAATGTCTGGGGCGGCGGCGCGGCGGGCCTGGATCCAACTTGCCACGGCGGCGCGGTTGCGCAGGCTGCAACCGAGCACGTCTGCCTGCGACCTAGCGAGCTCGAAGCTGATCGAAGACCCGTTAGGAGACGGAAGTACGAGACGCTCTAACGATTGAGCGTTCCGGATGCTGGCCGGCGACAAGCTGACCTGACCTGCTCGGGCTTCCGATCTGCCAACGGCGAGAGTCGCAGCACGGGCAGCAGCGAAAGTGGCGGCCGCATCCTTTCGCCAGGGCAGCGGATAGACGACGACGCCTCGATCGGCGGCCACGGTCAACGTCGTGGTGAAGCTCAGGACGTCGACGACTACGGCGATATCGCAGTCCGGAACCACAGCAGCGGCTCCGGCGAGGCCCCACTCCATGCGGAGCGAATACGCGCTCTGCCCATGAGCAGTCGACCCTGATATCACGCGGTGAACAGTACTTCGATCAGCGATGCAGCGGATGATCACAGTCACCCGAAGACTAGTCCATGACGCGCGGCTCCTCGTCGCACCGGCGAAGACTGTCTTCTCCGTGCAGATAAGTTCCGGGAGGGCAACGGGCGCACCCAACGGGCGTTCCTGGCCCAGCTCGTCCACCCCGCGGGATACGAGCTGCGCTGGACCGGGATGGACCCGGCCGAGAACACCGAGCGTCCGCGCTCTCGTTGGCCGATGACAGCTCCGCCCTGCACCGGGTCAGACTCCCTCGTGACCAGTAGCCGGGACCAGATCTGGAGTAGGGGAGCCCCTGAGCGCGATTGGGCGGGCTCCCGGATCGCTGTCGTCATGCCTTCTCGCCGGTCGTACTGCTACGAGCCCGTGAATCCGTTGCTCTACCTGAGTCACCCGACTCCGCAACCCTGCGCTCGACACCACGAACGTTTCCGGTGGGACTAGATCTGCGCTGTGCTGCACTGTGGACGACTATGGGTAACTACGACCTGCACGCGGTGCTCGACTGCGCCGTGTCAGCTGCGCGGACCGCCGGGCGGGAGATCGCCCGCGCGGCGCAGGCGGACGGCGGGCCGGTACTGCAGATGAAGGACGGCGTCGAGCCAGTCACGGACTCCGACCTGCGCTCGGACCGGATCATCCGGGGCGTACTCGGCAGCTGCATCCCAAGCGTCCCAGTGCTGAGCGAGGAGTCCGGTGACCTGCCCGTCGTCGGCGAGGGACCGTTGTGGATCGTCGACCCGATCGACGGGACGGCGAACTTCGCACGCGGGCACCGCTACGTCGCCGTCTCGATCGCCTTTGCCATCGACGGCGTCGTCCAGGCTGGCGTGGTACACGCTCCCCTGCTGGACGAGACGTTCACCGCGATCCTCGGGCGGGGAGCCGCTCTGGACGGAGCCCCGATCGGGGTGACCGACCGGGGCTCGCTCGCCGACGCGATCGTCAGCACCGGGTTCCCGCACGTCCGCCCCGACATCGACGCGCTCGTCGAACGCATCCGCCGGCTGATCACGCACTGCCAGGACATCCGCCGGGCGTCCTCGCCCGCTCTCGACCTCGCCTGGCTTGCCGCCGGACGCCTGGATGCGCACACCGAGACCCTGCACCCATGGGACGTCGCGGCCGGCGGCCTGATCGCGACCGAGGCCGGCGCTGTGGCGCACACTCCTGCCGGGACCTGCCCGGACGCTGCCGCCGGACCTGGACGGCGCCGAGGTGCTCTTTGCGGTGCCGGGCATCAGTGACCTGCTCGAGCACCTGCTGAGCGAGTAGCTGGACCAGCCGCGGAGGGGCATCGTGAGTGATCGGGACGTAAGGGCCGCAGGAACGTAGGCATCGTGTGAGCCGGTTGCTGCCGAACCGGACACCGCGGTAGTTTCTGGAACCGACCTACCTGATCCGCAGGGGAGTCAGAGCGTGTTTGAGAAGATCAAGTCGCGGGTGTGAAGACGTATTTCTGTTGGCGGGCGGCCGGCTTGCCGCGGGCGATGCGGCGGGTGATGGTGTTGATCGCGGCCCAGCGGATCATGGCCTCGGAGACGGCGGGTGGCGTTCGTAGTCGCGGGCCAGACGGCGGTGTGCGGTCAGCCAGGGCCAGTGTCCCGCTCGACCACCCAGCGGCGCGGGAGGACGGCGAACCCGCGCTGCTCAGGCGGTTTGCGCACGACCTCGACGCTGGTGCGCGCAGGATCGTGTTCGCCCACTCCAGCAGGCGTCCGGCGAACCCGGCGTCGGCGTAGACGAACCGCACCCTGGTGCGCAGGTACAGGTCGAGCAGGATCGACTTCGCCCCGTCGCGGTCCTGCACCGACGCCGAGCACACCACCGTGGTCAACAGCAGGCCCAGGGTGTCGGTCACGATGAACCGCTTCCGGCCGTTGATCTTCTTCCCTGCGTCGAAGCCGCGCGAGTCCTGCCCGACGGTGTCGGCACCCTTCACCGACTGCGAGTCGATGATCCCCGCGCTCGGTTCCGGGTCCCGCCCCTCGTCGGCACGTAGCTGACGGCGCACGACCGGGAGGATCTTCTCGGTGACCTTCTGCTGTTCCCACCGGTTGAAATACCAGTAGACGGTCTGCCAGGGCGGGAAGTCCGCTGGTAGAGCCCGCCAAGCGCACCCCGCCCGCACGACGTAGAGGATCGCGTCGACCACGTCCCGGCGCGGGTGCTTCTCCGGACGCCCACCCGCCCCGGCCTCGGGCAACAGCGGTTCGATCAACGCCCACTGCTCATCGCTGGTGTCCGAGGGATACCGCCGCTGACGCCGAGCCACCCGTCCACGATGGACCAGAGCGCGGCCCGCGCGGCGCAGACACGCCGACCCTTCTCAAACACGGTCTCAGCGCGCTGCCGCGCGTCTCCAGCCAGGAGGTCGCACTCATGAACGCCGACCAGCCCGACCTGTGGCGATCCCAGGGCAGCCCCGCGCCGATTGTGCTGTGGGACATGCTTGACGGTCCGATGCCGCGAGGGCTACTCGGTGTCGGTGACCCGAACGTTCACCTCGTCGACGACCGGTGGACCCTGTTCGTCGGCGGCTTCACCACCATGTTCCGCAACCGCCTGTTCCGCGCGCACCTGGTCGACGAGGCGACCGGCCCCGGCGGTCCATGGCGGGTCGCCTGCGACCCTCGGGGCCGGGCCCGACCGCTGGCCGCCGACCCGCCGAAGGGCAGTTGGGACGCTGCCGGCATGCACACCCCGAGCTACGTCCCGCCGGCTGCGGGCAACGGCGCTCGGATCTATTACTCGGGCCGGGCGAACGCCAAGCTTTACGGGCCCGGGAGCAGGTACGCGATCGGCGTGCTGGAGCACGTCGACGGCCAGTGGCGGCGGCGCGGAGCGCCGGTGCTGGAGGGCAGCGGCCCGCGATGGAGCGTGCTCGAACCGCGCGTCGTTCATTCCGGGGGTCGCTACCGGATGTGGTATCAGGCCAACCCGCACGAGATCGGTCCCGGCGAGCACCCCGACTACGAGCTGCACTGCGTCGAGAGCGAGGACGGCCTGACCGGTTGGACACCGCCGCGTGTGTTCGCCGGGCCGGACGAGGGCTTCTTCGACATCGCGATCGCGCCGCGCGGCGACAGGTGGATGATGCTGCTTGCACGCGGATCCGACCTGCACAACACGGGCGGCTTCCCGCCGCAGGGCCTCTGGTGGAGCACAGCGGCACACCCCAGCGCCGACCGCGCGGACTGGTCGCAACCGCGGCGGTTCCTCGACACCGACGCGCCGGGTACTCCAATCTGGATGGCCCGCGGAACCTACGGACCGGGGCTCGCGTTCGATCCTGCCAACCCCGCTCGCGTCACGGTGCTGCTGACGGGCGTCCGGGACGCCCCGCGATGGCCCCGCCTGATGCTCGGGCGGGTCTCCCGGCTGCGTGGCCCGCCGGTGCCCGCACCGTTCTACCTGTCGGTGGCTTCTCTGATGCTTGATCTGCCGACCTGCTGATCGATGCGCTTACACGGCCGGAGTCCAGATCGGCGTAGGGCTCAGTGCGCTGTGCTTTGCACTAGCCCT
>NZ_QJPN01000008.1:0-4717 GCF_017312155.1 Pseudonocardia sp. UM4_GMWB1 | reverse complement strand
TTGTTGACCAGAACGGTCAGCCGGCCGAACCGGTGCTCGGCCTCGGCGACGCGGCCGCGCTCCACGACGGCGCGGTACGCGGTCCGGGCCACCGACCCCGGGTCGTGACGACGACCGCGCGGTTCGTGGGCGCGGACGGCGGGCGGCGTCGGGTGCACGATGGACCCGTGATCGGTGACCGCTGGGGCGTGACCGACGCCGAGACCACCCGCCCCTACCCGTGCGACGAGCTCGTCCCGGCCCCCACGCTGCAGGCGTGGCGGGGGCGTCTCCGTCGCCGCGCCGGCCGCCGTCGTCTGGCCGTGGGTCGCCCAGATCCGGCTCGCCCCGTACTCCTACGACTGGGTCGACAACTTCGGACGCCGATCCCCGCAGGAGCTCGTAGGACTCCCGGAACCGCAGGTCGGGACACCTTCACCGCGACCGGCGGACGGCGGCTCGGCCGGATCCTCTCGGTCGACCCCGGCGTGCAGCTCACCGGCAGCGTCCTGGGCGCCGTCATGTCCTACGTCCTCGCGCCGCAGGGGGCGGACACGACCCGTCTGCTGCTCAAGGTCGTCATGGGCGGCACCCGCGCGCTCGCACCGCTGGTGTCGGTCGGCGACCTCGTGATGGCCCGGCGGCAGCTGCTGAACCTGGGACGGCTCGCCGGAGCGCCACAGCCGGCCACGGGGTCGTTGACGACACACCGGGCACGGTGGGGTGCGACGACGGGGTGTGATGCGCGATCCTGACGGGATGAGTGAGAACCCGGTAGCGCTCGATCTCGACGACGCGGGACTGGCCGGTGGCCTCCCCCGCCCGGCGCACCAGCTCGACGGGATCCAGGACGTACCGTTCCGCCCGGTCCAGTTCCGCGACAACGACCTCCCGACCGCACTGGAGCGCGCCGCGCAGTGGCTGCGGGAGACCCAGTCCTGGCTGGGCGAGCCGGTCGACGTGATCGCCATCCACCTCGACTACAACGAGGCGTCCGAGGCGGCGTACTACGAGCTCAAGCTGATGTGCAACGAGGAGGACCTCGCCGGGGCACCCATCGCGGTGCGCCAGCGGGCCGCCGCCGACGCCTGACCACACCCCGACGGGTCGTCGCCCCGGCACCGACCGTGCCGGGGCGACGCCCATCCAGTGATCAGAGTCACGCCGAGGCATGACGATCAGCAGGTCGCGACCCTCCGGAACGGCCGCGGGAGCGTCTCAGGGCGGACGGCTGTTTGGCCGACACCGGGCCCTGCGGTAGCGTCCTCCTCGGTCACCGTAGTTCTGAGTTTCGTGTCTCAAGCGCGCTCGCAGAATGATGATGCGGGCGGATCCGCTGTCTTTGGTGTAGCTGAAGCTGGCTGCCGTCTGGGAATTCCTCTGACCCGGGCAGCCGCACGACGTGGTTGTTCCGTCCGAAAGCTGCATGACAAGGAGTCACCATGACCAACGGAACCGTGAAGTGGTTCAACGCCGAGAAGGGCTTCGGCTTCATCGCCCCCGAGGACGGCGGCGCCGACGTGTTCGTCCACTACTCGGCCATCGAGGGCTCGGGCTTCAAGGAGCTCCAGGAGAACCAGGCCGTGTCCTACGAGGTCACCCAGGGCGCCAAGGGCCCGCAGGCCTCCTCGGTGTCCCCCCGCTGACACCCCCGCCCGGCCGTGCGGCCGGGCACTGTTCCTCCGTCCGATGGCGGCATCCCCACGCGGGATGCCGCCATCGGCGTCTCCGGGCCGCTAGCGTGGCGGAGTGCCGCTGTCCGCCCGCCAGACCGCGCTGCTGGCGGACCGGTTACCCGGACACGAGGTCGTCGCCGACCACGGCTGGGGTCTGGTCGGACCACCGTGCTGCAGATCCGCCACGCCCGGTGGCCGACACCTCAATCGTGGAAGGCCGGGCGACGACGACGGCGGGCCGGTCGTGCAGCAGCGCCAGCAGCTCCCCGGCGCCGCGGTAGGTCGACGGCTCGTGCTCGGCGGGCGTGTCCTGCACCAGGGCCCCGGGCAGGTAGCGGGGTGACCAGCAGCTTCGCGTCGGCGTCGGCGTGGCGCAGCTCCGGCGCGCGGCCGCGGGCGACGAGCGGGGCCAGCCACTCGCGGTGGGCGCGCAGCTCACGGGCGATGTGGGTGTCGGCGTCGTCGCCGGCCTTCACGATGAGGTCGGCACCGGCGTGGCGGATCTGCAGCACGGTGGTCCCGACCAGACCCCAGCCGTGGTCGGCGACGACCTCGTGTCCGGGTAACTGGTCCGCCAGCAGCGCGGTCTGGCGGGCGGACAGCGGCACTCCGCCACGCTAGCGGCCCGGAGACGCCGATGGCGGCATCCCGCGTGGGGATGCCGCCATCGGACGGAGGAACAGTGCCCGGCCGCACGGCCGGGCGGGGTGTCAGCGGGGGGACACCGAGGAGGCCTGCGGGCCCTTGGCGCCCTGGGTGACCTCGTAGGACACGGCCTGGTTCTCCTGGAGCTCCTTGAAGCCCGAGCCCTCGATGGCCGAGTAGTGGACGAACACGTCGGCGCCGCCGTCCTCGGGGGCGATGAAGCCGAAGCCCTTCTCGGCGTTGAACCACTTCACGGTTCCGTTGGTCATGGTGACTCCTTGTCATGCAGCTTTCGGACGGAACAACCACGTCGTGCGGCTGCCCGGGTCAGAGGAATTCCCAGACGGCAGCCAGCTTCAGCTACACCAAAGACAGCGGATCCGCCCGCATCATCATTCTGCGAGCGCGCTTGAGACACGAAACTCAGAACTACGGTGACCGAGGAGGACGCTACCGCAGGGCCCGGTGTCGGCCAAACAGCCGTCCGCCCTGAGACGCTCCCGCGGCCGTTCCGGAGGGTCGCGACCTGCTGATCGTCATGCTCGGCGTGACTCTGATCACTGGATGGGCGTCGCCCCGGCACGGTCGGTGCCGGGGCGACGACCCGTCGGGGTGTGGTCAGGCGTCGGCGGCGGCCCGCTGGCGCACCGCGATGGGTGCCCCGGCGAGGTCCTCCTCGTTGCACATCAGCTTGAGCTCGTAGTACGCCGCCTCGGACGCCTCGTTGTAGTCGAGGTGGATGGCGATCACGTCGACCGGCTCGCCCAGCCAGGACTGGGTCTCCCGCAGCCACTGCGCGGCGCGCTCCAGTGCGGTCGGGAGGTCGTTGTCGCGGAACTGGACCGGGCGGAACGGTACGTCCTGGATCCCGTCGAGCTGGTGCGCCGGGCGGGGGAGGCCACCGGCCAGTCCCGCGTCGTCGAGATCGAGCGCTACCGGGTTCTCACTCATCCCGTCAGGATCGCGCATCACACCCCGTCGTCGCACCCCACCGTGCCCGGTGTGTCGTCAACGACCCCGTGGCCGGCTGTGGCGCTCGGCGAGCCGTCCCAGGTTCAGCAGCTGCCGCCGGGCCATCACGAGGTCGCCGACCGACACCAGCGGTGCGAGCGCGCGGGTGCCGCCCATGACGACCTTGAGCAGCAGACGGGTCGTGTCCGCCCCCTGCGGCGCGAGGACGTAGGACATGACGGCGCCCAGGACGCTGCCGGTGAGCTGCACGCCGGGGTCGACCGAGAGGATCCGGCCGAGCCGCCGTCCGCCGGTCGCGGTGAAGGTGTCCCCGACCTGCGGTTCCGGGAGTCCTACGAGCTCCTGCGGGGATCGGCGTCCGAAGTTGTCGACCCAGTCGTAGGAGTACGGGGCGAGCCGGATCTGGGCGACCCACGGCCAGACGACGGCGGCCGGCGCGGCGACGGAGACGCCCCGCCACGCCTGCAGCGTGGGGGCCGGGACGAGCTCGTCGCACGGGTAGGGGCGGGTGGTCTCGGCGTCGGTCACGCCCCAGCGGTCACCGATCACGGGTCCATCGTGCACCCGACGCCGCCCGCCGTCCGCGCCACGAACCGCGCGGTCGTCGTCACGACCCGGGGTCGGTGGCCCGGACCGCGTACCGCGCCGTCGTGGAGCGCGGCCGTCGCCGGGGCGAGCACCGGTTCGGCCGGCTGACCGTTCTGGTCAACAACGCCGGCGTCCAGAACCCGCCCGCACCGATCGAGACGACCGAGGCGTCCACGTGGCGGCGTGTGCTCGACATCGATCTGACCGGTGCGTTCTTCGGCATCAAGGCGGTGACGCCGGCCCTGCGCCGTGCGGGCGGCGGGTCCATCACCAACATCGGTTCCGTCATGGGACCGGGGACCGCCCACTACGCGCCGTACGTCGCCGCCAAGTGGGCGCTGCGCGGCCTGACCAGGACCGCGGCGCTCGAGCTGGGCCGCGACGGGATCCGGGTCAACGTCGTCCACCCGGGGGTCATCGCGACGCCGTTCATCACCGAGCCCGTCGCCGGAGCCGCCGCCCCCATCGCCGACTTCTACTCGCCCGACCCCTTCGCGGTGCCGCGGCTGGGAGAGCCGGCCGACATCTCGGCGCTGGTGCTGTTCCTCGCCTCCCCGGCGGCGTCCTTTCGTGACGGGCTCGGAGTACGTGAGCGACGGCGGCCTGCTGCTCGGCCCGGCCCTCCGGTGAGGCCGTGGAACACGACGAAGGCCCAGGGTCCGCCGGACCTGGGCCTTCGTGTTGTCGGGGGTGACAGGATTTGAACCTGCGACCTCTTCGTCCCGAACGAAGCGCGCTACCAAGCTGCGCCACACCCCGATGGACACCCGGGTCTCCCCGTGAGCCGTGGAGAACTCTACCCGATGCCCTCCGAGGCCTGCGCGGGGTTCCCGTCCGCGCATCGGGGCCGGTCGTGC
>NZ_QJPN01000009.1:0-13013 GCF_017312155.1 Pseudonocardia sp. UM4_GMWB1 | reverse complement strand
ACCGACCGCGTCTACGACTCCCCCGCCCCACCCCTACACACAGGCGCTGCTCTCAGCGATCCCGGCCTCGCATCCGTGCGACGCCGGCACCGGGAAACGGATGCTGCTCACCGGGGACCTGCCCGACCCCGCGAACCCGCCCGAAGGATGCGCGTTCGTGACCCGCTGCCCGTTCGCGATGGACGTGTGCCGGGAGGTGGCGCCGGCCGTGACGCCGGTCGAGGGCGGCGGCGACGTGGCCTGTCACCTGCAGACCACCGGCCCGGCGCTGGCCGGGTAGACCGCTCGGGGCGGGCGGGGTGGCGGGGTGGACGCGGCGCCGAGGGTGGCGCCGTGACCGGCTCCCTGGACGGGATCACCCGTCGTCGAGTTCGGGCAGTTCGTGTCCGTCCCGTTCTGCGCGCAGCTGATGGCCGACGCCGGCGCCCGCGTGATCAAGGTCGAGCCGCCGGGCGGGGACTCCTACCGCCGCGCGCTCGAACTCGCGCCGCGGGAGAGCCGCCAGTTCGCGATCAAGAACCGGGGCAAGGAGTCGGTCGCCCTGGACCTCGCCCACCCCGGCGCGGCCGACGTGGTCGACCGGCTGGCCGCGGCCGCGGACGTCGTCCTGGTGAACATGAGCCCGGCCGCGGTCGCCCGTCGCGGCCTGGACTTCGCGACCCTCTCGGCGCGGCACCCGCGGCTGGTGCACGGCTTGGTCACCGGATACGGCACGGTCGGGCCCGACGCCGGGCTGCCCGGCATGGACGTGGTGATGCAGGCGCACTCCGGGCTGGTCGCCGCGCTCGGCGCGGAGGCCGACGGGTCCCGCGGCACAGCGAGGTGCAGGTCGCGGACTACGCGTCGTCGCTGCTGCTGCTCGCCGGGGTGTCGATGGCGCTGCTGGCCCGTGACCGCACCGGGCGCGGCCAGCAGGTCGACGTCTCGCTGCTCGGTGCGGCGCTGACCATGCAGAACAACCAGTTCTCGCACGTCGAGTCCGTCGACGGGTGGCGGGCCGGCTTCGTCGCCGACGAGCTGCCCGCGCTGCGCCGCGGCGGTGCGGGCCGGACCGGATCGACGCCGCCCGTGCCGCGCACCAGAGCGACCGGCTGACCCTGACCGCGCACTACCGCGTGTTCGGCACGGCGGACGGCGCGATCTCGGTCGGTGCCGGGAGCCCGCCCACCCAGGAGCGCCTGGCCACGATCGCGGGGCTGCCGGTCGCACTGCTGGGCACCGACCCGGACACCGTCCGCATCCGGCTGACGGCGCTGTTCGCCACCCGCACCAGCGCCGAGTGGATCGCCGAGCTGCGGGCGGCGGCGATCCCGTGCGGCGAGGTCCGCGCGCTCGACGAGGTCCTCTCCGATCCGCACGTGGAGGCCGAGGGCCTGGTCGCCGACGTCGAGCACCCGGCGATCGGCCGCTACCGGGGCCTGGGCAGCCCGATCCGCTTCGGCGACACCCCGTCCGACCCCACCCGGCCGTCCCCGGCGTTCGCCGCCCCACACCACCGCCGTGCTCGACGAGCTCGGCTTCACCCCCGGCGAGGTCGAGGGCCTGCTGCGCTCCGGCGCCGCGGTGGCCGCGCCCCTTTCCGATGCCTCAGCCGACACCGCAGGCGACACCGCAGCTTCGAGGAGGAGCACCGCATGATCTTCGCGCCGACCGTGCTGACCGAGACCGAGGAACGCCTACGGCTCGAGGTGCGGGAGTCCTAGCGGCCGAGCTGCCGCCGGACTTCCGGCCCGGGCTGGGTCTGGGTGGCGGCCACGACCCGGAGTTCTCCCGCAGGCTGGCCGCGCGTGGCTGGGTCGGGATGGCCATCCCGCGCGAGTACGGCGGGCAGGGCGCGACGCCGGTGGAGCGGTTCGTCGTGGTGGAGGAGCTTGCTGGCCGCGGGTGCGCCGATCGTCGCGCACTGGGTGGCCGAGCGGCAGACCGCGCCGACGCTGCTCGCGTTCGGCACCGAGGAGCAGCGCCGCTGGTTCCTGCCGCGGATCGCGGCCGGCGAGTGCTGGTTCTCCCTCGGGATGAGCGAGCCCGACGCCGGCTCCGACCTCGCCTCGGTGCGCACGGCCGCGACGAAGGTCGACGGCGGGTGGGTCCTGAACGGCACGAAGATCTGGACCAGTGCCGCGCACCTGAACCACTTCTTCGTGGTGCTGTGCCGCACGTCGCCGTCCGACGACCGGCACCGGGCGCTGTCCCAGCTGATCGTGGACCTGCACGCGCCCGGGCTGAAGGTGTCCCCGATCCACTACCTCGACGGCGGACACCACTTCAACGAGGTCGTGTTCACCGACGTGTTCGTGCCCGACGACCGGGGTGCTGGGCGACGTCGGCTCCGGCTGGCACCAGGTGACCTCGGAGCTGGCCTACGAGCGCTCCGGCCCGGACCGCTACCTGTCCGCGTTCGGGCTGCTCGCCGCCTTCGTCCGAGAGGAGCGCCAGCGGAACGAGCATCAGCACCGGGAGTTCGGGGTCACGTTCGACGACACGGCGCGGGCCGCGGTCGGGCGGGCGTCGGCGAAGCTCTGGACGATCCGGCAGCTCTCGCTGGCGGTGGCCCGGTCGTTGGAGCGGGGTGCGGCGCCCGCGGTGGAGGCGGCGCTGGTCAAGGACATCGGGACGCTCTACGAGCAGGAGGTGGTGGAGGTGCTGCGGCACGTCGCCGGTCAGGAGATCGACCCCGGGGGGCCCGGGCTGTTCGAGCGGCTGCTCGCCGAGGCGGTGCAGACCGCGCCGTCGTTCACGTTGCCGCGGCGGCACCACCGAGGTGCTGCGCAGTATCGCGGCCAAGGGCCTGACCGGGGCCGGCCGATGAGCGCCCCGAGCGACGCGGACCTGGTCGCCGAGGCCGTCGGTGAGGTGTTGCGGGCACGATGCCCCCAGGACGTCGTCGCCGCGGCCGAGCGCACCGGGTGGGCCCCGGAGCTGTGGGCGGCCGTCGCGGCCGGCGGGTTCCCGTGGGTCTCGGTCCCCGAGGACGCGGCCGGGGGCGTCGCGGTCGGCGGCTCGGTGGCCGAGGCGTGCGCGGTGCTGGAGCAGGTCGGGCGCTACGCCGCGCCGTTGCCGGTGGCCGAGACCGGGCTGCTCGGCGGGTGGCTGCTCGCGGCGGCCGGGTTCGAGATCCCGTCCGGGCCGGTCACCACGGCGGCGACGGCCGGCTGGTCCGGCACGTCGTCCGCGGACACCGGCGAGGAAGGCCGGAGGCCGGCATCGGTGTCGCTGCGGCAGGAGAACGGCGATTGGGTCGCCGCGGGCAGCGTCGCGCGGGTGCCGTGGGCACGGGAGGCGGCCCGGATCGTGCTGCTCGCCGACTCCCCGGACGGGCTGCAGGTCGTCGCGCTCGACCCGGGCGCGGCGCGGATCACGCCGGGCACCAACCTCGCCGCGGAGCCGCGCGACACCGTGCACCTCGACGACGTGCCGGTCGGCGGGGCCGGAGGCGGGGAGGTCGCGCCGGCGCCGGACGGTGTCAGCCACGACGCGCTGCTGCTGCGCGGCGCGCTGTCCCGGGCGGCGCTGATCGCCGGCGCCGCCGGGCGAATCCTCGACATCACCGTCACCTACACCGGGCAGCGCCAGCAGTTCGGACGTCCGGTCGCTCGGTTCCAGGCGGTCGCGGCGCACCTGGTGCGCCTGGCCGAGCAGACCGAGACGGTCCGGATGGCGGCCCGCGTCGCGGCGGCCAACACCCGCGCCGAGCCGCCATTTCTCGACATCGCGGCGGCCGCGACGGTGGCCGGCGAGTCGGCCGGGCTGATCGCCGCCGCGCGCACCAGGCGACCGGCGCGATGGGCATGACCCGCGAGTACGAGCTCGGTCAGCTCACCCGGCGGCTGTGGTCCTGGCGCGAGGAGTACGGAGGCGAGCGGGTGTGGAGCACCCGGCTCGGGGCCGCCCTCACCGAGGGCGGAGCCGGGGCACTGTGGCCGGCGATCGCCCGCGGGGCCGCCGCGTGAGGACCGGCGGCCACACAAGGACGGAGCACGGGCTCGACGTCGTCGTGGACGGCCGAGTCGCGACCGTCACCCTGGACCGCCCGGAGCGGCTCAACGCCCTGTCCACCGGACTGCAGGGCGACCTGGTCCGCGCCTTCGACGGCTTCGACGCCGACGACGACGTGTGGGCCGTCGTGCTCACCGGCGCCGGGGACCGGGCGTTCTCCGCGGGCGTCGACCTCAAGGAGGTCCGGGAGGCCGACACCGGGCCGGGCCCGGGGCTGCGGCCGATGGCCGGGTTCTCCCGCAACGTGTTCGAGACGGTGCTCGAGTGCGGCAAGCCGACGGTCGCCCGCTCAACGGGTGGGCGATGGGCGGCGGCTGCGAGCTCGCGGCTGGCCTGCGACGTCCGCCTCGCCGCCGAGCACGCCCGGATCGGGCTGCCGGAGGCCAAGCGCGGGATGGGCGCGAACTTCGGAGTGCACCTGCTGTCCCGGATCGTGCCGCGCGGGATCGCCTACGAGCTGCTCTACACCGGCGACGACCTCTCGGCCGCCCGACGCGCACCGCTGGGGCCTGGTGAACCGGGTCGTCTCCGGTGCAGCGCTGGCGGCCGAAGCGGACGCGTTGGCCCGGCGGATCGCCGGGAACGCGCCGCTGACCGTGCAGCGTTACAAGGCCGCCGATCGGGCGGGGCGGGGAGCTGCCGCTGTCCTCGGCGCTGCGCCTGTCCGTCGGCCCGGACCCCTACACCAGCCGGGACCGCGTCGAGGGGGTGGCCGCGTTCGTGGAGAAGCGGGGCGCCCGTCTGGGAGGGGACGCTGACCCCCGTGCGCGGATATCGCTGTTCTGGCAGCGATATCCGCGCACGGGTCAGTGGATGGGCTGATCCAGGGCGCGGTGGATCGGTTCGCCGGCCAGAAGATGCCCGGCTGGACCCCCGACGGCGGCCTACGGTGTCGCGTTCGTCCCGACGGACGAGGCCGTCCCGTGGTCGTTCCCGGTGGTCAACGTCGGCTGGCTGCACCGCCTGCCGGCTTTGGTGCTCCGGATCGTGAACGCATGCCCGGACGGGACCTGCCCGGGTTCATGACCGCCGCGTCGACGTCGCAGCAGCACGCCGCCCGCGGGAGTTGCTGGAGCTCGGCGGTGATCGCCTTGTGCAGGGACTGGTGACGAGTTGACAGTGCGTAGCGGGGCGAATTGCGGTCGGGGTAGGTCCAGAGCGGGCTGTGGCGATGCCCGGGAGGCTCCCATTCGTAACGTGGATGTACGTGTGCATGAAGATGTTCGAATGAGTTTCCGAGGGATCTTCTGGTTGATTCTTCGAAATCCACTGTCGAGCCGCTGGTACGCGTGTAGCTGGTCCCCGACCCCGACGGCCCGACTACCGCGCGCTACTGCCGGGCCTGCCCGCCGGCCGGGCCGATCACCGACCTGACCTGCGCGCGCTACGGCGACGGCCCCTTGCTCGTGGGGGACCTCGCTGCCGACCCCGCCGGGGCCGACGACGTACTGTCCGCGGCCGCGCAGCAGTGGCTCGTCGTGGCAGGATGCGCCCCGTTGCGGCACCTCGGTCAACCCCGATCTATATACGCACAGCCGGGGCACACCGGCCCGTCGAGGCGCCACCCTGCCACGACGAGCCACTGCTGCGCGGCCGCGGACAGTACGTCGTCGGCCCCGGCGGGGTCGGCAGCGAGGTCCCCCACGAGCAAGGGGCCGTCGCCGTAGCGCGCGCAGGTCAGGTCGGTGATCGGCCCGGCCGGCGGGCAGGCCCGGCAGTAGCGCGCGGTAGTCGGGCCGTCGGGGTCGGGGACCAGCTACACGCGTACCAGCGGCTCGACAGTGGATTTCGAAGAATCAACCAGAAGATCCCTCGGAAACTCATTCGAACATCTTCATGCACACGTACATCCACGTTACGAATGGGAGCCTCCCGGGCATCGCCACAGCCCGCTCTGGACCTACCCCGACCGCAATTCGCCCCGCTACGCACTGTCAACTCGTCACCAGTCCCTGCACAAGGCGATCACCGCCGAGCTCCAGCAACTCCCGCGGGCGGCGTGCTGCTGCGACGTCGACGCGGCGGTCATGAACCCGGGCAGGTCCCGTCCGGGCATGCGTTCACGATCCGGAGCACCAAAGCCGGCAGGCGGTGCAGCCAGCCGACGTTGACCACCGGGAACGACCACGGGACGGCCTCGTCCGTCGGGACGAACGCGACACCGTAGGCCGCCGTCGGGGGTCCAGCCGGGCATCTTCTGGCCGGCGAACCGATCCACCGCGCCCTGGATCAGCCCATCCACTGACCCGTGCGCGGATATCGCTGCCAGAACAGCGATATCCGCGCACGGGGGTCAGCGTCCCTCCCAGACGGGCGCCCGCTTCTCCACGAACGCGGCCACCCCCTCGACCGCGGTCCCGGCTGGTGTAGGGGTCCGGGCCGACGGACAGGCGCAGCGCCGAGGACAGCGGCAGCTCCCCGCCCCGCCCCGATCGCGGCCTTGTAACGCTGCACGGTCAGCGGCGCGTTCCCGGCGATCCGCCGGGCCAACGCGTCCGCTTCGGCCGCCAGCGCTGCACCGGAGACGACCCGGTTCACCAGGCCCCAGCGGTGCGCGTCGGCGGCCGAGAGGTCGTCGCCGGTGTAGAGCAGCTCGTAGGCGATCCCGCGCGGCACGATCCGGGACAGCAGGTGCACTCCGAAGTTCGCGCCCATCCCGCGCTTGGCCTCCGGCAGCCCGATCCGGGCGTGCTCGGCGGCGAGGCGGACGTCGCAGGCCAGCGCGAGCTCGCAGCCGCCGCCCATCGCCCACCCGTTGAGCGCGGCGACCGTCGGCTTGCGCACTCGAGCACCGTCTCGAACACGTTGCGGGAGAACCCGGCCATCGGCCGCAGCCCCGGGCCCGGCCCGGTGTCGGCCTCCCGGACCTCCTTGAGGTCGACGCCCGCGGAGAACGCCCGGTCCCCGGCGCCGGTGAGCACGACGGCCCACACGTCGTCGTCGGCGTCGAAGCCGTCGAAGGCGCGGACCAGGTCGCCCTGCAGTCCGGTGGACAGGGCGTTGAGCCGCTCCGGGCGGTCCAGGGTGACGGTCGCGACTCGGCCGTCCACGACGACGTCGAGCCCGTGCTCCGTCCTTGTGTGGCCGCCGGTCCTCACGCGGCGGCCCCGCGGGCGATCGCCGGCCACAGTGCCCCGGCTCCGCCCTCGGTGAGGGCGGCCCCGAGCCGGGTGCTCCACACCCGCTCGCCTCCGTACTCCTCGCGCCAGGACCACAGCCGCCGGGTGAGCTGACCGAGCTCGTACTCGCGGGTCATGCCCATCGCGCCGGTCGCCTGGTGCGCGGCGGCGGCGATCAGCCCGGCCGACTCGCCGGCCACCGTCGCGGCCGCCGCGATGTCGAGAAATGGCGGCTCGGCGCGGGTGTTGGCCGCCGCGACGCGGGCCGCCATCCGGACCGTCTCGGTCTGCTCGGCCAGGCGCACCAGGTGCGCCGCGACCGCCTGGAACCGAGCGACCGGACGTCCGAACTGCTGGCGCTGCCCGGTGTAGGTGACGGTGATGTCGAGGATTCGCCCGGCGGCGCCGGCGATCAGCGCCGCCCGGGACAGCGCGCCGCGCAGCAGCAGCGCGTCGTGGCTGACACCGTCCGGCGCCGGCGCGACCTCCCCGCCTCCGGCCCCGCCGACCGGCACGTCGTCGAGGTGCACGGTGTCGCGCGGCTCCGCGGCGAGGTTGGTGCCCGGCGTGATCCGCGCCGCGCCCGGGTCGAGCGCGACGACCTGCAGCCCGTCCGGGAGTCGGCGAGCAGCACGATCCGGGCCGCCTCCCGTGCCCACGGCACCCGCGCGACGCTGCCCGCGGCGACCCAATCGCCGTTCTCCTGCCGCAGCGACACCGATGCCGGCCTCCGGCCTTCCTCGCCGGTGTCCGCGGACGACGTGCCGGACCAGCCGGCCGTCGCCGCCGTGGTGACCGGCCCGGACGGGATCTCGAACCCGGCCGCCGCGAGCAGCCACCCGCCGAGCAGCCCGGTCTCGGCCACCGGCAACGGCGCGGCGTAGCGCCCGACCTGCTCCAGCACCGCGCACGCCTCGGCCACCGAGCCGCCGACCGCGACGCCCCCGGCCGCGTCCTCGGGGACCGAGACCCACGGGAACCCGCCGGCCGCGACGGCCGCCCACAGCTCCGGGGCCCACCCGGTGCTCGGCCGCGGCGACGACGTCCTGGGGGCATCGTGCCCGCAACACCTCACCGACGGCCTCGGCGACCAGGTCCGCGTCGCTCGGGGCGCTCATCGGCCGGCCCCGGTCAGGCCCTTGGCCGCGATACTGCGCAGCACCTCGGTGGTGCCGCCGCGCAACGTGAACGACGGCGCGGTCTGCACCGCCTCGGCGAGCAGCCGCTCGAACAGCCCGGGCCCCCCGGGGTCGATCTCCTGACCGGCGACGTGCCGCAGCACCTCCACCACCTCCTGCTCGTAGAGCGTCCCGATGTCCTTGACCAGCGCCGCCTCCACCGCGGGCGCCGCACCCCGCTCCAACGACCGGGCCACCGCCAGCGAGAGCTGCCGGATCGTCCAGAGCTTCGCCGACGCCCGCCCGACCGCGGCCCGCGCCGTGTCGTCGAACGTGACCCCGAACTCCGGTGCTGATGCTCGTTCCGCTGGCGCTCCTCTCGGACGAAGGCGGCGAGCAGCCCGAACGCGGACAGGTAGCGGTCCGGGCCGGAGCGCTCGTAGGCCAGCTCCGAGGTCACCTGGTGCCAGCCGGAGCCGACGTCGCCCAGCACCCGGTCGTCGGGCACGAACACGTCGGTGAAACACGACCTCGTTGAAGTGGTGTCCGCCGTCGAGGTAGTGGATCGGGGACACCTTCAGCCCGGGCGCGTGCAGGTCCACGATCAGCTGGGACAGCCCGCCGTGCCGGTCGTCGGACGGCGACGTGCGGCACAGCACCACGAAGAAGTGGTTCAGGTGCGCGGCACTGGTCCAGATCTTCGTGCCGTTCAGGACCCACCCGCCGTCGACCTTCGTCGCGGCCGTGCGCACCGAGGCGAGGTCGGAGCCGGCGTCGGGCTCGCTCATCCCGAGGGAGAACCAGCACTCGCCGGCCGCGATCCGCGGCAGGAACCAGCGGCGCTGCTCCTCGGTGCCGAACGCGAGCAGCGTCGGCGCGGTCTGCCGCTCGGCCACCCAGTGCGCGACGATCGGCGCACCCGCGGCCAGCAGCTCCTCCACCACGACGAACCGCTCCACCGGCGTCGCGCCCTGCCCGCCGTACTCGCGCGGATGGCCATCCCGACCCAGCCACGCGCGGCCAGCCTGCGGGGAAACTCCGGGTCGTGGCCGCCACCCAGACCCAGCCCGGGCCGGAAGTCCGGCGGCAGCTCGGCCGCTAGGAACTCCCGCACCTCGAGCCGTAGGCGTTCCTCGGTCTCGGTCAGCACGGTCGGCGCGAAGATCATGCGGTGCTCCTCCTCGAAGCTGCGGTTGTCGCCTGCGGTGTCGGCTGAGGCATCGGAAAGGGGCGCGGCCACCGCGGCGCCGGAGCGCAGCAGGCCCTCGACCTCGCCGGGGGTGAAGCCGAGCTCGTCGAGCACGGCGGTGGTGTGGGCGGCGAAACGCCGGGGACGGCCGGGTGGGGTCGGACGGGGTGTCGCCGAAGCGGATCGGGCTGCCCAGGCCCCGGTAGCGGCCGATCGCCGGGTGCTCGACGTCGGCGACCAGGCCCTCGGCCTCCACGTGCGGATCGGAGAGGACCTCGTCGAGCGCGCGGACCTCGCCGCACGGGATCGCCGCCGCCCGCAGCTCGGCGATCCACTCGGCGCTGGTGCGGGTGGCGAACAGCGCCGTCAGCCGGATGCGGACGGTGTCCGGGTCGGTGCCCAGCAGTGCGACCGGCAGCCCCGCGATCGTGGCCAGGCGCTCCTGGGTGGGCGGGCTCCCGGCACCGACCGAGATCGCGCCGTCCGCCGTGCCGAACACGCGGTAGTGCGCGGTCAGGGTCAGCCGGTCGCTCTGGTGCGCGGCACGGGCGGCGTCGATCCGGTCCCGGCCCGCACCGCCGCGGCGCAGCGCGGGCAGCTCGTCGGCGACGAAGCCGGCCCGCCACCCGTCGACGGACTCGACGTGCGAGAACTGGTTGTTCTGCATGGTCAGCGCCGCACCGAGCAGCGAGACGTCGACCTGCTGGCCGCGCCCGGTGCGGTCACGGGCCAGCAGCGCCATCGACACCCCGGCGAGCAGCAGCAGCGACGACGCGTAGTCCGCGACCTGCACCTCGCTGTGCCGCGGGACCCCGTCGGCCTCCGCGCCGAGCGCGGCGACCAGCCCGGAGTGCGCCTGCATCACCACGTCCATGCCGGGCAGCCCGGCGTCGGGCCCGACCGTGCCGTATCCGGTGACCAAGCCGTGCACCAGCCGCGGGTGCCGCGCCGAGAGGGTCGCGAAGTCCAGGCCGCGACGGGCGACCGCGGCCGGGCTCATGTTCACCAGGACGACGTCCGCGGCCGCGGCCAGCCGGTCGACCACGTCGGCCGCGCCGGGGTGGGCGAGGTCCAGGGCGACCGACTCCTTGCCCCGGTTCTTGATCGCGAACTGGCGGGCTCTCCGCGGGCGCGAGTTCGAGCGCGCGGCGGTAGGAGTCCCCGCCCGGCGGCTCGACCTTGATCACGCGGGGCGCCGGCGTCGGCCATCAGCTGCGCGCAGAACGGGACGGACACGAACTGCCCGAACTCGACGACGGTGATCCCGTCCAGGGAGCCGGTCACGGCGCCACCCTCGGCGCCGCGTCCACCCCGCCCACCCCGCCCGCCCCGAGCGGTCTACCGGCCAGCGCCGGGCCGGTGGTCTGCAGGTGACAGGCCACGTCGCCGCCGCCCTCGACCGGCGTCACGGCCGGCGCCACCTCCCGGCACACGTCCATTCGCGAACGGGCAGCGGGTCACGAACGCGCATCCTTCGGGCGGGTTCGCGGGGTCGGGCAGGTCCCCGGTGAGCAGCATCCGTTTCCCGGTGCCGGCGTCGCACGGATGCGAGGCCGGGATCGCTGAGAGCAGCGCCTGTGTGTAGGGGTGGGCGGGGGAGTCGTAGACGCGGTCGGTCGGGCCGCTCTCCACGACGTGCCCGAGGTACATCACCGCCACCTCGTGCGCGATGTGGCGCACCACGGCCAGGTCGTGCGCGATGAACAGGTAGGACAGCCCGAACCGGCCGCGCAGGTCCTCCAGCAGGTTGATCACCTGGTTCTGGGTGGAGACGTCGAGCGCGGACACCGCCTCGTCGCAGACGACCAGGCTCGGGTTGAGCGCGACGGCGCGGGCGATCGCGACCCGCTGGCGCTGACCGCCGGAGAACTCCGCCGGGTAGCGGTCGGCGTGGCTCGCGGGAAGCCCGACGACGTCCGAGCAGCTCGGCGACCCGGGCCCGCGCGTCGCGGGGTGTGAGGCGTTCCTGCTCGCGCAGCGGTTCGGCGATGCTCTCGCCGATCACCGAGCTCGGTCCAGCGAGGAGTACGGGTCCTGGAAGACCATCTGCATCGTGCGGCGCATCTCCCGCAGCGCCCGCCCGCGCAGCGCGGTGACGTCGGTGCCGTCGACGCGTACCCGCCCGCCCGCGGATCGGGACCAGCCGCAGGACGGCGCGCCCGAGTGTCGACTTGCCCGAGCCGGACTCGCCGACCAGGCCCAGGGTGCGGCCGCGCCCGACCCGCAGGTCGACCCCGTCGACGGCGTGCAACACCCGGCCGCGCCCGCGCAGGCCGGGCGAGCCGAACGTGACGCGCAGGTCCTCGACCTCCAGCAGGTCATTGGGGTGTCCCACCGCCGTCGAGTCGCTCATCGGGCACCTCGCAGGGTCAGCTCGTCGTGGCGCAGGCAGCGCGAGAGATGGTCGGGACGGGTGGTGAGAAGCGACGGCGGTTCCTCGCACGCAGGCAGGGCATACTCGCAGCGGGGCGCGAAACCGGCAGCCCGGAGGCATCGCCCACGGCTCCGGGGTCCGGCCCGGGATCGACGGGAGCCGGTGCCCGCGCGAGCCGAGCTGGGGCATCGCGGCCAGCAGCCCCTCGGTGTAGGGGTGGCGGGGGTGATCGAACAGCTCGCCGACCTGCGCCTGCTCCACGACCTGCCCGGCGTACATCACCACGACCCGCTCGCACACCTCGGCGACCACGCCGAGGTCGTGGGTCACCAGCAGGACGCTCATCCCGAGCTCGGCCTGCATGCTCGCCAACAGCTCGAGGACCTGCGCCTGGATCGTCACGTCCAGGGCGGTGGTCGGCTCGTCGGCGATCAGCAGTGACGGCTCGCAGCTGACCCGCCATCTCGCGATCATCGCGCGTTGCCGCATGCCGCCGGAGAACTCGTGCGGGTAGTCGTCGGCGCGGCGCCGGGCGTGCGGGATGCCGACCAGGTCGAGCACCTCGACCGCCCGGTCCCGGGCCGCCCGCCGGGAGCCGCCGCGGTGCAGGCGCACCGTCTCCGCGATCTGGTCGCCGATCCTGAACGCCGGGTTCAGGCTGGTCATCGGCTCCTGGAAGACCATGGCGACCTCGTTGCCGCGCACCGAGCGCAGCTCCCGCTCGGAGAGCCCGAGCAGGTCCCGCCCGCCGAGCGTCACCGATCCGGACGCGACCCGTCCGACGCCGCGGGGCAGCAGGCCCAGCACCGAAAGCCCGGTGACGGTCTTGCCGGAGCCGGACTCGCCGACCAGGCCGACGATCTCGTGCTCGCCGACAGAGAACGTCGTCCCGGCCACGACGGTGGACCAGCCGTGGTCGGTGGCGAACTCGACGCGGAGGTCGGACACGCCGAGCAGGGTGGAGGTGGTGGCGGGTGCACTCATGGGGCGGCCTTCCGGATCCGGCGGCCCAGGGCGTCGCGCAGCCCATCGCCGATGAGGTTGAACGACAGGGTGGCCACCGCGATCGCGACGCCGGGCCAGAACACGAGCAGCGGGGTGGAGCGGATCTCCTTGAACCCGCTGCCGAGCATCACGCCCCAGCTCGCGGTGGGCGGTACGACGCCGAGCCCGAGCAGGCTCAGCGCCGCCTCGGCGAGCAGCGCGGCGGCCAGCAT